>CAZMZM010000047.1:0-19623 GCA_964570865.1 uncultured Melioribacter sp.
TGCTATTTATTACTCTTACCGTGAATAGGTAACTTCTTATTTTACTTGACTTGCTTTATGTTTTATTTATTGGTTTACTCTGAACTATTTTTTTCGGTTCAATTAAACACTCCTGCAATTTCCGTCCCGCACTTCGGGCATTTACCGTCAACAAGTATGTTTCCGTACACCGAGTGCCAATCGCGTTTGATTAATGGAGCTCCGCAATCGGGACAGTAAGTTGTTTCACCTTCATTATCGTGGACGTTGCCAACGTAACAATATTTTATCCCTTCCGATAGTGCAGTGTTTCTTGCCATTATTAACGTTGCGTGAGGTGTCGGGGGTTTGTCACGCATTAAAAAATCGGGGTGGAATGCTGTAAAATGAAGCGGAACTTCGTCACCGAGATTTGCAGTAATCCAATTACACATTGCCTTTATTTCATCGGGGGAATCGTTTTCACCGGGGATTAATAGGGTAGTAATTTCAAGCCAAATATCAGTCTCTTTTTTGATCCAGATTAGAGTCTCCAAAACCTCGTTTAGGTGCGAAGATGTGAGATTGTGGTAAAACTTTTCCGAAAATGCTTTTAGGTCAACGTTTGCGGCATCAATAAATTTATAAACATCTTTTCTTGCCTCTTTATCGATGTAGCCTGCAGTAACCATAACACTGCGGATATTCTCTTCGCGCGCAATCTTAGAAATGTCAATTACATATTCTCCGAAAATCGTCGGGTCGTTGTAAGTATAAGCAATGGAAGGTGCGTGATATTTTTTTGCAAGCTCAACAACATCCTCCGGAGTGGCAAAAAGGGAATTGGTTTCTTCCAACTTTGCCTTGCTCATTGTCCAGTTTTGACAAAACTTACATCCCAGATTGCACCCTGCCGTACCAAAACTTAATATTTCGGTACCGGGTAAAAAATGAAAGAGCGGTTTTTTCTCGATTGGGTCAAGCCCGAATCCTGTTGGGCGGCCGTAACCGGTTGAATAAAGTTTACCGTCAATATTTTCACGGATAAAGCAAAACCCTTTCTGTCCCTCACCAATTATACAGTAGCGCGGACAGAGGGTACATTTGATTTTATCCTTTTCAGTGGTCTCCCACCAATTAGCCGATTTTAAGTTTTGCATTTTTCCGGCGCATATTTGTTAACGGGAAAAAATAATAATTAATTTTTATACAATCAAAAACCTCATCCAGGTCCTTCGTTCTTTTTCGGAAAGCGGAGCGGCTGCCGTAAATAGAAGTAAATCTCCTGCCTCGGCTAAACCTTTTGCCTTTAACAATTCAGCTGCTTTATGAATTGCCTCATCCTCTTCGGAAAAGTCATCAAGAAAAAACGCTTCAACTCCCCATCTTAAATTTAAAAAGTTAAGAGTGGCAAACGAGTTGGAAAAAGCAAAAATCGGTGATTTTGGACGATATTTTGAAAGGGATTCCGCAGTTCTTCCGGCGTAAGTAAAAACAACAATTGCTTTTGGTTTTACTTCATCGGCTACATTTACAACAGCTTTGGCTATGTTTTCAAAAATCTTACTTTCCAAATTATCGGCTATTTCATAATGCGTGTTGTAAAGTTTCGGAGTATTAAGCTCGGTTGTTTCCAGGATATGACGCATCGTCCTAACCGTTAGCGCCGGATGTTTTCCGACTGAAGTTTCGCCGCTGAGCATTACAACATCCGTTCCGTCAACTACCGCATTGGCAACATCGGAAGCTTCCGCGCGTGTTGGGATTGCGTTGTGTATCATCGATTCAAGCATCTGTGTTGCGGTAATTACAAGTTTGCCGGTTTCATTGCACCTTCTGATAATCTTTTTTTGAATAATCGGAACCAACTCCGTGTTCATTTCCACACCGAGATCGCCGCGTGCCACCATTATTCCGTCGGAGGCTTTGAGAATTTCTTCAAAGTTTTCCACTCCTTCGGGCTTTTCAATTTTAGCAATTATTTGTTTGCTGAAGTTTCGCTCCAACATCCACGAGCGGAGATGATGAATATCGTCAGCTTTCCGCACAAACGAAAGCGCTACAAAATCAACACGGTGTTTCAGTGCAAACTCCAAATCGCGAAAATCTTTTTCTGTTATCGATGGAATGCTGAGTTTTGTACCCGGCAGATTCAAACCTTTTTTAGAGGATATTTCTCCTCCTTCAAGCACTTTGCAAAAGACAGAATCGGATTCAATTTTAGTAACTTCCAGTTTTACCAAACCGTCATTAATCAATATCACTTCGCCGATTTTTACATCATCGGGTAAAGGTTTGTACGAAGTTGAAACTCGTTTGTTGTTACCGATAGTTTCTTTCGTAGTAATTTCAAAATTATCACCCTGATTAAGCGTTACGGTACCGTCAACATTTCCAATCCTGATTTTAGGACCTTGTAAATCTACCAGAACAGCTACCGGCTTGTTAGTTATTTCGCAAGCTTTATCAATTTTGCCGAACAATTTCTCGTAGTAGTCGTAATCGCCGTGAGAAAAATTCAGTCTGAACGCATCCACGCTTTCATTGATCAGTTGTATTAGAATTTCAAGTGTGTCGGTTGCGGGACCTAATGTTGCTAATATTTTTGTCCTTTCCAAATATCCTTTTTCATAATCTATCATTTTATTTCTTGCGCTCCGTCTTTTTCTTTTCAGATTTAGTTTCGTCTTTCTTTTTTGTTTTGCGGTGCATTTGAGGACGTGTAAGGTTGTACATTTCTTCCAATCGCTTTTCAACTAATCCGTAAATTGTGTGAGTCTGATATTTACCGCTTTTGGTTTTATGTCCGGCGGCAACGCCAAGCAATATTTCCAAAGCTTCTTCTACTCTCGACACATAATAGAGATGAAATTTTTTCTTCTTTACTGACTGAACTACTTCATCTTTAAGCATTAAATCTTTTATGTTTTGAACCGGTATTATTACGCCTTGCGTTCCGGTTAATCCTTTTGCTTTACAAACATCAAAAAAGCCTTCGATTTTCTCATTCACACCTCCGATAGGTTGAATATCCCCTTTTTGATTTATCGAACCGGTTATAGCAAAATTTTGCTTAATGGGAAGCCCTGAAATGGCAGAAATAATTGCCGCAATCTCGGTAACGGAAGCACTGTCGCCATCGATAGTTCCGTATGCTTGTTCGAAAACCAGGCTTGCCGTAAACGAAAGGGGATGACGCTTTCCGAAAAGTTCCCGAAAATAACCGGAAATAATAAGTACCGCTTTATTATGACTGCTACCGCTTAATCCCGCCTCGCGTTCAACGTTAATAAAATTGCCATTCCCGAGTGAAACGGCAGCAGTTATTCTTGTAGGCTTACCGAATGAAAATTGGTTTAGTTCGTAAACGGCTAATCCGTTTATCTGTCCAACACGCTCGCCTTCGGTATCAATTAAGATTGTTCCTTTCTCAATCATCTTTTGGGTCTTAGTTTCATATAATGAGTGGCGTTTTCTCATTTCGTTATATGCTTTTTTTACATCCTCTGAAATTACTAATTTCTTTTTCTCCTTTTTTGCCCAATAGGAAGATTCCCTGAGTAAGTCGGCGATATAAGAGAAACGTGTAGTCAATTTTTCCTTTTCGCCTGCATAACGCGAACCGTACTGGATAACCTTTCCAACAGCAGATTTATCGAATGGCAAAAGTTTTTCGGATGTGATTATTTTTTTTATTACTCCGGCGTATTGAATTAATGCTTTTTCGGTTCTATCCATTTCATAATCGAATTCGGCTTTAACTTTAAATATTTTATTAAAATCGTTTTCGTAATTAGAGAGGAGATAATAAATATAGTTATTACCGATAAAGATAACTTTGATGTCAATATTAATCGGCTCGGGCTTAAGCACACTGGGACTGAAAGTAACCGCTTGATAAATATCTTGTATTTCAAGCTTTCCATAAATAAGCACACGTTTCAATGTTTTCCAAACACCGAATTCCGTAAAGGCATCCTGAGCGTTAATTATTATATAGCCGCCGCTAGCGCGTAAAAGGGAACCGGCTTTTATTCGTGAAAAATCGGAAAACCATCCGCCGTTGCCATCGCTGTATTTTTCGATTGTTCCGAAAAGGTTGTTGTAGGTAGGACTTGTTTCCACAATAACAGGGCAATCTTTTCGCTTGCTGTTATCGAGAATAATATTTACGTCATATATTCTTAGATAATCATCGAGCGTAATATCTTCGTCGTCCTCGCTTGCTGTTTGTCCGGGCATTGAAGATTTGAAAAATTTTAAGTTAAGCTCAATCGTCTCTTTAATTCTTTGCAGATGAGTTTTAACTTTATTATCTGAGAATAATCTTACCAAAGATTCAAAAGCTGCGTCGATTATTGTTTGAACTGCTGATTTTTCAAGCTTTTGCAATTCATCTTGAAATTCGCCTGTCAATCTCATCCCTTCTCTGATTACGTTTGCCAGTTCATGCTGATATTCGTTATATTTATGGGAAATAATTTTAAATTCCTTTTCGGTCATTTTTCCGTTAATAACAAGTTCCTCTGCTTGATGAATGTAGATAGGTTCTTTCCCGGTATTAATCATAATTTCAGGGCGCATTGATTGACCGACTTGGATTTGCCCCAGAGTGAAATTATCTTTCCGTAATTTTTGCTCAAATTCCTGCGTAATTTTAAATTGAGCCGAATTCAGTTTGTCAATAAGTTGTTTTTTCTTGGAGATAAAAGGTTCGCTTTCAAGCGCTTTGGGAATTGTCTTTCTCAAATAATTAAGAGTATTATGAATCTCCTTCTTAAACTTTTTTGCTTCGCCTGCTTTAAATGAGAGGGCTAATGGTCTATCGGGATCATCGAAATTATTTACATAAACGTAGTCTCTCAGTTTTGTACATTTAGGTTTGATGCTATCTAAGGTTTTTTTAATTGTGGTGAATTTACCCGTCCCTGAAAGTCCGGTAATAAAAATGTTGTATCCTTGTGCGCGTAATTCCACTCCGAGTTTCAAAGCATTTAAAGCTTGTTCCTGTCCTACAATTTCATTCTCAATCTCAATAGAATCAGTGGAGTCAAACTCAAATTTTTTATAACTACACTGCCATTTCAAATCTTTCCAGTTCAGTTCTTTCGGTGGAGCGGGTTCTTTTAATTTCATTACTATCTCCTAAAATAATATTAACGAAGAAAAAATGATAGCGTATTTCCCTTTTAGGAATATCGGAGCTGAGTATTATTCATAAATTTATTCTTAAACGGCTAAACAGAATACTTTTCGAGAACATCTGCAGGTATTCTGATTGGACGACCCGATTTAGTCGAGAGAATAATAAATTCCGAAGTTCCGTCAACACAAACTTTATCTTCCCCTTTTCTATAAATCCCGAATTTTACAAATACCGAAGCGGCTTTATATCCCGTAATTTGTGTTTTAACTAAAGCCACATCTCCGAGCAATAGCGGACGCTTAAAGTTAACCGTTATACTTCGTGCAAACCAAGTCATTTCCCGTTCTAAAAATTCATCCATCGACATTTTATAATCTTTTTTCATCTGGTCAAATCTTGCGGCAAGATAATAATCCAAGTATTTGGAGAAGTGAACATGATTGTTCATGTCGATATCGTCAGGTCTTACTATTATTTCCGATTGGAATTCCGAATACATTTTTCCTCTATTTTCTTTTATGATGCAAAATAAAAATTAACAAAATATTTTTCTTAGTCAAGTTGTAAAAAGATTAAATACAAAATTGATGCTCTACTTTTGATGGTATTACAAATGCTTGCGAGGTTTACATGAATAATTAATAAGTTTTAATCTTCACTATTATTAAAATCTTTGCACAGTTGTAATCTCAAAGTTTACTTGAGATGAATATTCATGTTTTGAAATAAATCTACGGATTATTATAACCCGTCAAAATATTTATCAAGATGTTCAAAATCTTTATCTTGTAAACTCATTGAAACAAAAGATGAAAACGTTTCAAGAATAACAACGGCGTTTAAGTTTGCATCTTTTTTGCTTAACTCTCTAATCTTGTTTGTTACGTGATAATTGACAGTTGAAATATCATCATAAATTTGCTGTAGATTCTTCATTTCCCAATCCGGACGGCTCCCCTTTCTATTTTTCAGATATTGAGCAAAAAGATATGATGAATAAACACGGAATTCCGTTTCATCAGATGTGGCAAAGGGAAGATGAAACTTGACCATAGGTTTTAGTTTGGCTAAAACAGGGCATCCGCTTGTTGGCATAACAACACCGAGCAAACTGCTTAGTCCGCGTTGAACTGCAACCTTTTGATGATAAGTACGCTCGTTTGTTTTAACGAAAACATCCGCAACTTCGGTTGACTGAATATCGGAAAACTTTCCGAGTATGTTTTTAAGACTTAACGCCAGAGGACAATATTTATTTTCAGATAGTGAGAGAGGACAGTTAGGACATTTAAAAGATTCTAATTTTGCCCAATCTTTTCCTTCTTCAGATTTGTTTTTCAATAGTAAAGTATCAGCATCCAGTTCAATATCAAACAGAAGTTCTTTTCCGTTCTCAAACCAAAATCTGTAACCAATATAAAAACTTTCGTTCGGCATTAAGTTGAAATCTTCATAATTTCATCTAACCTTTGTTTATATTCCGTGATAAGAGTATTCATGACATTTTCGACAGTTTCAATTTTATCAACTAAAGCCACGCCTTCGCCGGCTTCAAGCATTCCGTTATTCAAATCGCCGTCAAACATTCCGATTTTTTCACGCTTTTCTCCAAGCAAAGTTTTAAGTGTTTCTTCACCGACACCGGAAAATTCCTTTTTAATTGCTTCTTCGGCAAAATCATTTTTAATAACGCGGGCAAAAGCAAGTTTGCGTAATATTAAAACTGTATCTCTGTCTTTAGCATTTACCAAAGCTTGTTTAAAGTTTTCGTGAGCTGAAGATTCAACTGTCGCTGCAAAACGAGTCCCAATTTGAACACCTTCGGCACCCAAAGCAATTGCCGCCAATATTCCGCTGCCGGTTGCAATTCCTCCGGCCGCAATCAGCGGGATTTTAATTTCTCTTAAAACAGTAGGGATTAATGCAAATGTCGTTAGCTCATCCGGACCGTTATGCCCCCCTGCTTCCACTCCTTCGGCAACTACGGCATCACACCCGACACTTTCGGCTTTAAGTGCTTGTTTAAGATTAGATACTACATGTGCAACTTTTATTCCGTTGGCTTTAAATTGCTCGATAAACTTACCTGGATGCCCTGCAGAGGTAAAAACGATTTTTACATTTTCTTCGATAATTGTATTGACTAATTCTTGTGAATCTTTTCTCAGCATCGGAAGATTAACCCCGAACGGTTTATCGGTAGCAGAGCTGCATTTGCGAATATGTTCTTTCAGAAGTTCGGGTTTCATGGAACCTGCGCCGATTAGACCGAGTCCGCCGTTGTTTGAAACAGCGGAAGCTAAACGCCATCCGGAAACCCAAACCATTCCGCCCTGAATTATCGGATACTCAGTTCCAAACAGATTGTTTACACGAGTTGAAATTTTCATATAGTTACTTTTCTGTTTTGTAAAAATGTAATTTATGACATCTTTTTAAATTATAAAAATTATTTTAACTTTAAGAAGATTTGGTACAATGTAAAAAAACCACAATTTACATTAACTTTACAGATTTGTATCTGCTAAATATGATTGTTAACCGCTGCCTTCAAATAATTAAAATGTAAATAACCAAACAAATTTACCCAAAATTGCCAAATCGGTATTATGTAATTTTCCACCTTCGGTTTCTACCGTTTGATTAATTACAAAATAAAAATTGCTTCCGATTTTCGGAATCCAGTTGACTCTGTAATTAAGAATAATTTGATTTTCTTCGTTATTCCATTGGGCATAAATATTTGTAAATAATTTAGGATTAAAGGAATAAGAAGCCGAACCGGAAATTTCATCTGTGGTAAAATCAATTCCATTTAATTCAATAAAGTTCCGATGCCACCCAATGTTTACGGCGAGGTGTCTTGAAATAGACCAACTGCCGTAAAGGTTTGGAGAATAACCGCTTCCGGAATAAAATTGTCCCCAAATAAAATTTGCGCGCACAAAAAAAGGATTGCCCCAATATGAATGAGCTTGTATTTCGTAACGCGTCATCCAATATTTTCCGGGATTGATTTCGTTATCACCGAACACCGCATAAGCTTCGTCAATACGGTCAAAACTTCTAATTATGTTAAACTCAAAACCTTCTCCGCTCTCGGTAATAAATCCAAGAGGACGGAACTCCATATTCAGCGATTCCATTTCGTGGGTTGTCTTCGTTTCGTAGTAATCAAAATCGAGAGGTTTAAATTCCAGTCTTCTGATTCCCCACTTCCCCGGACGGGGGGAATAAACAAAATGTCCGGAATACATAACAATATTTTTTCTTCTAACGTAACCGATTTCAGGATTATAGCTTTCCGCTACTGAAAGTACTCGAGCGCTCCAATCAATCAAGTCGTTGGGAAAATCAACAAATAAGGTATATGACGAATTATCCTTATTGGTTTCCCCTTTAGTAAATGATTGAGAAAATACTCCGTTAATATTAAGATTGTTATTCCCTAAAAATTTTGAAGTAGCATAATTGCCGTCTATTCCGTAAACATAGTTGCTCATGTCGGCGTTGTTCATTCCCGTAAAAATAGCGCCGACGTAAGAACGGTCCAGAACATCTTGCTTAACACGCATAACGGAATAATTAGTTGAAGGAACCATATCTTTTGAAGCGGTTTGCATTGTCAGTACTCCCAAATGTGTATTACCGGTTTTCCCCAAAAGTCGTGCTCCTCCGTAAATCGGAATTTCCTCTCCATCTTTAATACCAATTCTCCGGCTATGAAAAATTCGCGTTCCTCCGGTCATATTAACTTCAAAAACGTTCTTGCCTTCAAGAAAAAACTTTCTTTTTTCAGGGTAGAAAAGAGAAAAACGGCTCAAGTTAATTCGATGTTGGTCTGATTCAACCTGCGAAAAGTCAGTGTTGGCGGTTAAGTTTAATTTCATTGTCGGAGTTAAAATAATACTCGCATCCAAACCGGCTTTACCTTTATTAATCCATTTTTCACCGGTTGTTTTTTGAAGACCTCCGGAGGCAAAAGGGTAGAGTTCCATGAATTTGTCGGATGAAATATTTTTAATTCCGATCAGTTCACCTCCGTTTGAAATTTGTTCAAGCTCGGTGTTTCTACTCCAACCTTGCCAAACAACTTGTTCCAGTTTTCGTCTGATGTTGCGCTCCATATTTAATCCCCAAACTTGCTCTTTTGAGTTTGGAAATTTAAAGGTAGAAAACGGAAAGACAAACTCTGCGAACCATCCTTTGTTCGTTATTGTTGTTGCAACATCCCAGATGCCGTTCCAGTTAATGTTTGTCGATTTTCCTCCGTCCGAAATAAGCACGTCGGTTATCATTCCGTTTGGATTTGTTACAAACAAATAACCGTTGCGTTTGTCGTTAAACGGGCTGAAGATTATTTCAAAGTTATCGTCAGTCCACCACCGACTGTCCCGATTCATTTTTTTTGCGCTTATTTTCTCCGGGTCCGAATCCCAGCACCAAACACCAACGTACAAATTGTTGGAATCATAAAGGAAGGTAACTTCAGTTTTTTCAGTAGGTTTAGCTCCTTCGACAGGCTCTTGTTCGGTAAAGTTTGAAATCTTTACCCCTTTTATCCAAGCCGGTTCATTTAAATTACCGTCAATTGTTATCTTTTCATTAATCTTAGAGGCAACAGCTTTCCAAGGATTTGATCTTTGAGCGAAAATAGTAGAAGTAATCAACAGAACAATAAGAGCATATTTCTTCATCAAAAAAGTCCTTTTATTTTAAACTGCAGCAGCTTGTTTGCCGGCTTGCAACGCGTTAAGATTAAGTTCAATAATTTCATTTCCTTTATTACCGAAAATTTTCCTAATTCCGGCTTCTAAACTTTCGTACTTAATTCCCAATTGACCTGAGGCAGCTCCTACAATTACAATGTTTGCGGCTTTAGGCGCATGCATTTGTCTTGCTATTCCATCAGCGTCAACAATTATGCTGTTAGGTTTTGATTTAATCTCATTAAGAATTTTTTCATGCTCAGGATAATAGGCAATATTTACAAAAGGTTTAGAATTTGTTATAATCCAGCCTTTCTTTTTTAAGTAAGGCAGATAACGTAACACTTCCATCGGTTCAATTGAAAGCAAAATATCCGCACCTCCGAATGGGATTAAGTCGGAGAAAATTTCTCTGTCGGAAATACGAAGATGTGAAACTACAGCTCCGCCCCGCTGACTCATTCCGTGAACTTCGGATTGTTTAATAAAAAGACCTTCCTCCATTGCAGCTAATCCGATAACAGCAGCAACCGAAAGTATTCCTTGTCCGCCGACTCCGGATAAAATAATATCTTTCTTCATCTTATTTTCACTCAAAAATTATTATTTCTTTTTCGATTTAATTTCTAACTTTTTTCTATGTGCCAACTCGGTAACGCATTCTCTACGTGCAATAACTACCGAGACGCCGTCGTAAGTTAACTCTTGCTTTAATACTCTTACCATTTCATCATGGTTTTTCTTTAGCGGAACCACAACACGAAGATGTTCCGGCTTAACGCCAATACCAAGACAAATCTGGTCAATCTTCCCTTCGCCGGCTGCAGGTTGACCACCTGTCATTCCCACAACAGCATTATCCAGAATTATTACGGTAACGGGCGAGTTTGCATTTACGGCATCAAGCAAACCCGTTATTCCTGAATGTGTAAATGTGGAGTCCCCAATCACAGCAACGGCAGGGCGCATTCCGGCATCGGCAGCCCCTTTAGCCATGGTTATTGAAGCTCCCATATCTACGCATGAACTTATTGCGTTAAACGGTGGAAGAGCTCCTAATGTGTAACATCCAATATCCGAAAGAACTTTCTGAGGACCATACTCGTTCATTGCTTCGTTCAAAGCATTATACAAATCAATATGTCCGCATCCGGGGCACATTGCCGGAGGTCTTTCGGAAATAAATTCCGGAGGATTTTCCCCAACCAAATTTTCTTTACCCAATGCAACAGCAACAAGATTAGGATTTAGTTCACCATCCCTTGGTAGCGTACCGTCCAAACGTCCGCTTACTTCTATTCCGTCCGCAAAAAAACCTTTAAGTTCTTCTTCAACAACAGGATAACCTTCTTCAAGAACAAGTATTTTTTCACATTCGTTCCTCAATTTGGTCAACATTTTTCTCGGAAGAGGATAATGAGAGATTTTAGCTATCGGATAAGGGCAAACATCGTCATGGAAGTTTTCCATTAAATAGTTGTATGCTAATCCGCAAGCAACTATTCCAATAGATTTATCTTCCCCATCGATAAAACGGTTGTACTCCGAATTTTCCGATTCCATCTCAAAATTCGGCTGATTGGAAAGCAACTTTTTGTAACGTTGCTTGGCAATAGAAGGAAGTAGAATAAACTGCTTGGGATCAGGCGGAAGCAGCAGTTCCCGTTGTGGTTTTGGCTCGGCCACTTCAACTCCGTAACGCGAATGTGCTAAACGGGTTGTAATTCTTAGTAGGACAGGCGTTTCATATTTTTCGGATAGTTCGAAAGCCGAGCGGGTCATCTCGTAGGCTTCTTGCTGATTCGAAGGTTCAAGTACAGGAATTAGGGCAAACTTACCATAATAGCGGGAATCCTGTTCGTTTTGAGACGAGTGCATCGAGGGGTCATCTGCAACCGTTATTACAAGTCCGCCGTTTACGCCCGTAATTGCAGAGTTCATAAATGCGTCGGCAGCTACATTCAGCCCAACGTGTTTCATACAAACAATTGCGCGCTTTCCGGCATACGACATTCCGAGTGCGGATTCCATTGCCGTTTTTTCATTTGCCGACCAAGCAGCATTAATTCTCTTCTCTTTAGCCGGTTTGGAACGCTGAACATATTCCATTATTTCCGTAGAAGGAGTTCCCGGATAAGCGTAAATTCCGGAGATGCCGCTGTCGATTGCTCCTTGCCCGACAGCTTCGTCCCCTAAAAGTAATAATTTAGCCATAATATTTTCTAATTTCTTAATTAATGAAGTTCTAATATAAACAGAAGTCATAAAAAATGAGATATAAAAGACTTCTGAAAAATATTTGACGAATCACAATAAATTTTGTTTTATAAAATTAACCGAAATTTATTCTTTTGAAAGACGAAAGGAATGAGACGTGATTACTGAAAAATAACATCATGAATTCATCCCCAATCCCCTCTCTTAATATAAGAAAGGACTAAAAAATTGTGTTATTAAAAAGCAATTTAGGGCGAGTTTGAACAATCTTCTTCCGGTATTACCGTAAAAAAATTACCCTTATTAACACAAAATTATTATAACAATTTATAAGAAACGCCGAGCTGGAGAGCTTCCTTAATTTGTGTTTTTTTTATTTGGGCTTCGTTGTAAACTACCAGCAGAGTAAAATTTACATTTAGCCAACTGTTAACCGATGCTGTTACTGTATTGTCCCATCTTACATCCCATGTTTGTAGTCTGTCGAATGCAGAAAAAAGTCGCAAGTAAGAAGTCCACAGCATGTTTTTGTCTAATGTTAATTTTAAGTTTGTAATGCTTTCAATTCCGGTTCCGTATTTAGCTTTTTCTAATTTGGTTGTAGCAGGGTTATTAGTAGTATTAATAAACTTATCGGCTAACACTTGATGAAAGCCCAAACCGAGTTGAGTTTTAATAATTTTGCTTTTGTCATAAATCAGACCGGCAGATTCCGTGATATCCGCTGGGTCGAAAAAAGCCGTAACTTGAACAGGTTCCGCTGAGCCGTAATTATATCCTGGAGCAATTTGGGTAATAAGGTTTGCCCCGGCGTAGTAGTCAAATATCCAGCCGGATTTGTAGGAAACCCTGTTGTTATAAAAAAGTTCATTTTGAATAGTTTTATTTAATCCGCTTCCTTCTTTTGAACGTCCGTAATTAAGTTTTAGATAGTTACTGAAAGATAATTTGTCTTTCGTATAATTTATTTTCCCTTCACCAATAAAATTCCACGATAGTTTATCTTCGCCGCCGGCTGCCCAATTACTGAAAGAAACTTGGCTTAAATTAACTCCTACAACAGCTTCAGTTTCCCAATTATTTACATTATTTTTTTGAGTTTGAGCCGTAACAGTCAGTGCAAACATCAGCAAAAACAAAATTGTTTGTTTCATTGCCATTCCTTTTTTATTTTAGTTATTACTTGAAATCTGATTATATTTTACTCGGGAAAAATTAAATATTTGAAAGGGAAATATGCAAAATTTATCGAAACTGACAATTAAGGAAGTAGTAAACACTTCCACCGAAAATTATTCCAATAATATAGCTTTAGCCGAAATTGACGGCAGAAAAGTTACTTACAAAGAACTGAAAGAAAAAGTGGAAAGGCTCTCGGAATTTTTGAAATCAAGGGGAATTGTAAAAGGAGATAGAGTTGCAATACTTAGCGAGAACAGTATTAACTGGGGAATCAGCTATTTGGCAATTACTACAATAGGTGCAATTGCAGTTCCCATCATGACTGAGTTTCAGCCGACTGAAATAAAACATATTTTAATGCACTCCGAAGCAAAAGCTATTTTTATTTCCTCTAAACTATATGAAAAAATTGAAGACTTAGAACTTGATTTCTTAGATCAGAAAATTTTATTGGATAATTTTAGCGTAATCCCTGATGAAACTAAGTCGGATATTCTAAAGGATGCCGTAAGAGACGGAAAGATTGAGTTTGCCAAAATATTAGATAAAGCTCTTAATTATGTTGGGTTAAAAAACGAAGAAATTGAAGAAAATGATTTGGCTGCATTGCTTTACACAAGCGGTACTACAGGAAACTCAAAAGGGGTAATGCTTACACAGAGAAATATCGTTTACGATGCCAAAGCAACTATTAACCTTGTTAGTATTAATCAAACCGATGTTCTTCTCTCGATATTACCGTTATTCCATACGATTGAATCAACTCTCGGATTTATAACTCCATTGATGGTTGGGGCTACAATTTATTATATGAAAAAACCTCCGACTCCTACAAGTTTGGTTGCCGCCTTAGGAAAAGTTAAACCTACTGTAATGCTTGCCGTACCTTTGATAATTGAAAAAATTTATAAAGGTAAAATATTAAAAGAGATTAACAAAAGTGGAATCGTAAAAAAAGCATATTCTTTCCCGTTTGCCCGAAAAATTATTAATAAAAAAGCCGGTGAAAAGTTGATGGAAACTTTTGGGGGAAGAATTAAGATGTTTTGCATGGGAGGCGCTCCCCTTTCAAAGGAAGTGGAACAGTTTTTAAGGGAAGGGAATTTTCCATATGCGATTGGTTACGGTTTAACGGAAACAGCTCCGTTAGTTACGGGTACTCCTCCGGACAGAGCAAAGTTCGGCTCATGCGGAGACGTGCTAGAAGGGATGGAAGTAAAAATTGACAGTCCCGATCCTCACAAAATTGAAGGTGAGGTATTAATAAAAGGTCCGAATGTTATGAAAGGATATTACAGGGATGAAGAGAGAACCAAAGAAGTTTTTACTGAGGACGGATGGTTCCGCTCCGGTGATTTAGGCATTATTGATAAAGACGGATACCTATACATTAAAGGGCGCAGTAAAAATATGATATTACGGGCTAACGGAAAAAACATTTATCCCGAAGAGATTGAAAGTGTAATTAATCAGCAGGAATTTGTTCTTGAATCTGTAGTGATTGACAGAAACGGTAAGTTAGTCGCTCTTGTTCATTTGGATCAGGAGGCAATGGATGATTTATTGGACACAGGAAAAATGAATGATTCGGAAGCCCGAAAAGTAATAGATGATGTTTTGAAAAAGATAATGGAAAAAACCAATTCTCTCGTTCCTTCTTTTTCGAGATTAAATTTTATTGAACTGCAACCTGAACCGTTTATTAAAACGCCGACTCATAAAATTAAACGCTTTTTGTATAAATAGGAAATGTTAGTGTTTTTTTTGCAGAGAAATATCTTATCTCCCCTTTCCTGCAAAGGGCTTTAGTAAATGTACAAATCTATCATCGGCTGCCTGCAAGCACTTCGCATATTGCGTCTTGTAAGTCTCTGATTGCAGTAGTTTTGCAGCTGTAGTTTTGCATCATGATTGAGAATAAAAATGTTCTGCCTCTGCGGTTTACGGCAACTCCGCTTAAAGCGCTAATGTTTGACATTGTACCCGTTTTAGCACGTACATTATTGAAAGCAAATCCCGTTTGCATTCTTTTTTTTAGTGTGCCGTTATTTCCTGCAATCGGAAAACTATCAATAAGCCGGTTATATTTATCGTTTGCCTGTTTCAACAAGAAAATAAAAATATCTGTAATTAGTTTAGGCGAAATTAAATTGTAACGCGATAGTCCGCTTCCGTCGGCAATAAAAAAGTTCTTGGGATTATTTCCGCTTAATAAAATCAAGCTGTCCACAAGTTTGGCTCCGTTATTTGCAGTAGCCGGCTCACCGTAATATTCCGAAGCTAACGAGCGTAACAGCATTTCCGCATTAATGTTTACGCTTTCTTTATTAGTCTCGGTAATTACGCTATCGAGTGCGTGAGAAAGAGAAAACAAATCGGCAATATATGGTGCGTTGCGTGAAGTTATAAATTTCCCTGTTACTTTTATTCCAAGCGAGTCGAACTTATGCTTTAAAGCGGAGAGGAAATATCCGTTCGGATTATAAACATTTAACGAGATTGTATCGGGCGTTTCGGATTCGGAAATAAAACCGTTTGAAAAAAAACTGTTTTCCGCATGTGTAAAATCTCTGGAAACTTCGAAATTGGAACTATCCCCGGAAACGGTAATCAAAAAATTGGAAAGCGGAAATTTTATTGCACTATCGATAAACCTGACTTTTGCTAACTGTGTAGGATGAGTTGGAGTTACTTCAAGAAGAACTCTTGATTTATTTAATATTAATGCCGACAAATATGGCATATATCCGTTTGGATTATCATCCCACATCCACCCGGTCCCAAAATAGGATGAGTCGCACCAAGCCACATCGCCAAGCACATTCCCGCGGATTTCCCTAATGCCTTTTGAGTATATTTCCAAAGAGAGAGAGTCTAAATCCGTTGAAGAAAATAGAGGGTCCCCTTTCCCCTTAATAATTAAATCTCCGTACAAAACCGAATCGACTAATGGTCCGTCTATTCTAACAAGTGTTGTAAATTTAAAGTCGTCAGGCAAAAAATAAAGTGCGGCGGCAGTAGTTAATATTTTTTGATTGGATGCCGGAGTAAATAATTTTTCGGAGTTATATTTATAAACTTCGCGGTTTCCGCTAATATCAAAAATTTCGATTCCGGTAAAAGCATCGGAGAGATTTTCATCCCGCAAAATTTTGTTTATTTTTTTCTTTATTGTTTTGTATTGTGCTACTCCTTTTATCGGAAAGGAAAGATAAATGGGAATAAAGAAAAGGAGAAAGATTTTTGCGCTAATTTTATTCAACTTACTCACCTTTAATTGTAGGAAGCTCGTTTATGATTTTTGCAATGTTGTTTTTTAGTTCGGTTGCTATCTTTCCGGAAAAAGGATTGTAAGCAAAAAAATCTTCGAATAAAATTTTTGAATCATTAACTACATAGTGCGACATACGGTTTAGGTAAGTTAAGGCGTTCATCTTAAGAGAGATTGAAGAAATATTCATCATTGCAAGCGAACGTCCGAGTAAGTGAATTAAATTAAGATTATACGCCATCAAATAATCATGTTCTTCGGGAGAAAGTGTAAGTATGTTTAATCCGAGTAATTCCAGCATTTTTACGAATTTAAGATAATTGCCGTAGTTTATTTTACCCGGAAGCAATGTAATCGAAAGCCCTTTTAATCCGGCGCTTCCCGAATCGGGACCGAAAAGGGGATGAGTGAAAAAATAGTTAACATCCGGAGGGAGCAACTTTTCGAACCAGCCGACTACGGGAGTTTTTACGGAAGCGGAATCAATTAAAACGCTCTTCGGTTTAATTTTATTCCCATTTTGTTTTATAAAACTCTCAATGTCGCGGATAGGTATTGTCAGAATAATATAATCTTTCGCCAACGCTTCATTAAGTGTGACCGGTGTTGCAAATTCCGAAGATGATGCTAACCTGGAAGAATTAATATCAAAAGTAAAAACATCGGCAACATTGCTTAATTTACCAGCCCAAAAAGAACCGAAACGCCCAAGCCCAATAACGGAGATATTTAGTCTTTCATCCATCGTTTTTTCCTTTCCACTCGGTAAAGTCGTTCCAGAAATCGGGATAAGATTTTGACACACACTCCGGATTGTCAATAGTAACGCCTTCAATTCGGGTGCCTGCAATCGCAAAACTCATCGCGATACGGTGATCGTTAAATGAATTTATAATTCCGCCGTGTAAACTATCGGAGGGCAACAGAGTAAGAGTTCCGTTTTCATAAATTGCTTTTCCTCCTAAGCGAGTTACGTTTTCTTCGATTGCCTTTATCCGGTTGCTTTCTTTGTACTGAAGATTTTTCACATTTCGCAGCACAAAAGGTTCAGGAGCAAACATACCGATAACCGCAAGCGTTGGAACAATATCAGGAATCGTCTCACAATCCCAATCAAGTCCGGATGTTATTTTACCTTTAATTACAACGCTATCTTTATATAACTTAATCTCGGCGCCCAGTTTTTCGGCAATTAAAAAGATTTCCTCATCCCCTTGCATTGTAGGGAGACGAAGATTAGGGAATGAAATTTCGGTTTTATTTATCAGCGAATATGCACACCAGTATGAGGCTGCCGACATATCTTTTTCGCAAGTATAGTTCCAATCGTAATTTATAGGTTCGGGAATTACAGTTACTTTGCTTTTATTGAGTTCGACGTTTAACCCGAAATTACTCATCATATTCCGAGTAATTTTTACGTAAGGAAACGAAGGCAATCCTTTTTTGAAAATCAATGAAACCGGTTCCACCCCTTTAGAGGCAGCCATCATAATGCCTGAAACAATTTGGGATGAAGGAAGCTCGCCGAGATTGTATTTGCCTGATAAATGTTTTTCAACAGGAAATATTTTAGCAGGAAGCGAGTTATCTTCAGATTCAATCTTCATTCCCATCTTACGCAAAACATCAAAAAGCTGAGAGAAGGGCCTTTGTTGTAATTCGGATGTTCCGGAAAAGGTAATCGGTTTATCCAAATGGGATACAAGCGGAATTAAAAATCTGGCTGATGAACCGGAATTTCCAAGAAAAATTTCATCATTGTGAACTTTACCAATCGGACGTGTTATAACAAATTTATCTTCAAGTGTTTCAATATCGGCACCGAATGAAATTAGAGCATCCCTTGTAATTATAGTATCTTCGGAAAACAGCGGATTTAAAATTTCGGTTCTCCCCGAATTTAATGCACCGAGTATTAGCGCCCGATGCGTAATACTTTTAGACGAAGGAAGGGTAACGCTTTTAATGGATTTGACGTTATAAAGAATCCGATACATCTTGTTCAATTTTAGAGTGATTATTTTTACGTAATTGAATAATCGAATCTTTAATCAGATTATAATCCTGCATCATTTTATCGAACTGTGAAAAGTTCAACTGCTGCGCTCCGTCGGATAACGCCTCCTGAGGCTTGGAGTGTACTTCGACAATAAATCCGTCGGCGCCGGCAACTAATCCGGCAAAGGTAACGGGTGTAATTAAATCCGTTCTTCCCGTAGCGTGACTCGGATCAATAATAATAGGCAAATGCGATACATTTTTAATCATCGGAATAACATTTATGTCAAGCGTGTTACGTGTGTACTCAACAAAAGTACGGATTCCTCGTTCACATAATATTACTTTTTCGTTTCCGTTTGATAAAATATATTCAGCGCTCATTAAAAACTCACTGAACTTGGCAGAAATTCCACGCTTAAGCATAATCGGTTTATCGGTTTTGCCAAGCGCTTCAAGCAATCTGAAGTTTTGCATATTGCGTGCGCCAACCTGAAAAATATCTATATAATCGTACATTATTTCAATTTGTTTGATCTCCATTACTTCGGAAATAACGGGTAAGCCAAAATGCTTTCCTGCATCCCTAATCCAACTTAATCCTACTTTGCCGATTCCTTGAAAAGAATAAGGGCTTGAGCGCGGTTTAAAAATACCGCCTCGCAACACGTCAACTCCTTGTTTGGAAAGCTCTTCGGCTATTCCCCATATTTGTTCCTCCGATTCCACTGAGCAAGGTCCTGCCATTTGTACGGGAGTTAAGCCGCCTATTTTCACACCGTTTACGTCAACAACCGTATTTGCCGGATGGAATTTTCGTGAAGCAAGTTTATATGATTCCATAATCGGAATAACTTTTTCCACGCCGGGAAATGCAAAAATTGCATCTCTATCCAAATTATGCTTGTCTCCGATAATTCCGATTATCTTTTTAGAAATACCTTCGGACTCGTGAATTTCAACGCCCTTATTAACCAGAAAATCTTTGAGCGTTTTGATTTCTTTATCAGTTGCATTTTTGTTAACGACTATAATCATGTTGCTGCCTTAAATCTTAAATTCAAAAAAATACAAAATACTTAAAAATTCCATAAAATGCGGACTGATAATCCGAAATTATTGAAAACTTCCATTCCAAA
>CAZMZM010000048.1:0-19592 GCA_964570865.1 uncultured Melioribacter sp.
TACTGTTTCCGGTATCTTTTATCTCGGTATGCCATATTATGATGATTCGTTTGCTTTTACGTCTTTCAAAGATGCTGCTAATCTTTTCGATATTCGGAATAAAATAAGCGGGTACAATATTTTTATAAAAGATATAAATAAAGCCGACAAAATCTCTCGAAAGCTGAAGGGTTCTCTTCCCTACCCTTATTACTCAAGATCGATTTTTGATATTCACAGAAATATTTTTGTCTGGATTGAACTTCAGAAAAAGCCGATTCCGATTGTGCTTACAGCTATTATTTTAGTCGCCGCTTTCAATATTATCGGTGCGCTTTTTATTTTAGTTTTACAGCGTAAAAAAACTATCGGAATACTAAGAACATTAGGCTTTAAGAGAAATACAATATCTAAAGTTTTTTTACTTCAGGGACTTATCATAACGTTATTCGGAATTATCTCGGGCTGGTTGCTGACAATCGTATTAACACTATTACAAAACATCTACCACATTGTTAAACTCCCCGGCGACATATATTTTATAAATAATTTAAATATTGCATTTGCTTGGCAATACTATTTAATTGTAGCTCTCGGTACATTTATTATAGGTTTTCTCGCATCATGGGTGCCGAGCAAGTTTGCTTCAAAAATAACTCCTATTTCAGCAATAAGGGATAACTGATGATAGAATATTTTATTGCCAAACGATACTTGAAATCGAAACGCCGACTTAACTTTATTACTGTTATCTCCAGAATTTCCGTTGTAGGCGTTAGTCTCGGGGTTGCAGCGTTGCTGGTTGTTCTTTCGGTATTCAATGGTTTCGGAGAACTTGCAAAGAAAATGATGCTTGAAGCCGAACCGCATATACAAGTTAAATTTACAGTTCCGATAAGCAATGAAGAGATCGCTAAAATAAAACATTACCTTGCCAACAACAATCAAATCGAGTCATTTAATCTTTATTCGGAAGGTAAAGCGATTATTGGAGTAGGTAGCAATTTTGATATCCTTACCGTGAAAGGGATTGAGGACAATTATTTTTTTTCAAAAAACTTCAGACTCAAGCGATTTGCGGATGCGACCTCTGATGTTTCTACAAAAGACCAGCTTTATCTCTCCCTTTATTCCGCCGTTAAATTAAATGCCAGATTGGGAGATACGGTTTCCATTACAAGTTTTCAGAACCTTGAAAAATCAGTTGCTACTCTGCTAATGCCTAAAATTGTAAAATTAAAAGTTGCCGGTATTTTTTCTACCGGGAACAACGAACTTAATTCTCATTATATTTTTATACCTTTATCATTTTCCAAATATTTATTTTCCAAAAAAAACAGACTATCTGGAATAGAGATTTTTACAAAAGATTTTAAGAAAGTCGATTTAATAAAACAAGATTTGAAAAATTTACATCTCGACTCAATAAAAATATTTACATGGAAAGATACCCACAAACAATTACTGACAGTTATGCAAATCGAACGATGGAGCGCATATCTTCTACTCAGCTTAATTATTGCAATAGCTTCATTTAATATTTTAAGTTCGCTCACAATGTCTGTAACCGTTAAAAGAAAGGATATTGCCGTAATGCGTTCATTTGGTTTAACGACTAAATCAATAAAAAATATCTTTTTGTTCGAAGGATTACTCACCGGATTAAAAGGAGCATTTTGGGGTTTTGTAGCCGGAATATTTATTTACTTCTTACAGTTATATTTTCATATTTATCCCCTTGATCCGACCAAGTATATAATTGATGCTATTCCGGTTAAGTTATATTTTTCTGATATTATTGCTATTACTTTAATGGCATTATTTCTTTCATCTTCTGCCGCCATATATCCGGCAATTAAAGCGGCTAAAACTAACATAATTGAAGCAATAAAATGGGAATAAAATGGCAAACATTTTAAGATGTGAAAATATTTACAAAACGTATCATACCGAAGAAAAATCAATTGAAGTTTTGCGCGGTGTTACTTTCGAATTGGAAGAATCGGAAACAACCGTTGTTGTTGGGGCTTCCGGTGCCGGCAAAAGCACATTTATTCACATTCTCAGCGGATTAGATATTCCCGATTCCGGAGAAGTTTATTATAATGATGAAAATTTGTTCAATAAAAGTGATGAAGAAATCTCAAGTTTCAGGAATCAAAAAATCGGATTTGTTTTTCAATTCCATTATCTCCTACCCGAATTTACGGCAGCTGAAAACATTGCCCTTCCCATGCTTGTAGAAAATAACTCATTCCCCATTGCTTTAAAGCGTGCAAAAGAATTATTGAAAGAAGTAGGACTTGCAGAACGAGCGAACCATAAACCTGCAGAACTTTCCGGTGGTGAGCAACAACGAGTAGCAATTGCCCGCGCTTTAGCAAATAATCCCGACATACTTTTTGCGGATGAACCGACAGGCAACCTTGATTCCGCAACAAGTAAAATTATTGAAGATATGCTTGTAAACTTACAAGATAAATTTGGACTTACCCTTTTGATTGTAACCCACAACAAGGAAATGCGCAAAATCGGGAAAAATGTAATTGAGATGAAAGATGGGAAGATAATTAATAATAAATAAAATCCGGTTTGAATAGGATAATCAAACTATCCAAACCGGATAAATAAATTATTTAGCCCATTTAATCAAGCCAAGCTCAAACGGGTTTATCAATAGTGAATGTTTAGGGACAACCCTGATTGTAAATCCGAATTTACCGGTATCTTCACATTCAATAATTCCTTCGTAAGTAACAATGTTTTCTTTTGAAGATTTAACCGGCGACATTGAAATACTTTTGTTGCTTTCCGATTTGTCGATATCGTCTAACTTGCCGTAATAAATTTGCACGTCAACATCTTCAATGGAAAGAGCACCGAGATTAACTTTGGCAATTACTTTATTTGTCTCGCCTACTTTATGCTCAGAGCCGTTATTAAATTCAACCCCTTCACAACTAATATTTCCCCAGTTTTCGTAAATCATCTTTTTCCATTCCGAAAACTTTTTCCCCTCGCGCCAGTTATCTTGCATTAATAGTTTTCGTCTCTCATATGAGTTTGCATAAAACTTATTGAAATACTCCTTAACCATTCTGTTAGTATTAAATACCGACCCGAGTCGGGACATCGAATTTTTCATAGTTCGTATCCAACCGCGGGGCAAATTATCACTTCCTCTATCATAAAAGAGAGGAACAATTTCTTTTTCAAGTACGTCGTAAATTACGTTTGCTTCTATTTCATCTTGATAATCCAAATCTTGATATTCTTCCGCATTACCGATTTTCCAACCAACGTCCTGAGTATAAGCTTCATCCCACCATCCGTCCAGGACGCTAAAATTCAGACCGCCGTTAGCAATCACTTTCATTCCGGAAGTACCGCTTGCCTCCATCGGACGCCGAGGGTTGTTGAGCCAAACATCACAACCTTCAACCATGTAACGAGCAACGTTCATATCATAATTTTCGATAAACACAATCCGCTTACGAAGATTGTGCCCTTTTGCATAATTTACAATTTCCTGAATAATACGTTTACCTTCATCATCACGGGGATGTGCCTTTCCGGCAATAATAATTTGAACCGGTTTGTTTGTTCGGAACAAAATACTTGCCAAGCGCTCCAAATTACGAAATATTAAATTTCCTCTTTTGTATGTTGCAAATCGTCTTGCAAAACCAATTGTAAGAGCCGAAGGATCGAGGACTTCATTCGCGGCGTTCAACTCCGAATTTGAACCGCCCCTTTCCTTAACCTGTTCTTTTAATCTACGTCTGGCAAATGCTATTAAACGCTCTCTTCTTCTTTCGTGAGTTCTCCAAAGTTCTTCGTCCGGAACATCCTCAATTCGTTCCCACAATTTCGGGTTATCAATGTCCGTGTCAAATCTTTCACCTATGTATCTTAACATAAGTTCATGCATTTCGCCGGAAAGATGGGAGTAAGTATGAATTCCGTTTGTAACATAATCAATCGGGATTTCATTAAATGGAATTTCCTTAAATCCGTCAACCCACATCTTTTTTGAAACTTTACCGTGCAGCTTACTTACTCCGTTAACAAACCCTGCCATATTCATTGCAAGATGCGCCATGTTAAATTCGGTAGGTTCTCTGTCTTTTATTATCGTACCGAGTTTGTAAAATTCTTTGTCGGAAATTCTCAACTCTTCCCTGTAATATCTGCTGAAATATTTTTCCATTAATGAGTTCGGGAAAACGTCTATGCCGGCAGGGACAGGAGTGTGAGTAGTAAATATGTTTGAGAAAAATCCAATATCTTTTGCTTCGGTAAACGTTAAACCGTGATCAGCAATTAAATGTCTGATTCGTTCCAATGATAGAAACGCCGAATGCCCTTCATTCATGTGGCAAACAAGAGGTAAGATGCCCATTGCATGAATTGCACGAATGCCTCCGATTCCAAGAAGTATTTCCTGCTGAATTCTTGTTTCATTGTCGCCGCCATAAAGCGATTTGGTAATGTCTCTATCATGCAAAGAGTTTTCAGCCACGTTTGTGTCAAGCAGATAAAGAGGAATACGCCCGACATCGATTTTCCATATTTGAAAAAAAACATCTCTGCCCGGAAACTTTAATGATAGTTTTAAAGTTTTACCTTTTTCATCTTTAATTAATGTCATAGGCTGATTGTAGAAATCGTTATTCTCATAACGTTCGTGCTGCCAACCGTCGGCGGTTAAGTATTGTTGGAAATACCCTTCTCGATAACAAAGCCCCATTCCTACAAGCGGAAGACCCAAATCACTAGACGACTTCAAATGGTCACCTGCCAAAACGCCCAAACCACCCGAGTAAATCTGTAAACTTTCAGCCAAACCAAATTCCGCTGAGAAGTAAACGATGTACGGCTTATCGTGAGTTTCAAAATTTTTCTGGTACCATGTTACTTCGTTCAGATAAACTTCCATTTCGAGATATACTCGATTCATGTGAGAAACAAATCCGTCATCTTTCGAAACTTCCGACAACCTTTCCTGGCTAACCTTACCCAATAGTTGAACGGGATTGTGATTTAACTTTTTCCAAAGCTTTCTATCTAATCGCAGAAATAAATCGGTTGCATCACTATTCCAAGTCCAGTACAGGTTATTGGCTATTTCACGAAGAGGTTCTAAATTCTCCGGCAACGAAGGTTTCACATTGAATGTGCCAATTAAATTTATCATTTTTATATCTCCAAAATTCTTAAATTAAAACATAAGTTTATTACTATTAAATTTGAAATGCAAATTTATGAAAGAGGATTCTATTATATGAATTTATTATTAATTGCCGTTTCAGGATATTTATTCGGTTCTATTCCGACAGCATATTTAGTGCTACGAAAAAAAGGGATTAATATTCTTCAATCGGGTACCGGTAATGTCGGAACAATGAACGCATTAAGGGTTTCCGGTTCCAAAACGACAGGGATTATTGTTTTTACAATAGATTTATTAAAAGGTTTAATAGCGGTTTATTTAACCGGATTAATTTTCGGGAGAGATTTTACTTTTATGGTAACTTCTCTTTTATTTGCAGTTGCAGGGCATTGTTTTACACCTTGGTTAAAATTTAAGGGAGGCAGAGGTCTCGCAACCGCTTTGGGAGGTTCTGTAATCATTGCCCCCGTAATTCCCGGTTTGTGGATATTACTTTGGGTTGCCACTTACATTTACAAAAAGAATGTCCATTTTGCAAATGCTTCGGCTACATTCCTTTTGTTGCTTCTTGTTATTTTTTCGACAGATGTTCTTGCCAAGTATTCGCTTGTTATGCCTCAATCGAATACTATTTTTTCTGCAACAATTTCGGTTTTGCTCTTTATAATACTCGTTAAACATTACAAACCTTTAAAGCAATATTTTGATAAAGAAAAGAAAAACATTTTGAGGAATAAATGAACAAATTTAAGACTATCGTCTATTCAACGTTAATTACAATTCTATTGGTTTCAGTCGGGTTTTCTTATATTTATTTCAAATATATTAATCCCAATTTAAACTCATCCAAAACAGAAGTTGCCGATACAACTTCCGCCGCCGCCGTTCCCGATTTTGATGACAGGGAATCTCACACTGATACGTTGGCAATCAAATCCAAATTAAATGATCAAGTTTATCAATCCAAACAAACTATTATTACTGAAACGGTTAAAAACGTTAGCCCGGCTGTTGTCGGTATCAACGTTACCAAAGTAAAAAAATACCGCGATCCTTTTACAGCCGACCCGTTGTTCCGATACTTTTTCGGCGACAGAGTTTATCAGAAAGAAGTTAAGGCACTCGGTTCGGGAGTGATTATTTCTTCGGACGGTTATGTAATAACCAACGACCATGTTGCGGGAGATGCATCCGAAGTAATAATAACAATGACCGACGGTTCGAGACATCCCGCTAAAATTATAGGCACAGATCATGCGACTGATATTTGTCTTCTTAAGATAGAAGGGAAAAATTTACCTCACGTGAAGTTAGGAAACTCGGACGATATATTAATCGGTGAGTGGGTAATTGCATTAGGTAATCCTTTTGGGCTTTTCGAAATAAATGACAAACCTACCGTTACCGTTGGTGTTGTTAGCGCAACCGGAATGAATCTGAATGCTGTTAACGGCAGATTTTACATCAACATGATTCAAACCGACGCTGCCATTAACACGGGAAACAGCGGCGGTCCTCTTGTGGATGTGCTCGGACAACTGATAGGGATGAATACATTGATTTATTCACCCAACGGAGGTTCGGGAAGTGTCGGCGTAGGTTTTGCTATTCCGGTAAATAAAATTAAAAAGATTATTAAACAATTAAAAAAGACCGGTACGGTTGAACGGGACTTTTGGACAGGATTAAAAATTCAACCTATTGATGAACGTCTGGCAAAATATTTTAATCTTAACTCGGTTAAAGGTGTTATTATTACAAGTGTTGCTCCAAATTCCCCCGCTCAAAAAGCCGGATTGCTTGTAAGCGACATAATAGTTGGGATTGATAAATTTATCGTTACAGACGATAATTCAATTATCTCAATTCTTAATCAATATTTTACGGGTGATACAATTAACGTAAGAATATTAAGGGACGGCAAATTGCTGACATTCAAAATGAAGTTGGAGAAATTCAATGATTAAACGTTATACTCTCCCTGAAATGGGAGCCGTTTTTGAAGATAAATTCAAATATTCCACATGGCTTAAAATCGAGCTTCTCGCTGTTGAAGCAAGAGTGAAACTGGGTGATGTACCTAAAGAGGATTACGAAATTATTAAATCAAAAGCTGATTTTGATGTAGAACGTATATTGGAAATCGAAGAAGAAACCAAACATGATGTAATTGCTTTTCTTACTAACGTTGCCGAAAACGTAGGTCCGGCATCAAGACATATTCATTACGGAATGACATCTTCCGATATTTTAGATACAACTTTATCGTATCAAATGAAAAAAGCCGGGGAAATTCTTCTCGTTAAACTTTTACAACTTCAAGATGTTTTAAAACGGCAAGCGCTTAAGCATAAAGACACTTTGACAATCGGACGAAGTCACGGGATTCATGCCGAACCGACATCTTTCGGATTAAAGTTTGCGCTTTGGTACCAAGAAGCCAAACGAAATGAACAGAGACTAAAAGACGCAATTGAAACAATATCCGTCGGACAAATTTCCGGCGCCGTAGGAACATTCGAGCACCTTACTCCTAAAGTTGAAGAGTATGTTTGTGAAAAGATGGGACTTAAACCCGCATTAGTTTCCACGCAGGTTATTCAGAGAGACAGGCACGCACACTTCCTTTCCACTTTAGCAATAATCGGAACTATGTTGGAAAAAATTTCTATTGAAATCAGACATTTGCAAAGAACGGAAGTGTTGGAAGCCGAAGAATTTTTTTCAAAAGGACAAAAGGGTTCATCGGCAATGCCGCATAAACGGAACCCGATTGTCAGCGAGCGAATTGCCGGACTTTCCCGTTTGCTAAGAGCCAACGCAATGGCTGCAATGGAGAATGTCGCTCTCTGGCACGAGCGAGATATTTCCCACTCTTCAGTTGAACGGGTTATTGTTCCCGACAGCTGCATAACGCTTGACTATATGTTAAATCTCGAAATTAAACTTCTTGATAATCTCCTTATCTATCCCGAGAATATGATTTCTAATTTTAATTTAACTCGAGGATTGGTTTTTTCACAAAGAGTCCTTCTTAAGCTTGTTGAGAAGAACGCTACGCGTGAAGAAGCTTACAAGCTTGTCCAATCTCCGGCAATGAAAGTTTGGGAAGATAAAGCTAAGAACTTGAAGCAAGAATTATTAGATTCTTCCGAAGTACGTAAATACTTGAGTGAAGATGAAATTAAAGAAATATTTGATACATCTGAAATTCTAAAGAACATCGATTATATTTTTCAGCGATGTTTTACAAGTTAATCGCCGACTTCAGAAAAATATTTTGCTCGGCAAAATCGTTTTATATTTTGTTGTTGCTATTTGGTTTGGTCTCCTTTTCACATTCTGTGAAAGCTAAATCCTTACCCGATAACACAAGATTGAAATCTTCCGTTATTAAAATTAATCGGTATTTAAATTCTTTAAGGTTTTATAAAATAAGGTTGAACGAGGGAGAACTTGCGGCAATTGATTCGTTGTTTTCCAAGTCGGTCGAATTAAATTCCGGAGATACCTCGGAAGCACTATTGGCACTTACCTTTGCCCTTCTTCCTTTTCGTGAGATGAATCTCAAGACTCCGTTAGATAAAGGACGGCTTACTCTCCTACTTCCCACGTTAACCGAAAATGAATTCAAGAATAGATTGGAATCGCTCCCTCATAATTTTTTAGCGGATTCACCTTTCGAGAAAAATTGTGACACCGACAAACTTTCTCATTTTTTCGGAAATGCTTTTTTAGGTTATAATTTAAACTTTTTTAATTTAAACGAATTTCTCGGTATCTTTGTGGAAAGTTTTGAACTTACTTTTAAGATAGACGGAGCTTTTGACGAACGTGATTTAGCAGTCAACACATACGGCAATTTATTCGGTAAATTACTTGTTTCCGGCAAAAAGGTTTTTCCGTCCGATATCATTAAAATTTATTCGTTAAAATTTTTGAGAACACAATGAAGTCCATTTTAATTATTGATGATGAAAAAGAGATATGCGAAAGCATAAAAATGATTCTTGATTACGAGGAGTATTATTCCGAGTATGTAACCATTCCGGAAGAAGCTAAAGATAAATTAAAGTTTTCAGAATATGCCGCTATTCTTCTCGATATCCAGATGCCCGGAATTAACGGGTTCGAATTTTTGGATTGGATTGCCCGAAATGAAATTAAGACTCCGGTAATTATGATTTCGGCTCACAGCAGTTTGGAAAATGCTGTCAGAGCCACTAAACACGGGGCTTTCGATTTTTTGGAGAAACCAATTGATCGTGATAAACTTTTAATTAGTGTCAGAAATGCGATTAAAAGTTACTCCATACAAAAAGAAAACATGAAATTAAAATCTACAATTGATAGTAAGTATGAAATAATTGGTGAAAGCCAATCAATTAAAGAAATTCTTTCTATTGTGGAACGTGTGGCTCCAACTGATGCACGCGTATTGATTACCGGCGAAAACGGAACAGGCAAAGAGCTGGTTGCCCGTGCCATCCATAATAAAAGCAAACGGGCGGATTTCCCTTTCGTGGAAGTTAACTGTGCCGCCATTCCGCGCGAATTAATTGAATCGGAATTGTTCGGACATGTAAAAGGTTCATTTACCGGCGCAATAAAAGACCACGCAGGCAAATTTGAGCAAGCTGACGGAGGAACTCTCTTTCTCGATGAAATAGGAGATATGAGTTTAGATGCGCAAGCAAAAGTATTACGAGTGCTGGAAGAAGGCAAATTGCAAAAGGTCGGCGGTGACGAGTATATACATATTAATGTTCGAGTGCTTTCGGCAACAAACAAAAATTTATCCGAAGAGATTAAAAACGGCAACTTCCGTGAGGACTTATTTCATAGGCTGAACGTAATCCCGATTACCGTTCCCCCTTTGAGAGAAAGACGTGAGGATATTCCTATTCTAATAAATTATTTCATCGAAAAGCTGCATAAAGATAACGGCTTACCGAGAAAGGTTTTCGAGAATAAAGCAATAGAAGTTATAAAATCACTCAACTTTACGGGGAATATCAGGGAATTAAAAAATCTGGTTGAACGAATTATGATTATGGTACCGGATGAAGCAGTTAAATTAGAGGCAATAAAAAAATTCCTTCCCGTTAATATTTCCGAAATAGATGATTTTTTTGATATGACAAATTCCTTTGCGGAGTTCAAAGAAAAAACCGAACGTATTTTCATTGAAAAACATCTGAAACAAAATAATTGGAATATTAGTAAGACCGCTGAAGAGTTAGGCATACAGCGAAGTCACCTTTACAATAAAATAAAAAAATACAATCTCGAAAAAGAGGAGAATTAATTATGGGCGAAACAATTTTCTCCAAAATTATCAAGCGCGAAATACCGGCTGACATTGTTTATGAAGATGAAACAGTTCTGGCTTTTCGAGACATTAATCCTCAAGCTCCCGTGCATATTCTGATTATTCCCAAAGAAGAAATTGCTACGGTAAAAGAACTTGACCCTTCAAAACACGGCGCAATTTTAGGCGCAATGCATGCAGCCGCCAATAAGATTGCCGAGGATGAAGGAATAGCCGATGACGGATTCCGCTTGGTTTATAACTGCTGTAAACATGGCGGACAGGAGGTTTACCACATTCACATGCACTTGCTCGGCGGTCGCCAGATGAAGTGGCCTCCGGGTTGATGGTTTTTACCGCTATCCGGATAGTGAAGTGTAAAAAATTCCCGATAAGGATTCTGTCTTTCCTCGTCGGGAATTAATTTATAAAATTATATAACACTCAAATACGAATTCCGATAAGTTTCATTAATTGGAATTAAATTTTTTTATGCCAAAAAACAACATCTTAATAAAAGAATCAAATTTTGTCGTACTTGATTTCGAAACTACGGGTTTATCTGCAAAGAACTCAAAGGTACTTGAAATCGGGATGGTCAAGATTGAAAAAGGAGAAATTACAGATACATATTCTGCCTTTATTAATCCGATTATGCCGGTCCCGTATCAGATTACTTTGCTAACCGGAATAACTCGGGAAGATGTAACAGATGCTCCAATATTTGAAGAGCTTGCTTACGAGATACTTGATTTTATTGGGGATTCTACGTTGGTAGCGCATAATGCCCCTTTTGATTATTCGTTTCTCAAAGCTGAATTTAATTTCGCGGGGATTGATATTTCTCATATTCAAATTATTTGCACATTAAAAATAGCCAAACGAATTCTCCCCCGATTAAAAAGTAAATCTTTAAGCGCCTTAAGAAAACATTACGGATTGCTCCATAAAAATGTTCACCGTGCTTTAGGGGATGCAAATGTTACGGCAAAGATTTTTTTAAGAATGATTGAACAACTTGAAGAAGATTTTGGGATTAAAACTAAAGAACAACTTTTGAAATTTCAGAATATCCCTTCAAAATCGTTGCGGACTACATTAATAAAAAAATCTTTGTTGGACGATCTATCGGTCATTCCCGATAAACCCGGAGTATATTTCTTTGTTGATAAAAAAGGAAACGTTATTTATGTAGGGAAAGCCAAATCTTTAAGGAAAAGAGTAAGGAGTTACTTTCTTTCTACTGCGGACAAGAAGGCGAAAAAAGTAGTGCGAATGGCTAAACACATTGATTTTATTGAGACAAACAGCGAGCTGACCGCTCTGCTTGCGGAAACGACTTTCATAAAAAAATACTTACCCGAAGTTAACAGTTTACAGAAACGGTATCCTCAAACGTATTTTGTCAGAGTCAATAAATCAACTCCTTTTCCCAAATTGGCAAGTGCCGGAAAATTTGAGCCAAATAGTGATGATTATTACGGACCCTACACAAATCGTGAAACTGCGGCAAAAATAATCGAAATTGCAAACAGAGCATTTAAGTTAAGAGAATGCACGGAAAAGGAATATAAAAAGAAGCGGATTTGTTATCTTGCGGAAATCGGACGATGCACCGCCCCATGTGTAAATCAGGATAAAAAACAATATAACATTGAACTTAAAAAAGTATATGATTTTTTGTCGGGAAACAATTCGGAAGCGCTGGAAATATTGCTGAAAAAGATGAAGAATTATTCTGACGATTTGCAATTTGAAAAAGCCGCGGAACTAAGAGATACAATTCAGTTATTATTAAGCCAAATTCAAAAAACTTCAGTACTATCGGAGCCGATTAATAAGGCGGAGTGCTTGATTGTTGTGGACGGAGCCAACTCATCTGATTACTTACTTTTCAGAAGCGGTAAAGTTTTTATTAAAGATAATCCGGCTGAGTCTAAAGATTATTTTGATGACGCACTTCAAGGATTTTTTGTCGGTGAAATCTATAATGACGAAAATATTACGGAAAAAGATTTGGAATACTTCAAAATCACTCTTTCTTGGTTAAATACACATCGAAGCAGAATACATATTTATTACCTCAAAGATTATTCTTCACCGGAAGAAGTTTTTGCTGAAATGTAAACTAAAAGTTATTGCTAAAAAGCTAAACTCCGAAGAACAGAAATAAAAGAGTCGCGACACTGTCACGAAGTTTGTAATAAAATAATTTTTTGCTCGGCAACTTAAACCCTGATGCAATTGGGACAACATTCAATTTCATCGTCTTTGCCATTTGGTTTATACGGTTAAGATGAAACATGTCGGAAACTATTATTGCGCTTTCATCCGGATGCATAAAATTTCTTAAGAATAAAATCTGTTCCAAAGTAGTGGAAGTATTCACTTCCGAGATAATATCGTTTTCGGGTATTTCATGTTCAAGAAGTATTGATTTCTCAACCTCCGCTTCGGCAACTTCACCCGGAGCATTGCCTCCTGTGCAAATAATTTTACGAGCCAAACCTCTTCTGAAAATATCTATAGCTTTTAATATTCTGTGTTCTAATATCGGAGAAGGTTTATCAACGTGTAAAACTGCGGCTCCCATTATAACAACGTAATCAAATTCATGCTCTCCGGTATAGATTGACAGATTTTCCCGATAATTAGAATTGACAATAAACGAGCCGAGAATAATCGAAATAATGAATATTAATTCAATAAACAGCGCTCGCAGAAAAATCAATTTTGCTTTTGTCAGCGATAACCACAAATATAAAATCTGTAACAATATAAGTAAGAGAATTATCGAATAAACTCCGGCAATAACAATTTTATCAAGAGGATATCCATTAAAATAATGAGCCGAGAATAAATCTAAATATTTGAATCTTACTAATTCGATTGCCCCGATTAATAAGATATTTACAATTCCGGTTAGTCGGATTTTTCTTTTTATTTTATCTTTCCCTTTAATCTTCTTCACGGAAAAAATAAGATAAATAAGAACAGACAGTAACAGCAACACAAAATAAAATATATTCGCCGGATTAATATCGACCAATGAATTCAAAGGCAAACCAAGATGGCGGTTCTTCTGAAGAATCAAATAAATAAGCGGAAGAATAAACAGGAAAAACATCAATCTCTTAAAATCGTAATATTCAGAGTGTTCTTGCTTTCCATAACATCCGTATTTACATGAAAATATTTTGAGATATTATCTTTGGTTAGGAATTGTTTGGAAGAAGATTTAAGCAAGTTCCCATTCCGTAGAAAAAGGATATTATTGCTGAACATGGCGGTTAAATTCAAATCATGTGATACTGTTAATATTGTTTTACCATTTTCGGAATTCAGCTTTTCAAGCAATTTAAAAATTATCAACTGATGTTCAATATCGAGATGCGCATTCGGTTCGTCAAGTAAAATCACTTCGGGTTCTTGAGCTAAGGCACGTGCAATCATTACGCGTCTTAATTCACCTCCCGATATTTCTGTAACGGCATTATTTCGCAATTCGGATATTTGTAGTAAATCAAGATACTTTTCAATCACTTCAATATCTTTGGATTTAGGAACGCCGAAAAAATTCATAAAAGGAGTTCGACCGCCGGCAACAAAATCAAAAACGGAATAAGGGAGATTTGAAGAATAATCTTGCGGGACAAAAGCGATGTTTTTAGCAAGTTCGTTTTGAGAGTAATCCGAAATTTCTTTTCCTTTAATCAAGATACTGCCTTGTACGGGAAGCAGTTGTGCCGTTATCAATTTTAATAAAGTTGTTTTACCGGCACCGTTAAGACCAATAAGGGAAACAAAATCACCGGATGCAATATTAAAAGAAACATCATTTATGAGATAATTTTCATCATCATACGAGAACGAAACATTACGAAATTCAATCAAGCTCATCAATTATCCATTCTCAATTTTCAATTCTCAATTCTCAACCAGTGGGGTTTTATTTTATCGACATAAAATCGAGAAGCTGTGAAATCTTATCCTTAAGTTCTCGCCTATCGGAAATCAGATCGACAAAACCATGTTCTTGAAGGAACTCCGAACGCTGAAATCCTTTTGGTAAATCCTTGCCGATAGTTTGTTTAATTACGCGAGGACCGGCGAAACCGATTAACGCTTGAGGTTCAGCGATATTGACATCCCCGAGCATTGCATAGCTTGCCGTAATACCGCCGGTAGTCGGATCCGTAAGTACGGAAATGTAAGGAAGCTTAGCTTCGGCGTGTCTTGCAAGTCTGGCGCTGGTTTTAGCCATTTGCATTAAGGAAAAAGCACCTTCCATCATTCGTGCTCCGCCGCTTTGCGATATAATAATAACAGGAATTTTATATTTGTAAGCTTCATCGATAATTCTTGCGATTTTTTCGCCGACAACCGAGCCCATGCTGCCGCCGATGAATTTAAAATCCATTACGGCTAAAGCCGCTTTTTTACCTTCTAATTTTCCTATGCCGGTAGTTACCGCATCATTTAAACCGGTTTTTTTAATTGTAGCTTCAATTCTATCTTTATATTTTTTTGTGTCGGTAAACTCCAGAGGATCAGCCGACTTCATATTCTTATCATACTCTTTGAATGTATTCTTGTCAAACAAAAGTTGAATATATTCTTTACTTCCGATTCTGAAATGGTTGTCGCACTTGGGACAAACCCATGCATTTAATTCCAAAGTTTTAACATGGATTATTTCGCCGCATGAGTTACATTTTGTCCATTTGCCGTCGGGCAATTCTATCTTTTTATTTTTAGGGTCGATGTGTTGCTTTGATTTGGAAAACCAGCCCATTTATTTATCCTTTTTGATACTGAAGAAAATTGTTAACATTTGTATTGAATTCAACGGGTCGTTTGTGTAAAACATAACTGTTCGTGCTAACGAGCCTTGTAAACCTTTTGTATCTATTTTAATTTCAGCAACGCCGATTTCATTCGGTTGTAATTTTAGCTTATCGGGAATAACCTTAATACAATTACACGATGTTTTAATTTGTTGAACGGACAAAGGATATTTTCCAACGTTTTTATATTTAATTTTAGTAGTTCTAACCGAGCCTTTTTCCAATTGCCCTAACTGTATTTGATATGTTTGGAGTTTTAATTTAGGACCTTTTTTTATTAAATCAATATTCGCATTTTTATCGTAAACCGTTGCATGCAGCTGCAGCTTTAACCTTGGAGTAACAGGATCATTGCTTACGACATAAATATATTTTCTCTGCTCACCTTTTCTGTTATGTGTGTTAAAAGTAGCGCGTACTATTGTGGAGTCTCCGGGAGCTACATTCATTTTACCGGAATTAACTACCGTACAACCGCAAGATGAACGCAGTTTTGAAATCTTTAATGTGTCTCCGCCGCGATTAAAAATTTTAAAGTTATGCGCTACAATTTGTCCTTCGCGTAAATCTCCGAAATTGAAAATCTTTTGAGGAGCGGCAATCATAGGTTTATTATTGGGAACTTGTGCAAAAGTAAATGAAGACAAAATCAGAATAAACACAAAAAGTTTTTTCATCGTTACACCTTTGGAATAAATTTTTTAAAATAATTTGGTTCTAAATAATCAAAATCGTTTATCGCTTCCCCTTCTTTGTTTGCCCACTTGGCAATTGCAGAGGCAGGCAAAGGAGGAAATTTTTTATAATAATTTGAACTATTAGCGTCAGTATAGACTAACCGTTCACCGGCAAAATTTTCAATATCATTCGCTGAAATAATTTCCATCTCTCTTAATATTATAAATCCATCTTGTGTTGAACGATAAATTTCACCGTAAAGTTCCTTAATATTTACTTTTCGAAGTAAAACGAATTCCGTATTAATCGGTAACACGGCTGCAATCATTTTAGCGGCTGCAAGAAAAGTAGGAACCGGTATTATCGGCAAACCTGCTCCAATAGCTAAACCTTTTGCCGCTGCAAGTCCAATCCGCAATCCGGTAAACGAGCCGGGTCCCATTGAAACTGCAATTGCATATAAATCGGTAATATCAGAATCAAATTCGGCTAATGAAAGCTTTACCAATTCGATTAACTTTTCCGAGTGAATATTTTTTTGATTAATGTTAAAATCGGAAAATTTTTTATCATTAAAAAATAATGATGCTCCACAATTTTCCGCAGTTGTTTCAATCGCCAATATCGGTTTATTTACTTCCGTATTATCACTCCTTAAATATTATCAGATTTATAACAGATGTTAAAAATAAGAAAAGAAATAAAATATTACTAATTGAATCTATACTCGAAAATTCAATGGCTTTCCGAAATATTCTTTTGAATAACTCAGATTATACAAAACATCAAACTACATGCTTTGTTTTACAAATTGCATAGCATAATATTTAGGAGTCAGTTTTTCTCCTGTTGCTTTTTCAATAAGTTCGTTCCAAGGGTAAACAGCTCCGTATGAAAAGAAAAGATTTTTCAGATATTCACCAACTTCCTTTTTCCCTGCAAAACTGACATCTTCGGGGAAATCGTAATCAAGAACTTTTGTACTGATATAATAGTAGAGTTGTGAAGCTAAAATTTCCCCGAGGATATAATTATGGTAGTAAGCCGGGTAGAGAGCCACATGAATTTTAGAAGCCCAATCCGGCTTATTTCTTCCTTCCGGTTTTTTCAACAACTGATATTTTTCAACCAGTTCCCACCAAAGTGAATTAAGGTCTTGTTCGGGATTTTCATACATAGCGCTTTCGAATCTGTAAATTACCTGCACCCATCGCGAAAAAATAATTTGCTCGGTCCGTAACAACTTTTCCGCATCTTCTTTTATCGAATCGGTTTTATCAGCTTCTATCTCTGCCACATCATGCATCCATTTTGCGCCGGCTGCCATTCTTCCGAACATCATTGCAATAGCTTCGGTCGTAAAAATATGTGCGTGAGTTCGGAGTTCCCAAGGAAGTTTTCGTTCTATATATTTGTCATAAACCGCATGCCCAAATTCGTGTAACATTGTCCCCATCCATTTGTAATTCGGCTTAATGTTACACAAAACCCGAACGTCCCCTTCTCTGTCAATGTCAGTACAATATGCATGCTGATATTTACCGGGCTTCTCAAACAAATCACTTTTCTCAAGTAAGTCATCAACTTCAAGCCCGATTCCGTTATAATATTTTCGGGTAAGCTCCACTAAGTCCTTATCTTTATAAAAACCGTCCAAATCCAAATCTACAATTTTAGGACCTTGTTGAAAAAATTTGTCTTGATAATGCCACGGCTTCAGTTCATTAATCGGGACATTATAAAGAGCGCTGAGTCGTTCATCCATCTCGGATTTAAGAGCAAAAAATCCTGATGCGGTCATAACATCAAGTTCGTCAAGTAATTGTAATATTTCATCCGGAGTTTGCTCACTTAATTTTAAACTCATCTCATGATAATTATTGTAACCCAATTGCCGTGCGGCTTTATTTCTCAGTCTCACAACCTCAATTACTTCCCCGGAAATCTCATCTCCGATTTCTTTACTTGCTTTCCATGCGGATTCCAGTTCGGAGTTATCTTTTGAAGTTTCCAATATTTTATCAATCTCATTATCGGTATATTCCTTATCCCCAATGGTGGCGCGATATGTAGAGAACTTATGTTCCAAATCCGTTGAAATATCAATAATTTGCTTCATCAGTTTTTCATCGAATTGATGTGAAGCAAATGAATTGATTAAGAGCGTAAGTTCCCTGTTTAATACGTGTTCGGTTATTTTTCCGGACTCTCTAACTTTTAGTAAGAATTCATATTTTTTCTTATCGGAATAATATTGACTTAATTCAAACTCTAATTCCGAAACCTTTTGATAATCATCGGGATTACCTGAAATTGTAGCTTCGAAATATTTTGCATGCAGCTCCTTACTTTTTTCTGCGACATAAGCTTCATATTCTTCAACAAATTTTACAAATTCCTCTACCATCCTTATTCCTTAAAAATTAAAAAGTTCTTCATCTCTAAATATCATTAAAATAGCCGATTGTGGAACAATTAAATATTTGTCGCTTTTAATTTCAATTTCGATTCCACTGTTTCTTGTAAAAAGAGCAAAATCCCCTTCCTCCACTTGAAGCGGAATGTACTTTACCGGAGTAGAATCCTTCCACGGTTCGGCATCATCAACCGGAGAAGCCACCGGATAGCCGGGACCTACTTTAATAACATAACCGCCTCGCACTCTCTCTTTTTCCGTTACTCCGGGAGGAAGATAGAGACCGCTGTTGGTTTTGTTAATCGACTCTTCCGGTTTGATTAACACCTTATCCCCGATTACAACAATATTATTAATATTTACCATTATTTCCCGCCGTAAACTTCATCATAATCTTCAATTGACGCTTCAATTACTTTTGCCGCATGCTCGTAGCCGTAAACCGATTCGATTGTGAAATTATTTTCTCCGCCCGGCAACATTTTATACGTAAGAAAATAATGCTTCAATCGTTCAATCAGGATTGGCGGCAATTCCGAGATGTCGTTAATATCTCCGTAAATATTATCATTTTGCAACACTGCAACAATCTTATCGTCCGATTCACCATGATCTGTGCCTTGTAATCCTCCGACAACTCTGGCGCGTAATATAACTTCGCCGCGTGAAATCGGTCTTTCGCTAATTACACAAATATCGAGAGGATCGTGGTCGCCGTTTCCGGATACAGGATTTAATTTTCCGGTTCTTACTCCGCAATAAGTTTGAGGAATAAATCCGTACAATGCCGGCGGTTGTGATGATGTTCTCTGTGGACGGTCAACATGCATATAGCCTGTGTATTTATCCACTTCATATTTCACTCTGTCAAACGGAGTAATTTCAATATATGCGTTAACAATTCTCGGCGGATTCTCACCGATCTCTATTCCGTGCCAAGGATGAGGTCTCCAACGAAAAAAAGGTTTTGGTACTGACATGTTATGCCTCCTAAAAATAATTTTAGTGATATTCAAAAATAACAAGATTTAGAACAAATAGTCATTCTTATATTAAAGCACATGTAAAAAAAAGACTCGTCTTTGCGACCTCGAAAATTACCGTCATTCCGTAGTGCTAACAGAGGAAACTCGAAAATCACCGTCATTGCGAACGGAGTGAAGCAATCTGTAGTGTGAACAGAAAATC
>CAZMZM010000049.1:0-16652 GCA_964570865.1 uncultured Melioribacter sp.
CAGCTTTGCACGTATTCACGAAACCAACTTGAAAAAACAAGGCGTTCTTCCTCTTACGTTCGATAATCCCGCAGATTACGACAAAATTCAAGAAGACGATAGACTAAGCATCCTCGGAGTTAAGGAATTAGCACCGGGCAGCAAGCTTAAACTTGTAATCAAGCACAAAGACGGTTCGACCGACGAAGCGGTATTGAATCACACAATGAACGCGAATCAGATTGAGTGGTTCAAAGCAGGCAGCGCCCTGAACCTGATCGCTTCAAAAAATAAAAAGTAGAATTTAATTTATATTTACCCCTTACCCCTAAAGGAGTTGCATTAATTTGCAACTCCTTTTTTTTGCAGGAATGTGAAGTAAATAAAGTTTTTGGTTAAATAATATTTCTTTTTAACTTAAGGGTTCAAATTATCGAAAGTTTATTATTCAAAGAGGAGATTTTATGAATAGGAAATGGGCATTAATATTAGGTGCTTCAAGCGGATTCGGCGGTGCAACGGCAATCGCTTTGGCTGAAGCGGGATATAATGTTGCGGGTATTCATCTGGATAGACAAGCAACCATGGAAAATGTAAATAATATTGTTGATAAAATAAAAAGCTACGGAAGCGAAGCAATCTTTTACAATATGAACGCTGCCGATGAAACAAAGCGGAATAATGTGTTGGACGAATTAAAAAATAAATTTTCCGAAACCGGCGAAAAAATAAATCTGTTAATGCACTCTCTGGCGTTTGGAACTCTTAACCATTTTATTACTCCGGAGGGTAAACCCGGTATTACACAAAAGCAAATGAACATGACATTAGATGTAATGGCGCATTCATTAGTTTATTGGACACAAGGAATAGTAGCCCGCAATTTGTTTGCCAATAACGGACGTATTTTCGGAATGACAAGTTCCGGTTCCGTTGAAGTAATTCCGACTTACGGAGCGGTTTCCGCAGCCAAGTCAACGTTGGAGTCGCATATTCGTCAGCTTTCAGTTGAATTGGCATCAAGAGGAATTACGGCAAATGCAATAATGGCAGGCGTTACCGATACACCCGCTCTGAGAAAAATTCCCGGCAACAATGTTTTGCTTGAAGGTGCAAAAGCTAAAAATCCTACCGGTCGTTTAACAACACCTGAAGATGTGGCAAATGCTATCGTTCTTTTAAGTGATGAACGCGCATCGTTTATAACCGGAAACGTAATTCAAGTTGACGGCGGTGAACTTATTTCCGCTATTCGCCCTGTTTAATTTTTTGTTTTCAGAGTGACAAAAGAAAATATAAGGGAATAATTTCAACAAATATTTATTGATTATTAAAAGAAAAAAGAAGGAAAAATATAAATGGCAAAAATTGAATTTACGGATCAAAATTTTGAACAGGAAGTCCTAAAAGCAGATGTTCCTGTCGTGATAGATTTTTGGGCTATTTGGTGTGGTCCGTGTAAACTAATAGCTCCGATCATGGACGAGCTTTCGGAACAATACGGCGATAAAGCTAAAATCGGGAAATTAGATGTTGACGTAAATCAGCAAACGGCTATAAAATATGGAGTTCGCAGTATTCCCACAGTATTATTTTTTAAGGACGGGGAAGTTAAAGATATAGTTATCGGTGCGGTTAATAAACAAGTATTTGTTCAGAAATTGGAAAATCTGCTTGATTAACAAAATATGTTTGTCCTTGATTTTTAGGTATTATACTTGATTTTAAAAAAACAAATATTTATTTTCATTTTGTTTTTTAAGCGTAAAATTATATCTTTACCGATTAACGCTTAGAAATTATTGATTAGGATTATATTTCTTAATTGATTAAATAATTTTTTAACACTGTTCTTTATACAATGCACAAGAAAAAAATGTAAAAAAAGCATTTTTACTATTAACTAATTAATCTAACAACAAACTAAAGGAGTAACACATATGTTACGAAAAATTTCTACCTTGTTTGTAGCCCTCATGATGCTTGCAATGATGGTTAAAGCGCAAGATCACGCAATTTTGACACCGGGCGATCAGCTAATTCCTATTAAAGGAAGAACAATCGAAGCTGCTCTTACCGGAGCTAAGGTTAATGTTATGAACCACAATAAAGTTGGTAACATTATTCTTAAAGGTCACTCACTTCAAGACGCTAAAGGGACTATTGATACCTTAAGTATCAAAGAAACATCCGGCGCCACATTTAACGTAAACTTCGGTTTCTTTGACCAAGACGTAATGATTCAGTGGTACGTTGCACCTGCCGACTTAATCATCAAAGGCGTTGCATTTATGCCGAGTGATGGTACCGGCGCTGCTAACGGCGTAGCTGTTTCCATAGTTGGAACAGGTTTAACAGCTGCTGACTTAGTTAGTTTGGGAGCACCTGTATATTGGGGATATTGGACCGGCGACGATCCTACATGGAACAACGCAGTACCTTTCCCATGGCAAGCTTCAGGCGATTGGGTAGCCGGAACAGAAGGCGCAGTTGCACCTTGGACAACCGACTTATGGAGTGATTTTGGTGATGGTTATGTAGTAACACCGGTTTATGACCCAGATAATCCTGCATACAACTGGGTTGTATTAAATGACGCTCTCGGTTTCGAGCCGGATCAAATTAGCAGAGGAGAAGTATTTGGCGTTGTATTTAAAAACAACGGTGTTGATGCCAGTCAACCTTCCGAAAGCCGTATTGGTTTGCTTTCTGCCGGTAGTATGTCATCACATCCCGGATTCAAATATTATTCCAAAGGAAGATTGGCAACAGATGACCAAGGTTGGTGGGCAAGAAAATATACTTGGGATGCAGTTGTAGCTGTTGACTTAGTAGGCGACAGACCTCCTGTAATCACAGGTGTTGATGTATTACCAACAACTTTATCTACTGAAGCAAGAACAGTTACCGCAACAATTACAGATGATAACCCGAGCGGCGGAACTGCCGGTGTTGCTTCTGCAGTAATAAGCTATACAACTGACGGTTCAACATGGAGTGATGTTGCAATGACTGCTAACGGCGACGTTTATTCCGGTGATATTCCGGGACAACAGCCGGGAACAACAGTTGACTATAAAGTAGTTGCAACTGACGTTAACGGCAATACCAGTGAAGCAGGTCCTTGGGAATATAATATCTTCCAGGCTGTTGAATCTACTTTGTTAGTTTTTAACGGTTTTAACAAACCGGCCGGTTATCCTCAGAGTTACTATTTCGGACAAGATGATTTTGTAACTTATTCAACATATCCTTTCTTGATGGATGTTTGGGCATATGGTCCATTAACAGCTGATTTGGTTGATAATTATACTAATATTATTGAAATCACAACAGCCGGACCTACAGCTATTAACTCAAGTGTAATCGGTACTTGGTTGGCAGCAGATGGAAGCCGTAATTATATGCTTACCGGCGACGAATGGTTAGGAGCTCAATCAGGTTGGGCAAATGGACCTCATGCTGCAGGTGAATTTATTTTTGACGTTTTAGGCATTAATTATGAATATAATGATATTAACTATGCTGCTACCGGCGACCAAAACGGTCCTTCAGTAGTAATGCCTGTTGAAGGTACATTGCTTGGCGGTCCTTTATATACTAAATTTACTGAAATTAATGATACGACCGCATCAAACGACACAATGCTGTATTATCCTTCATACGAACTCGGCTCCGCAAACTGGTTAGACGGTGTTGACTTTGAAGCAGATGTTGAAGTTGATATGTTAGGTGTTGGAGCAGATGGCAATACATATAATATTGGCGGTCATAGAACTTTAGGTAAAGGCAACAAAGTTACTTTCTTAGCATTTGATCCGCTTTCATTAGACTCAGCTCCTGATTATTATTGGTACGGATTCAGCGCTTCCGCTCCTCAGGTTCAAGCTGCACTTTGGATGGGCGTAGCTTCAGGTGTTTCACCGATAAGCAACGAAATTCCGAACGGATTTGCTTTATCACAGAACTATCCTAACCCGTTCAACCCGACTACATCAATTAACTTTGCACTTAAAGTTGATTCGAAAGTTCAGTTGAAAGTTTACAACCTGTTAGGACAAGTAGTAGCAAGTGAAGTTTATGGCAACTTGAATGCCGGAACTCACAAATACACATTTGACGGCGCTAACCTTTCAAGTGGTGTTTATTTCTATAACATCAATGTTGAAGGCGTTGACGGATCAAAATTCTCTGCCACAAAGAAAATGATGTTACTCAAGTAATTTTTATTATAGCGAGTATTTATTCTTAAAAAGGAGGCGCTGAAACATGCGCCCCCTTTTATTTTTGAAACAAACATTTTTTTTCTAGTAATCTAATATGTTTTTATCTCTATTAAAATTGGAGTTGATATGAAAAAGTTAGGGACTTTTTCAAAATTAATTGTATTTCTATTAATTTTGGGGACAAGCCTCTTCGCACAATCCGGTGTAGGTAAACTTGCCGGAACGGTTAAAGACGCCGATACCGGCGAAGCATTAATCGGAGCGAACGTTACGCTTGTCAATACGAGCTTAGGCGCTGCGGCGGATATTAACGGACAATATAAAATCCTTAATATTACTCCCGGTACTTATTCCGTAAAGTTCAGTTTTGTCGGTTATCAGGACAAAGTTGTCAACAACGTTAGAATCATTCCCGGTGTTACATTTGAATTAAATGTTAAATTAAAAGCCGGACTCGATTTACAAGAAGTTGTAGTAACCGATAACAGATTATTTGAAGCTAAAGCTACAAATACGGTAAAAGTAATCGACTCGGAAAGTATTAACCGTTTACCTGTAAAGGGTGTTTCCAACTTGGCTTCATTGCAAGCCGGTGTTGTTAAAGCCGAAGGTTCAGGCGGTGTTGATGGAAATGCTACTTTGAACGTTCGCGGCGGACGCGGCGGTGAAGTTGTTTACATCGTTGATGGTGTTGTACAGAATGACCCGTTGTTCGGCAGCAATAATTCTGTTTTAAGTAACGCCTCAATCGAACAGATTTCTTTCCAAGTTGGCGGTTACGAAGCCAAATACGGACAAGCACAGTCCGGTATTATTAATATTACAACTAAATCGGGAACGCCTTATTATAAAGTGCATTTCGATGGAGTAACTTCATCATTTACCGATGATTACGGTTACAACCTTTACACTGCAACTTTAGGTGGTCCGATAATCCCCGGAAATACGGATAACACGTTCTTTATTTCCGCTGAAAGAGGTTGGTTTAAAGATCATTCTCCTTCCGCACAGGGAATTAATTTTCAGTCAATCGGTAAATCAATGCCGTACAAACCTAATAATGACCAAGGCACATGGAAGTTCTCAGCCAAAACGTATCATAACTTAGGTCACGGTATTACAATGAGATTAAGCGGTATTTACAACAATTATGTCAGCCGCGGTTTTATTTATGTTTATGCAAAAAATAACTCTGAGCATAACAGAAAAAATGAAGGACATAACTTATCATTAACATCTCAGTTTTCACAAAATGTAACGGATAACTCATTCTGGAATTTTAACTTGGGTTATCGTACAAATGCTTCAGCATCCGGAGACGGAGTTTTCTTTGATAATCTCGAAGCATACGGCGATACATTAACTAACCCTTACACCCCTAATCAGGGTAACGATTATGCTCTTCGTTATGACTCGCTCGGTATATTTGCAGAGCACGGTAGGGTAAGTAACGGTTACAATAAAAACGAAACTCAAACTTTCTCGGTGGATGGTAACTTTACTTCACAGATGGACAAACATTTGTTTGAAGCCGGATTTGGAGCAAATTACAGTATAATGAGATACTATTCTATAGGACCGATGGGTATAGCCCAAGATATGCGCGACAGAACAATCCATATTACTGCGACAGACGGAAGCGACTCTACATACGTATTACCTGCAGTATCTAGAAAAGAAAGATATGCTCGCCAAAGACCGAGTTATTTCGGTTATGATATTTTCGGAAATCCCACAGATGACAGTACGGGTGTCGTAGGTGCACAGAAGCCATTATTTGTTTACGGTTATGTTCAGGATAGATATGAACTTGAAGATTTGGTATTAAATATCGGTTTACGTTTTGATTATTTCGATTCAAAAGCAAGAATTCTTAAAAATCCTGCATTACCTTATGCAAGCGGAGATCCGAATAACTTTGATAATGACGATTTTATTGTTAAAGATCCCGAATTATATTTTTCGCCTCGTATAGGTCTTGGTTTCCCTGTTACTGAAACTACTGTATTTCACGCTCAGTACGGACGCTTTATTCAAGCTCCGCGATTGTTTGATCTTTATCCGAGAGAAAACAGATTAGTTCTTATGAAACAAACATCAGATTTTGGCGTTGATGACGGTTATGTAAGCAGTGAAAAAACTACTCAGTATGAAATAGGTTTCAGACAAGTATTAGGAGATAATGCAGCTGCTATTAATATTACTGCATTTTATAAAAACACCGAAGGATTAGTAAATACAACAGTTAAATATTATCAAAGACAGCCGGGCGGTGAAAACTTACGTTACTTCCCACACGGAAATACTGACTTTGGTACAATAAAAGGTTTGGCCTTTACATTGGATATTCCAAGATTAAGCTATTTTTCCGCATCCGTTAACTACACATATTCCTTTGCGGAAGGTACCGGTTCATCTCAAAGTTCTTCTTATATGTCTGCATTCAGAAACTTAGGAACCGACGGATTACCGAAAGTAATAGCACCTTTGGATTTTGACCAGCGTCATACCGGCGTAATTAACTTAAACTTCTTTATTCCTAAAGGGGAAGGCGGAATGTTCCAGATGTTGGCAGCTGATATGTTAATTTCATTCAGTAGCGGAAGACCTTACACACCGCTTCAGACTCAAAACCTTTTACAGGATGGGAGTAATTACGGCGATACCAAAGGGTATATCAACTCAAGATATGGTCCTGCAACAATGACAGTTGATTTCAAAATCGAAAAAACATTTGCAATCGGAAATAATTTAGGTATTACTCCTTATGTATGGATTAACAACCTATTTGATGCAAAGAATGCAGTTAGTGTTTGGAGATCTACCGGTTCTCCCGAAACTACCGGATATTTGGCTACTGCTGAAGGTAAAGTCTTTGCAGCACAAAATGGTCAAAATTGGGCTTATGATTATGAAGCCCTTGAAAGAAATCCCGGTAACTTCGGTCCTCCACGGTTGATCAAAGTTGGCGTTAAAATGAATTTTTCGACAAAGTAATTGAAATCAAACTTGTTTAATAGTAAAATAGAGGTTTATATAATGAATAAACTAAAATTAATTTGGGTAAAGTTTTTGATTGCTTTGCTTGTAATTTCCTTCGCCGGGCTTAGTGCCGCGGATAGAAAAGACGGGAAATTACTTAAGACAAAAAGCGGTCAAAATTATGGAGACGCTTACCGTTTGCACGTTAACAATATCAATCTACCTCTGAATGATGTTGGTAAAATTGCTGATGTTAACATTCCTCCGGAAGGCGCAGCAGGTCGTTACGACGGCAAAAGCGTAATCTACAGTTCCGGATTTTTGATGAGCGGTGTAACCAACGGCGAAATGTGGTCAAATGGTGAAGCTTCCTCTTCCAGAATTGAAGATTATGTTGCGGGGTCAATTGATCCTAACGATTCAACAAACGTAATATCAAAAGGAATTTTCGTTGTTAAGTCGAGCGATCCTCCCTTTGGTGATTCTTGGCAAGAATGGGCTGATGCCGTACAAGGCGGAGCTTATTTTTATGACGGAGACGGAGACGGAGTTTATAATCCCGTTGATTTAAACGGAAACGGTAAATGGGATCCTGACGAAGATATGCCTGACTTGCTCGGCGACGAAACAGTATGGTGTGTTTACAATGATGGTTTGGCAGCAGCTGATCGTCAATTTACTGATGTTTCCCCTCAGGGTATTGATATTCGTCAAACTGTTTGGGCTTATGCCACATCAGGTGATTTGGGAAATATCATTTTTGTAAGGTATTCAATTGTTAACCGTGGTACGGTTGCAAATGTTATCGACTCGGTATATTTCGGCGTTTGGGCAGATCCTGACCTTGGTGATTATCTTGATGACCTTGTAGGAAGTGATACTGAACTTAATGCCGGTTATGTTTATAACGACGGTGACGACAAACAGTTTGGAGCCAACCCTCCGACATTTCTTATTGACTTTTTCCAAGGTCCTTGGGAATTTACGGGTGATCCGAATGATGAAGCCTACAATGTAAGAGGCCCGATAATGGGTATTGATACAATTAAAGGAGCAAAAAACTTACCATTAACCAGTTTCGTTGAATATATGAACGGCGTTGTCGGACAGCAAGATCCTTCTACAAAAGAAGAAGCGAGAAACTATTTGATGGGTAAGAATCAAAAAGGTGACGTAATTGACCCGTGTAACTGGTTATTCGGTGCTGTTCTCGGCGGAGTTGATTGTTCGACAATTGACGGTCATTACATGTATTCTGGAGATCCTGTTACATTAACAGGTTGGATTAACACTGCTCCTGTTGACCAGCGTCAAATGTCCGATACAGGTCCTTTTAAATTAGAAAAAGACCAGCCTGTTGATATAGTTGTAGCTTATGTAATAGGAAGATCTAAATCATCCTCATTGGCTTCAGTTAAAAAAGCAAAACAAATTGATAGAGCGGCACAGTTCGTTTATCAGAATAATTTCAACTATCCGGCACCTCCTCCGGTTGCATCACCCGAAATAAAAACTTCGGATAACAAAATCGAACTTATTTGGAATACGGCGGATCAGTTAGCTTATCATTCGGTAGGTAACGGTTATGATATGCGCTTCGAAGGTTTCGAAGTAAATATGTACCAAGCTCCTAACACGGCTGATCAGGAAGGCGGAATGTCAAATAAAGTAACAATCGCTAAATATGACGTTGATAACGGAATAAATACGATTATTTATGAAGATGGCGTTAGTTTGGAAAGAACGGTTATTTATCAAGGCGGTACGCAGTTGGATTCTGCAACTTATGCTAATCCGAATACCGGCTGGATAAAACTTACCATTGAAACCGATCCGTTCACAAATGCCCCGCTTATTAAAGGAAAACCATACTTTATTTCAATTACCGGTTTTGCTTTAAACTATGATGAGATAATTAGAATTGATGCTCTTGGAAATTACTTGATTCCGGGAACGGCAGCAGTCGGTATGGTTTCTAACGTTCCGAAACTATTACAGCATGAATCAAGTATCGTCGGCATAGTACCCGGTACAAACTCATACGATCCATATCGTGAAAAAGTTAATACCGAGCATACAGCCGGTGGTTCTGATAGTAAAGTAACTTATTCTGTTTATGATAAACAATTAACTACTACCGATGAATATGAAGTCGGTTTTTATCTTGACAGTTTGAGTTCTGTTTACAGTTTATACTACTACTTAAAAGATAAAACAACTGACACAGTAATTGTAGATTCATCAAAAAATTATAATGATGAAGCCGGTATTACTCAATTACACGATGGTGTTACATTAAATGTAGAATGGTTAGCTCCCGGTGTTAAAACCGCTTCATTTGTTTCCGGTGGAAGCTGGGCAAAACCGATGAACAGACCCGATACGACAGGTGCATGGTATGTTGGTGCAGATGTTGATTCGGCAAGCGGTGTTCCGCTTATTACTGTAAACACAAGTAAAGCCATTCATGTCTCAGATATGAGAAGAGTGGAACTGAGATTCGGTACACAGGGTAAAGCATATCGTTTTACCAGTGGAGTTGCTCACGGAAGACCGACATCTAAACTTTTCTACGGTGGCAAAATGGATGGAAGAGGATACGTGGACGTTCCATTTACTGCGTGGGTTAAAGATGATAAGTTCGGTGAAACAAAACAGCTTGCCGTTGGTTTTATTGAAGACGGATTTGACTCAACCGGACGTTCGGATGCTAAATGGAATCCGGGCCCGAACATTAAATTGACACATGAATATATTGTGATATTTAATGATGATTATACAGCGGATACAAACAGTCTGAATTTGGTTTATACCGGAGTTCCGACTCAAACCAGTCCTAACAAATGGGCTCGTTTGGGCGGCTATACTATGGTATCAAACTCTGCAGAATACGTTGTAACCGATTCAATGAAAGCAGTTGCGGCTAATCCTTACTTTAACGCTTTGGCAGTTGTCGGTATCGAAACAACATCAAACGACACTAATTTTGTGCCGAATGACGGTGTATTGGAAATACCTATTAACTATGTATTGACTCCAAAGGATGTTTATACATATACGGTTAGCACTAATATTACCGATTCCGAAGCAAAAGCAATGTTCGAGAAAGTAAATGTTTATCCGAATCCTTTGTACGCTTACAATCCTAACGGAAGTTATGTACAAGGCGATAAATATAAACCGGATGAGCCGTTTGTTACGTTTTCTAACTTACCGAACGAAGTAACAGTGAGCATTTACTCACTTAGCGGAACTAAGTTAAGAACATTGACAAAGAACGATACTAATCCCTTCTTAAATTGGGATCTTAAAAACGGAGATGGTTTACGAGTAGCTTCAGGTATGTACATTGCAATTGTATCTAATCCAAAATACGGAGATAAAGTACTTAAATTCGCAATCATTATGCCACAAAAGCAAATACAGAGATATTAATTTGAGTTTAGCGGAGCAGAACAATTTGCTCCGCCTGCTCTGATTGATGTAAAAAATATTTGGAGAAATAAAAAATGAGAAAAATACTAATATTACTTATCGTAATTAGCTTCACTGTTGTATCCTATGCAGGTGATGCTGCTCGTAGAGGTACATCCGGAGCCGATCAGTTATTAATTCCTGTAGGCGCTCGTTCTATTGCTACAGCCGGAGCTTTTTTGGCTAACATGCACGGTGTTGAAGCTGTTTACTATAACCCTGCCGGTTTAGGCAGCATGAGAGGAACCGAAGCAATGTTTGATTATTCACGCTACATTGCAGACATCAATATTTCCTACTTGGCTGTTGGGACAGACTTAGGCGAAATCGGTTCAATTGCTCTTACTTACAAAAGCTTGAACTTTGGTGAAATACCGGTTACTACTTATGAAAATCCTGACGGTACCGGCGAAACATATAGTCCTTCATATGTAACATTCGGTATTACTTACGCTAAAGAACTTACTGACAGAGTAATTGCCGGTGCTACAATGAAAGTTATTCACGAAGGAATTCAGAACACAAACGCAAATGGCTGGGCTTTGGATTTCGGTGTACAATACAACTTTAACAAAAACATTTCACTTGGTGTTGTAGTTGCAAACATTGGCGACAATATGAAATATTCCGGTGCTGATTTGCAGACCAGAACAACTATACCAGGAAATGCTTTCGGAAGTGGTACAGGTGTTTATAATCCTGAAACCGAAGAATTCCAGATTCCGAGTTATTTTGATTTAAGCGGAACTTACAAGTTATCGATTGATAATAATAACTCATTATCGTTAGCAGCTGCATTCAGAAATAATAACAACTTGGACGACCTCGTAAGAGGCGGACTTGAATATGATTTCATGAACATGCTTTATTTGCGAGGCGGATATAACTACTACACGGGCAACCAAGATAATTATATTTATGATTATGTTATGGGCGCAGGTGTACAGTGGGAAATGACCGACGGAGTCAATATCAAATTCGATTATGCTTTCCGCCATGTAAAAGAAGATGCATTTGGAAGTAGTCATGTTTTTACTTTAACACTTGGTGTTGATTAAAAACGTTAGCTTTTAATTACGAAGGCGTCCTTAAGGACGCCTTTTTTTTTGTATTGCAAATTTTCTTCATGTAAATTTCGATTATAAAATCTTCTCAATAGTAAGCCAAGTTTCGGACTATAAATTTTTCTTTCTTATCAATGCTAAATTCGCATAAGCACTTTTTCCTAAATGGTTGTATCGGATAACATAACATCGGACTATTATTACTGTCAAGTAATTTCTGCAACAATATATATTTCAAACTGTTAGTCATAATGCGTTAGTTACAAAACTTTGATAAAACTTATTAATAATAGTTTTAATATATTTGCTTAAAAGAAAAGAGGATTTTTATGAAGCGATTGGGAATATTAATAATAATATTATTATCATCTGTTTACGGACAAAAGAGTATTCAAAATTTTAATTTTGAATATGATATAACCCCATTCCGCTATGATTCCGCTTCAACCCGGTTTGAATTTTACTACTCGGTTTCAGACACCGGATTTACTCGGACGTATTCGGAAAAAGGTATTTTCATCTACCCGCGAATCGATATTGCCATAGTAAATACAGCAGACAGCATGTTGGTAATGAATCAGCCTTATATTATTAGGTATGCAATTATTGATACGACTAAACCACAGATATATCTCGGTAAACTTGATTTTAAGCTGGATCCGGGTAAATATAGAATGCAGGTTGCAATCGGGGATTATTACGATTCTACTAAAGTTGATTTTTACCATCGAACGGTGGAAGTAATACAAAAAAAACCTCCTTTTATCAGTGGAATTGAACTTGCCTCGAGAATGATAACAGGCTCCCAGAACACAAAATCAAATTTCTATAAAAATTCGATGGAAATTTATCCGAATCCCCGTTCAACATTTTATCAGAGAATGCCGGTTGTTTTCTATTATACCGAAATTTACGGATTAAAGAGTTTTGACAAGAAATTGAATTTTACCGCTAAGTTATATAATTCTCTTAACAAAGTTGTTTGGAGCAAAACCAATCCGCTCACAACTAATAATAATGCTGTCGTCCAGCCCGGCTTTATCAACATGAAAAAATTGGCTTCAGGTAAATATTATATTACTGCCAAACTAATTGATGATACCGGAAAAGTTTTAGACGAAGAAAATAAAGATTTTTTTTACGTAAGCTCTGTTGTAGCGGATTCCAATTATAATATAAACGACGCATTAGTAAAAAAGAATTTTCTTGCCAGTCCGTTTGCAATATTAAGCGGTCCCGAATGTGATGCAATATTTCATTCTGCCGAATGTATTGCCTCCGTTGATGAAAAATTCCAGTACGCCAAGTTGGATAGTGCAAACAGGAAAAGAGTTTTCCTATACTCGTTTTGGCAAAAAAGGGATTCTGATCCTTCCACCGTCGAAAATGAATATTACACAGAATTTAAAGAAAGAGTTAAATATGCTGACGAACGTTTTAAAGAATATAAGAGAAAAGGAAGTTTAACAGACAGAGGTATAATTTATATTAAATATGGAAAGCCGAGCAAAATTTCACGAAAGCAAAATGATTATTACAACAAGCCTTACCAAATTTGGTATTACTACGATATTGAAGGAGGAGTTTATTTTGTGTTTGGCGATGCAAACGGATTGGGGATTTATCAGTTGCTTGATTCTACCAAACGCGGTGAACGGCATGACCCTAATTGGATGGATAGACTTAAGGTTAGATGATGAATAAAGTTATTTTACTTTTCTTTTTAACTTCACTCCTTTTTGCACAACGGAAGGAAGAAATTAATTTCGATTTTGATTTTTCAGAGTTCAGTTATAACGATTCGATAAACTATGTTGAATTCTATTATCAGGTTGAAAAAGATAATTTTAACGTTGTAACTCAGTCAGGAAAAAATGTTATCTCTGCAATATTGGAAATTAGCCTATCACGTATATCGGATAATGTTGTGATTGTCGATAAAAAATATGGCATAACCGGAATTAAAGATTCTCTCTCAAATGAATCTGAATTGCTGGGGCAATTTTCCATTCCGGTTCCCGTAGGAGAGTACAACTTGCGGTTTACGGTTTTTGATAAATTTAATCCCAAGCTGAGTAAAACTCTGAACGATGAACTTTCCGTAAAGCCTTTCCCGAAGGATAAACCCTCTTTAAGTAACATTGAATTAAGCAGAAATATCATAAAATCGGATGAAAAAAATTCTATCTTTTATAAAAATACTTACAAGATTATCCCTAATCCGAACAGAGTTTTTTCTGTTAAAGAACCTGTGGTTTTTTATTACGCAGAAACGTATAATCTAAAATCGGCAATCGGAAAAAACTTGGTTTTCCTTGCAGTTGTTTTAAATTCGAACGGAGAAAAAGTCGTAGAGAGAAAGACGAAATTAATGCCGATGTATAATTCTCTTGTAAAAGTCGGGCAATTTAATCTTTCAGGTAAACCGACAGGCGTTTATAAACTGCTTTTGGCGTTAGTCGATTCATCGGTAAACTATGCTTACACTTCATCCAAACGGTTTTTTATGATTAATCCGAATATGATGCCTGTTCCGGATTCCTCTACCGGAAAAATTTCCGTTAGTTCGCGTTTTAGCGGAATGAGTAATGACGAAGCGGATTTGTTTTTTAAAAAGCTCCGTTATTTGGCTTCCAAAGAGGATAAAACAAATTATAATCAGTTAAAAACGCCTGAGCAAAAACAGAGATTTTTAACTAAGTTTTGGAAAAGCCGCGATAAAACACCGGACACACCGGAAAATGAGTTTATGAATGATTACATGCGTCGTCTCGATTTTGTGAATAAAAAGTTTAAGACCAGAACACGTCCCGGTTTTATGACAGATATGGGACGCGTTTATTTAACTTACGGGCCTCCCGATACGATTGATCGATACCCGAATAATATTTCTACCAAGCCTTACGAACTCTGGTATTATCACAATATTGAAGGAGGTGTGGTATTTGTTTTTGTCGATATGATCGGAATCGGAAATTATGATTTGGTGCACTCTACAAAACGGGGCGAAGTTAACAATATTCGCTGGAGACAATTAATCGGTGAATAATGGCGTTCGATAAAAACAAAGCGGAGTATCTTCTTTTTCTCGCAATTAGTAAATTTGTAACTGCGCTTGGCTTTAAGCGTGTTAAATATCTTGCAATACCGCTTGCAAATTTCTTTTATTATCTATTGCCAATCCGTAAAAATGTTGTAATAGCTAACCTTAAAAAAGCCTTCCCCGAAAAATCGGAAAAAGAAATAAAACGGATTGCGAAAAAAAATTACGAGAGTTTTGCAATTACGTTTCTTGAAGTAATGGCGATGCCGAGTTTAACCGAGAAAAACGTACTTGATTTTGCAAGTAGTGAAACCCTTTCCGTGCTTGAAGATGAACTAAAAGAAGGCAAGGGCGTATTTCTGATGACTGCCCATTTCGGTAATTGGGAGTACGCCGGAACTTGGATTGGTGTTAAAATTAATCGGTCGATTTTGGGATTGGCAAAGAAGCAACGAAATCCGTTTGTAAATGATTGGCTGACAAAAGCGCGGGGTAAATTCGGAAATAGAGAATTAAGAGCCGGAGCCGGATTACGCGCTTTAATTGCCGCTGCAAAAAAAGGGGAAATTATTGCTCTTGTAGGTGACCAGCGTGGAGCAAAGGAAGGGGCTAGAGCCGAATTTTTTGGTAATCAAACCGCTGTTTATACCGGTACGGCGGCGCTGTCATTAAAGTTGGGATTGCCAATTATTTTGCTCTCGGTTGTCCGCCGGCCTGACGGGAAATATCACATTACTTTTGAAAAATTAATCTGCGAAGAAAATGACGAACATTTTGATAATCCGGAAATGTGTCTGACGCAGAAATATTTTAAATTCTTGGAAAAGTTGATAATCGCAAATCCCGAGCAGTGGCTTTGGATGCATAATATCTGGAAGTACTGATGAACATACTCGTAATTCAAACTGCGTTTCTCGGTGATGCAATTCTTACGCTTCCTTTAATCGATAAATTGCACGAAAAATATCCTCTCTCCAAAATTGATGTCGTTTCAATTCCTACAACTGTTTCGGTTTTTAAAATGTCCCCTTTTGTTACTGAAGTTTTTCCTTTCGATAAAAAGGATAAGCAGAAAAGTATTATTAGCACTTTGTTGTTCGGAAGGAAACTTAGAGATAGAAATTATGATTTGGTCGTTTCTCCGCATCGTTCTTCGCGAAGTGCCATTTTGGCAAAAATTAGCGGAGCGGAAATTAGGATTGCTTTTGACAGAGCAAGTTTAAAGTTTTTTTACACGAAAAAAATCAAATACAGGGATGATATTCACGAAGTAAAACGAAATTTGAGTTTAGTCTGCAATGAAAGTGAAATCAGCGATTGGAAAAAGTTGCCTAAAATATCGATTTCGGAGGAAGACAAATCTATTGTAATAGAATTATGGGGTAACAGAGAAAACAAACAGCTAATTCTGCTGGCTCCGGGTTCGGTTTGGGAAACTAAGAAATGGCCTTTGAAATATTTTACGGCAATTGCTTCTTCTCTGAACGAGAAAGGATTTACTGTCGGAATAATCGGAGGGAAAGAGGATTTTGAATTAGGGGAAGAGATTGCATTAAATTCAAATCCGTCCGTAATCAACTTCTGCGGAAAACTGACAATCCCGCAATCTGTGGCATTAATTGGCGAAGCGGCACTTTTAGTTACCAACGACAGCGCACCGACACATATGGGCGTAATTGCAAATACAAAAATACTTACAATTTACACATCCACAATTCCCGGATTCGGCTTTTATCCGTACAATGAAGGGAGTGCTTTTCTCAGCTTAAAACTTCCGTGCAAACCTTGCGGAATCCATGGATGGCAAAAATGCCCGCTAAAACATTTTGATTGCGGCAATAAATTATTGCCCGATTACGTGCTTAACAAAATCGGGCAATTGCT
>CAZMZM010000049.1:16752-18796 GCA_964570865.1 uncultured Melioribacter sp.
ATTGCGGCAATAAATTATTGCCCGATTACGTGCTTAACAAAATCGGGCAATTGCTCAAAGGCGAGTAATTCTCAAATCGGAACTTAAATATTTTTGCCCACGATTAACAAGAAGTGGATTTGAAATTTCTTCTCTTTGTCTGAGAGTGATTTAGTTTGAGTTTATTAATTTTCCATTAACAATTCGGAAACCGTTTCAACGGTTTGCAAAGGAAAAATGATTATTTAATATTCGGAACGCAAAATTTTTTATTTTGAGGTTGCGGGAATTCTTATATTTTAAATTCAATTAATTATTATTTGGCAAATGAAATTTAAAGAAATTAAAAAATCGTCGATTTACGTTACTCCGCATTTCCCGACAAAAGAAATGAAACGGTACAAGTTTTCGATGTTGGAATTGATTGGCTATTTAACGGGATATTCTCTTATTTTGGTCTTGTTGGTAATATTGCTATTTTCGTTTACTCCGTTACGGAAAGCGTTATACTGGGTTGACAATCCCAAGATAGAACAACAGCATTTAAAAATAGTGAATCTTGAAAAACAAGTAGTGTTGTTGACAAAGCAAATTCAGAAAATTTCCAAACTTGATGAACGCTTAAAATATGCGATTATCTTAGCCGGCTCCGATTCTATTGATTCAAGTTCCGCTATTTATGATTCTCTAAGACATGAAAGCGTTAAGAATAGACTTAACGGCGGTTCAATATTTTACGTTGTTAATAGTTTGATAAAAAAATTCTCTCAGCCCGAGAGTTCCGGAAATCAGGAAAAAGCGGATTTTTATCTTGCCAATCCTGTTAAAAAAGTATTAATTGTAAAAAGATTTGAACCTAACAGGGAGCACTACGGAATCGATTTTGCCGTTAAGGAAAATACGCAAGTTTTTGCACCTGCAGCAGGTTATGTTATTTTTTCAGGATTTACGGCAATTGACGGAAACGTAATAATAATCGAACATCAAAATAATTTCAGAACAATTTTAAAACATTGTAACGTTTTGCTGAAAAAACAAGGCGACAAGGTTTTTCAGGGCGAGCTAATTGCTTTAAGTGGTAACAGCGGAATCAATACGAGCGGTCCTCATCTTCATTTGGAACTTTGGCAAAACGATAAAATATTAAATCCGGAAAAATATTTAATAAAATAGGAAGCAAAATGGGTAAACGAGATTCTTTTTCAGAGGGCGAAGTAAGTATATTAAGTGCTGACGTTTTACTTGAAGGAAAGCTGAAAAGCGATGGAAGTCTTAGGATAGACGGAAAAGTTAACGGAGATATCGAAGTTAAAGGAAGTCTTACTATTGGCGATACGGCAGAAATAAAAGGGAATATTAAAGGGGCAAATATCAATCTAAGCGGTAAAGTTGAAGGAACCGTTACTGCCGGTGAAAAAGTAGTTCTTGAAAGTTCGTCAAAACTTACAGGAGATATTTTTGCTAAGCGTTTGGTAATATCGGAGGGTGCTGTTTTTGACGGTAAAAGTTCGATGAGCCGGCAAAGCCAAACATCACCAATTAATTCTGAGCAGATTGAAGAAGCTTGAGGATAAAACTTTAACAAAGCTTGCCAAAGCTTATCAGGAAATGAGTCTCTATCTTGGACTTGGAATTCAGATGGCGGCAACAATTGTTCTGATGTTTTTCCTTGGAAAATGGTTGGATGAGTACTTTGAAATTTCTCCTGTGCTTACAATCACTTTTTCCGCCATAGGAGGTTTCGCGGGAATTTATAATTTTATTCACTCAACAATTAACATTGCAAATAAAGCACAAGATAAAACAGATGATAAAAAATAGCATTATTTCGTTAGGAGTTATCATTTTCGGGTATATAATTGAGCTGATATTACTTAGTGTAGGTTTCATCGGTGATTCCGTTATTACCGCTTACTTATGGGCGGCCGGTTTAAATCTGATAAATATGATTGTTGCAATATCAATTTTTTCATATTCCGAGTCGAAAGAGATAAAGCAATTTGTATTTTTTACGATGTTATCGATAATTATTAGGATGGTACTTATATTATCCGGAATAGTTTTT
>CAZMZM010000050.1:0-17269 GCA_964570865.1 uncultured Melioribacter sp.
ATTACCATTTTCGTTATTACAAAGGTTTTGTCCCTACGGGACTTTTTACTTTTTTCTTACTTCCGGAAAAATTGAATATGAGGAAAAATTTTGATATTTGTAGAATTTAATCATTGTAAAAAACTCTTTTTACTTTCTGCTTTTCCCCAATCTACCTTAGCTTGCCAATCAGTTCCATCATATCATCAGGTAAATCCGAATCGAAAAATAAATCCTTTTTTAAATGGGGATGATAAAAGCCTAACGTTTTGGCATGCAAAGCCTGGCGCGGCATTATTTCAAGAAGATTATTTACCCGCGCCTTTAACTTAGCCAAATCTCCGCCGTAAACTATTCTTCGTCCCCCGTAATTCGGATCGCCAAAAATAGGATGCCCTGTACTTGAGAGATGAACACGAATTTGGTGAGTTCTTCCTGTCTTCAGATTTAGCTTAAGGAGTGAAGCAAACTCAAACTCTTCTAACACTTCATAATTAGTGTGAGCAAATTTCCCTTCGGTTTCACTGATAGTGAAAAGTTTTCTATCCTTTTTACTTCGTACCAAATTAGTAACAATCTCCCCTTTCCTTACTTTGAATAAGCCCCAAACTACCGCGTGATATTCCCTTTTGAGCGTATGAGCTGCAAACTGCTTGGCAAGTCGGGCATGCGTCCATTCATCTTTTGCTATCAGCAGCAGCCCCGAAGTATCTTTGTCTATCCGGTGAACAATGCCGGGTCTTCCTTCATCACCGGCTTCACTTAGTTTGCTTGTGTGATGAAGCAGCGCATTCACCAAAGTTCCGGTACTGTGCCCCAATGCAGGATGCACTACCATTCCGGCAGGTTTATTAACAATCAATAAATATTCATCTTCGTAAACAATCTCAATAGGAATATCTTCCGCTTCAATTTTATCAGGACGCGGAGTAATCGGGATACGAATATCCAACGTTTCACCTCCGATAATCTTGTAATTCGGCTTTACGGTTTTCCCGTTTACTTGAACGTAACCTTCCTTTATCAATTTCTGAATTTTTGTGCGCGTTGCGTTTTCGATGTGATTAGTTAAGAAAATATCAATACGGATATTCTTTGTCCCTAAGTCTATTTCAAAATGGAGTTCCTTTTCGGTAATAATATTTGCCATTATAATTAGATATTAATTATTTGGAGTTGATATTTCATGGTCTTCTTCTGAAATATCATTCGGGAGTGATGCTGCAGCAGATTCTTCAAGTTTTTTTTCATTCTCTTCTGCCTTATCTGTTTTAGGAGAAAAGAAAATAAGAAGAATAACACCGACAGTAACCGCAGAATCAGCAACATTAAAAATCGGGAAACGAGAAAAACTTTTGCCAAAAAGTGAAAAATCAAAAAATTCAAAATTGATGAAATCTACAACCTTACCGTAAAAGAGAGGAGAGTAATCGAATAAAACACCGTAAAACATTCTATCAATAAAATTACCGATTGCGCCGCCTATTATTAATGCTATTGCAATTTTATAACCGTCGGATTTATCCAGGTTTTTAAAAAAGTAGTAGAGAAGAACAACAATCATGACAAATGTAAATACCGTTAGAAGTAATTTATTAGCCACTCCGACATTAATCCCGAAAGCAATTCCCGGGTTTTCGACATAAGTCAAACGCAGAAAGGAACCGAGTATGTCAATACTTGAACCATACTCCATTCCTTTAACAGTTAAACCTAAAAACGAAAAACCATGAACAAATAGTTTTGTTATTTGGTCAAGTAAAACAACCCCCAAGGTTACATAAAGAGTTTTCAATTTTTCTTACTTTTGTAATTGTTTTTTTACTTCAACACAATGCTGTGTATGCGGAACTGCACGTAATCTTTCCTTTGGTATTAACGGACATGTTTTACAAAGTTTTTTAGGTACGTCCATACATTCTACACAAACGCCGTAAGTTCCTATCTCTATTCGCTGTAATGCCGCTTCGAGATAACGCAAAAACTTGCTTTCACGTTGTGCCCACAGAAATAGCTTTTCGCGTTCCTGTGCGTCAGTTCCCTGTTCAGCCATATGAAGAGAATAAGGGGAATTTTCATTAATATAAATTCCCGTATTAGGATCGGCAATTTGTTCTTTAATCAGTTGGAGCTGCTGGACTATTTCATCTCTTTTTCTGATTATCAATTCTTTGAATTCAGCTAAATCATCAGGCGTATATCCTTTAATCTCAATACCTGATCCGGTAGTGATAACAAATGGTTCCGTGTTTTTCTTCGGACGCACAACAGTCATTTTACCAATAGAAATAACCGATTGTTTTGATTCTTTCCCTTTCTTAGGGGTAGTTTTCTTTTTTGAGACAACCTTGGAAGGTTTTTTAGTCACCGTAGATTTAGAAGCAGTTTTTTTAACTGCAGATTTAGTAGTTTTTTTTACAGCGGCTTTAACCGTGCTTTTTTTAGCGGCGCTTTTTGTGGCAACGCTTTTCTTCTCTTCTGTTTTTTTAGTAACTTTTTTCGCCATCGTTAATCTCCTTAAAAATTAGGCGGTTTTAATAATTGTAATGTTTACGACAAAATCGCCTATTTCCCATTCTTGCGTAAAACCTTCTTTGTCAGCTTCATTTGCGCTGATTACATCAGCCAAAATTTCTTGACCTATATATTCGGAAAATTTTTTGATAAAATCCACGAATTTTTTATCTGATTGATAAAAAACTTTGATTCGGTCAACAACGTCAAGTCCCGAATCTTTTCTCATATTTTGAACTCTGTTAACGAACTCACGCGCATATCCTTCGGCGATTAAGTCCTCGTTAAGTTCTTTATCAACCGCAACCGTAACGTTACCTTCGGATTCCACCATCCATCCTTCGATTTCGGAACTTTGGATTTCAACATCATCCTTTGTTACTTTAACCTCTTCACCGTTAACTTGTAAAGTAAGTTCTCCGTTAGCTTCCAATTCCGTAATTTGTTCTTTAGTAATTTCTCTAATTGCGGCGGCAAGCGGTTTAACCATTTTGCCATACTTAGGTCCTATCACTTTAAAATTCGGTTTGGCAGATTTACTAACGATACTTGAATCATCCTCAAGTATTTCCAGTTCTTTGATATTCACTTCTTCAAGAATTACATCTGTCATTTCTTCAATAGCATTTCTTAGCTGTGGCTGTACCGCAATTATAATTTTACTCAGCGGCTGCCGAACCTTAAGGTTTGCCTTAGCTCTCATTGAACGAGTGAGGTAAACGACTTTTTCGGCAATCTCCATTTTCTCTTCCAATTTTTTATCGATAAATCCCGGAGTCGGGAAATCCGATAAATGAATTGATTCAAAGTTTTCGAGTTTTGTTGCGCCGTTTAGTTTCCTATACAAATCATCAGTAACAAACGGTGCAAAGGGTGAGGCTAACTTTGCAACAGTAACCAAACATTCATACAATGTTTGATAGGCGGAAACTTTATTCTTATTATTTTCCGATTTCCAGAAACGGCGTCTGTTGCGTCTTACATACCAATTGGAAAGTTCATCAATTGTAAAATCCTGAACAGCACGTGCCGCTTTGGTTACTTGATAAGCCTCCATTAATTCTTCGTATTCTTTAATAAGAGAGTTCAATTTGGAGATAATCCAGCGGTCAATTTCAGGGCGTTCTTCGTATGGTATTTTCTCTTCGGCAAAAGTAAAATTATCGAGGTTCGCATAAAGAGCAAAGAAGGAATATGTATTTACCAAAGTACCGAAAAATTTACGTTGGACTTCAACAACGCCATCCTCGTCAAACAGAGTAGGCTTCCATGGCGGGCTTGTAGTTACCAAGTACCAGCGGGTTGCGTCGGCACCATATTTATCGAAAAGTCCGAATGGGTCAACTGCATTGCCGCGCGACTTAGACATTTTGCGTCCGTTTTTATCGAGTATCAACTCGTTAACAATTAAATTTTTATAAGCTATGCTATCAAACAACATAGTTGATATTGCATGAAGCGTGTAAAACCAACCGCGCGTTTGATCAATACCTTCACATATAAAATCCGCGGGGAAATTCTGTTCAAACACTTCTTTGTTTTCAAACGGATAATGAAGTTGTGCAAAAGGCATTGAGCCGGAATCAAACCAAACATCTATTAACTCCGGTGTGCGTTTGTAAAGTTTCCCTTCTTTTTCAAACATAACTTCATCTACAAAAGGTTTGTGAAGATCGATTTCAGTCTCATCCAAATCTGCGACTTTAATTCTATTTCCATCTCGTTCGACAAAACCTTCCTTCAATTCCGCTACACTTCCGACAGCAAACATATCTTTGCCATCTTCGGAAACCCAAATGGGAAGCGGAGTTGCCCAGAATCTATCGCGAGAAAGAGCCCAATCCTTGTTATCTTCAAGCCAGTTCCCAAATCTGCCGGAACCTACTTCGGGCGGAACCCAATTGATTGTTTTGTTCAGTTCAACCATCTTATCTGCAATAGAGGTTGTGCGAATAAACCACGACTCCCTTGCATAATAAATTACAGGAACATCATCAAAGCGCCAGCTGAAAGGATAAGTGTGCACTATCGTTTCCTTTTTGTAAAGCTTACCCATTTCTTTTAGCTTCATGATAATATCAAGGTCGGCATCTTTAACAAACTTACCGGCAAAATCGGGGACGTCATCGGTAAAAGTACCGTTACGTTTTACAGGCTGTAAAAACGGTAAATCGTATTTTTTTGAAACTTCGTAGTCATCAGCACCAAATGCGGGAGCAATATGAACAATGCCGGATCCGTCTTCGGTAGTAACAAAATCCGCTTCTATTACATAAAACCCTTTTTTGTCAACTGTAAGATAATCGAACAACTGCTCGTAACTTGTGCCGGCTAAATCGTTACCTTTAAATTCGTCGAGTATTTCATAATCTTCTTTTAAAACGCTAAGGCGTTCTTTGGCAAGTATTAATTTTCTGCCGCCGGTCAGAACTTTCACATAATCAACATCGGAACCGACAGCTAACGCCACGTTGGAGATGAGCGTCCATGGGGTTGTTGTCCAAACTAAAAAGTAAACTTCTTCTCCTTCAAATTTAGAGTCGTTAATTTTCATTGTAACGTAAACCGACGGGTCTTTGGTTTCCTTGTAGCCAAGCGCCAATTCGTGCGACGAGAGCACCGTTTCGGAACGCGGGCATTGAGGAACAATTTTATAATCCTTGAAAATTAATCCTTTATCAAACAAAGTTTTAAGAGCCCACCAAACCGATTCAATATAATTCTGGTCACAAGTTATGTAAGGATGTTCCAAGTCAACCCAGTAGCCCATCCGCTCGGTCATCTTTTCCCACAAATCTTTGTAGGTAAAAACGGAATCGAAACAAGCTTTGTTATATTTAGCAACGCCAAACTCCGGAATTTCACTCTTGCTTTTAATTCCGAGTCTTTTTTCAACTTCAATCTCAACCGGAAGTCCGTGTGTATCCCAACCGGCTTTTCTGTTTACCCTGTAACCTTTTAAGGTTTTATAGCGGCAAACCAAATCTTTGAGCGAACGCGCCATTACATGATGCAAACCGGGTTTTCCGTTTGCAGTAGGAGGCCCTTCGTAAAACGTGAACGTTTTACTTTCATCTCTTGATGAAATACTTTTTTTGAATATATCATTTTCTTTCCAATACTCTAATGTCTTGGATTCTATCTCTGCATAGTTTACTTTTTTAAATTGTTCGAACATACTCAATCACAATTATTTGTTACAAAATTATTTAATATACTTTTTCAGAATTTCTTTCTCAAAGGAAATTAATTCGTTCAATCTTTTCTTAAGTTCCAACTCGCTTCTAACAAGTTCATTAATATCTTCTTGTGCAGCAATTTTTTCGGCATTAATCTTTTGCTTAGCTTCAGTTATAATTAGCTCAGCTTCTTTCTTTGCATTTTCAATCATCAAGTCCGTACTCTTCTCTATTTCCCCTTGCGCTTTAATAATTGCTTCATTAGAAGTTATTTCTGCAATTGCCATTCCGAAATATCCCATTGCTCCAAGCGTAATATTTCGTAGAATAAATAAGATTATATCCTCAAGCAGCGGAGAGGGCATTTCCAAATATTGGTTAAAAAGGGAAATAAATATGAACGAAAAAATAATAGAAATTATTATAGAAACAAAAACAACTTTTCCACCGACAATCCAGCCGAATGACTTATCGATAATCCATCCCAAAGCAAAAACCAGTACTGAAAAAATAAACCATGCCGAAAATGTTTGAAGAATAGTTTCAAACATTCTAGTATTTAAAAAATCGGATAGAAAGATGATGAAAGAGATCAACACCGGATAAAAATAATATATCGGATTTACTTTTTTCACAGGCTTTTAATTATCTCTTTTATAATAGTCGTCATTTTAGGTTCGGCTTCATTTGCAGTTGCAATAATTTCCGTTACGTCAACCGGTTTTAAGCTGTCGGGAAAACATTCGTCTGTAACAATACTCAATCCCAATACTTTCATCCCCATGTGGTTCGCAACAATATTTTCAGGAATTGTTGACATTCCGACAACATCTGCCCCGGTTGCACGCAAAAATCTGTATTCAGCTTTCGTTTCAAGACTGGGTCCGGGAACAGCGACATAAACTCCTTTCTGCAATTTGATTTTATTTTCGAGTGCCGCTTTTTCGGCAAGTTCAATCAAAGCATGACTGTACGGTTCGCTCATATCGGGAAATCTTGGGCCCAACGTCTCTTCATTTTTCCCAATCAGCGGATTATCTCCAAGCATATTAATATGATCTTGAATAACCATAATATCGCCAAGTTTGTATTGGGGATTCATTCCTCCGCACGCATTGGAAACAAGCAAATATTTCACGCCGAGAAATTTCATTACTCTCACAGGAAATGTAATTTGCTGCATCGAATAACCTTCGTAGTAATGAAATCTTCCCTGCATTACAACTACATCATTACCTTCAATTTTACCGAATAAAAGTTTGCCGTGATGCGATTCAACCGTAGAAAGAGGGAAGTGCGGAAGTTCCTCATAATCAAACTCGAACTCAACTTTCATATCTTTTACTAAGCCGCCGAGTCCGGTTCCTAAGATTATTCCGATAGCGTAATCCTTTGAAGTTTTGGCTCTGATTACTTCAACCGTTTCATTTATTTTATTTAACAATTCACTCATCAATTTCCTCTGTTTCGGTTTCAACTTCTGATTTTTCTTCTCTTTCGGAGATACTCTCCGAAGAAGAAAGAAAGCCGTGCCTTTTTAATACTATTTCCTGAGAATCAATAATAGCCGTTAACTCAGCGACCAAACGTTTTTTTGCTTCTTCCAATTCACTAACAGACCGGCGTATTTCATCCGCATGAGCTTCTGCTTCGGCAACCATATTTTTAGCTTGTTCTCTTGCTTCAACAATTGTTTTCTGCGTGGATTCCTGAGCGTCAAGTAAAGTGCTCTGCAAATTTTTCTCTATTTTTTTAAATTGCTCAAGTTCGTCTTTTGTTCTGCTCAACTCTTTCTTTATTTCTTCATTTTCATTCAAACAATCCGCAAATTCATCTGCAAGATCTTTCAAAAATTGGTCAACTTCATCTTTGTCGTACCCGAAAGCAGATTTTCCGAATGAAGCCTCTTCGATTTTTCTGGGAGTTAACTTCATTTTGCATCCCAAGGTTTTGAATAATCCCTTTCACCGAAAATTGCAGTACCAATCCGGACAATTGTAGAACCTTCTTCAATTGCAATTTCAAAATCGTTCGTCATTCCCATGGAAAGTTCTGTCAATCCGAATCCTTTATTATTCATACTATCAAACGTTGCCTTAAGTTTAGAGAAAGATTTACGGATCGCTTTCTCATCCTCGGTAAGCGGAGCCATAGTCATCAATCCGAGTAACTTTATATTTTTTAAATCTAAGCAATATTCGGCAATTCTTTGCAATTCATCTTCACTTCTAATCCCAAATTTGGATTCCTCGCCCGACGTATTAAACTCCAACAAAATATTTTGAACAACACCAAGATTATCGGCTTTTTCATTAATTGCCGCAGCAAGTTCCACGGAATCTACAGAATGAATAACAGCTACTTTGCCGACAACATACTTAATCTTGTTCTTCTGAAGATGACCGATAAAATGCCAATTTACAGAATCTTTCAGCAAGTTGAATTTATCTCTAAATTCTTGAGCTTTATTCTCACCAAAATCCTTAATACCGTATGAAATCAATTCTTCAATCATATGTAAAGGTTCGGTTTTTGAAACTGCGACAAGTGTAATTTTATCCGCTTCTCTCCCGGAACGAATCTTTGCTTCGCTAATCTTATTAAGGACGATATTTAAATTTTCGTTCAGCATCTCAAAAAAATAAAGATAAATAAGGTATTGTTTTGTGGTTAAAATGTCAATATATATTGTTATTTTTTTCGAGGATTTTACATGTTTTCTGCGCAATTATTCCATTACCCTAAAGAAATTTCATTACCGTCTCATTATCAACCGATTTCAGATAAAATTCCATTCCCACAGTTTGATAACAATTAAATCACAAAATTCAAAACCATCAACTAAATTTTGTAATCAATTGATAATTAAACCCGCTCTATAAATGGAGTAAACTGTTAAAACCGTAAAAAAAGTTAGTTTTTCGCTTCTTTCCCAATGTTTGAAAACATAGGTTAAGGAAAAAGATCATTTTTATTCCGAACTAATAATTAACTGAAAATTTTTTAATCAACCGTAGTTTTTTCGAGTTCGTTTTTCGGGTAGCTTCCCATAAATTTCACAAAACGAGTATGAGGATTTAATTCCTCAATTGCCGTCTGTACTTTTTTATCGGCTATGTTTCCTTCAAAATCAAGATAAAACATCTCCTCCCAAGGATTTCCGATAATCGGACGGGATTCGAGTTTTGTTAAGTTCAAATCATACTTCTTGAAAATGTTAAGAACTTCGGAGAGTGAACCGGGAGTGTGAGAAGTAGAAAATATTAGTGACGTTTTACTTTCAATTCTCAAATCAAGGTCAACAGGTTTTCGTGCACAGATAATAAATCGTGTAATGTTATTAACCTGATTAGCGATGTTGCGGCGAAGAATTTTCACTCCGAATAATGCAGCCGCATCTTCGCTTGCAATTGCGGCTAGCTCGGGGTTATTTTCTTCCTTTATCTTTTGTACCGACATTGCGGTATCGGCATAATATTCCAATGCCGCATCGGGCAAAGTAGCAATAAAGTTGCTACATTGAGCTGCAGCTTGATAATGAGCAAATATTTTTTTTATCCTGCCGGGATTAATATCTTCGGTTGCCGCAAGGCAATGCCGTACCTCATAACGTTCTTCCCCGATAATAGAAAGAGTCATGTGAAGCAACAAATCGTAAACTTCATTAATTCCCCCTGAAGTTGTGTTTTCGATAGGAAGAACCGCATAATCAGCTTCCCCTTTTTCTACGGCATGTACAACTTCGTCAAAACGTTTATAGCTTAAAAATTCAAGTTCCTTTCCACTATCCTTAAAAAACTTTTTACTGGTTAAGTAACTATATGAGCCTTTTATCCCTTGTATCGCAATTTTAATTTTTCCATCAACAAGTTCATTTTGCTCACTGATTTTGTAGAGATAATTTTGCTGAAGTTTAACTGAATCATCAATAATTTCAGCATAGATTTTCGCAATTAATGTTGAATCAACTCCACTCTTTTTCCCGAGTTCAATTAATTTAGCGAGTAATTCTGCTTCACGAGTTTTATCGCGTAATGGAAAGTCGTACCTCTCCTTTATTTCAATTATTTTTTCACTCAATTTTCTTCTTTCGCCTAACAGCGCAACAATTTTTCGGTCTATTTTATTTATTTCTTCGCGTAATTTTTTCAGTTCGCTCATATTACACATCTCTTTTTAGATTATTTTGTAGAGATAACAATTTTTAGTTTTGCAATACAACCATGTATAAAATATAATATTTTTCTTTATATAACACTTTCGCAAATAAATAATATCATTACAAAGATGAATTTGAGCCTTAAAAATTCATTATCGAAAAATTTTATTTTCTTTTAATAAAACAACTTACAAGTCATTTATCTCCAAATATTAAAAGACGTATTGTGTTTAATTTTAAAATTATTAATATTTGCACATGCAGTTCAAAGAAAATAAAATATCAAATATTTTAATTTTATCCGACCGGAATGATAAAATCATACTCGATTTTATGATCTCATCGCTATTTATTTTTATGCTACTCGGGTTTATGTGGTTTATTCTACACAGCCCGATTCTACAAATTATTTAATTCCAAATAACATATTATAATTTACAATCGGGCTTTTAAGAAGGACTTAACAAGCAATGGTAACTTATTATCAATTTCAAAGGAAAATGAAAAACAAACAACAAAATATCAAACAATACGGAGGCAATGCCTTATGAAACAGTTCTACAAAATTATCGCTGTTTTCTTGTTAACTATATCCGTTACCATTGCGCAATCTTTAGATATCAGCGGAAGAGTTTATGACAAGAAAACAGGCGACAACCTAATTGGCGCAAACATAATCGTCAAAGGTACTAACTTAGGCACAGTTACCGATTTAAATGGCAACTTCAACTTAAAACTGCCTAATTCCAATTCAGCTGAATTGGTAATCAGCTACATCGGTTATAAAAGTAAAACCGTAAAAGTAAATTCGGACAATCCTAAAGTAACGATAGGACTTGTCCCGGATGTTCTTAAAACATCTGAAGTTGTAATTTCCGGATTAGCTTCAACGGTTAAGAGAGTAAACCTGGCAAATTCCGTAGGGACAATCTCGACCAAGGAACTCTCGTCAGTACCAACGCAAACTTTAGACGGAGATCTATACGGAAAAGTGGCAGGAGTTTCGGTTAGCGCTAACTCCGGAGCTCCGGGCGGCGGTATTTCAGTAAACTTGCGAGGAGTTACAACAATCAATGCGGCAAACCAACCTTTGTACATTATTGACGGAGTTATCATCGACAATAGCGCAACTCAATCTGGAGTTAATGCCGTAACAAAAGCAACCGGCGGAGGAAGTACAAATTATCAAGACAACCCGGTAAACAGAGTAGCTGATTTGATACCTGACGATATTGAATCTATTGAGATATTAAAAGGCTCGAGTGCTGCGGCAATTTACGGCTCAAAAGCATCTAACGGTGTTGTAATAATTAAAACAAAAATGGGAGCTGCGGGCAAAACAAGAGTTACTTTTCGGCAGCAAGTCGGGTTCAACGAATTATCCAAAAAATTAGGAAGCCGAACATTCACGGACTCCACTGCACTCCACGCTTTTGGTCAGCGCGGATTAACGGAATTTCAAAAAGGGAAAACATACGATCACGAAGACGAACTTTACGGAAACAAAGGTTTAATCTCACAATCATCAATAGGTATTTCCGGTGGGAACGAAACTTCGAGATATTTCCTTTCGGTTTATAATCAAGTTAACAACGGAATAATAAACAACACCGGCTACAACAAACAAGGTATCAGGTTAAATATCGGCCATCAACTCTCTAAACGAGTACATGTAAGCTTGTACACAAATTATATTAAATCAAGCGCCGATCGTGGATTAACTAATAATGATAACTCCGGCACATCATACGGAATGGCTTTAACCGGCACACCGAACTTCTTGAATTTACTTCCTACTAACGGAGTTTATCCTGAAAATCCATTTATTAATTCTAATCCGTTGCAAACGGCAGCCTTAATGATTAACAATGAAAAAGTTGATAGAACACTTGTTTCATCAAATGTTAAAGTTAATCTATACAGAAGCGCAGAACAGATGCTGGATGTTTTGGTACTTGGCGGAATAGATTATTATTCTCAGACCAATAAAGCTGTTTTCCCGCGAGAACTTCAGTTTGAAGCGGCAAGTTCACAACCGGGCACTTCAATTCTCGGACAAACAAGTTCCTTCAATAATAACATTTACATTAATTTGATTCACAATTACTTCTTCACTCAGGAAATCAGTTTTCAAACCTCTTTGGGTTTGCAGTACGAAAATAAAGATTACAATCATACTCTTGCCGTCGGGGAGGATTTGATTATCGGTCAGGAAAATGTTGATCAATCAGCCAGCGTTTCGGTTGATCAAACAAGAATGATACAACACGACCGCGGGTTTTATGCACAAGAAGAAGTTAATATCGGAGAAATATATTTCTTAACAGCAGGCATTCGAGGTGATGCAAGCAGTTCCAATGGCGATGTAAATAAATATTTCCTTTTTCCAAAAGCTTCCGCTTCGGTTCGAATTTCAAAATTTGACTTTTGGGATGATTTAATATATTATTTACCGGAATTTAAAATTCGCGCCGCTTACGGAAAAACCGGTAACTCCCCAATTCCCGGAGCAAAATATTCTTCATTTGTTCCTGCTAATATTAGTGGTGGCGGAGGTCTAATACCTGCTACACTTCGCGGCAATCCTAACATCGAGCCGGAAAAAACCTCGGAAATTGAAACCGGTTTTGATGCAACACTATTTGGAGGCGACGGTACATTCGAGTTTACATATTACAACCGCAATATTTCGGATTTGATTCTCTTTCGAAATCTTCCTCCTTCATCCGGCTATGAACAAGAAGTAATTAACGGCGGGAAGATGAACACGTACGGATTTGAAGCCTCACTTGGATGGGCGTTTGCAAATGAAAAAGATTTTACTTGGAACTCGAGAATAAACTTTTACAAAACTCATTCTACCATAACTCAATTGGATGTTCCTGCATTTAATACTATTGGTTTCGCCGACATTCTCGGACGCTTTAGAGTGGAAGAAGGGAAATCGGCAACTCAGATTGTCGGACTTGAAAATGGAGTCCTGAAACAAATCGGTGATGAAACGCCCGATTTTCAAATGTCTTTTTATAATACAATGAATTGGAACAACTTCGATTTCAGTTTTCTTCTTGATTGGAAGAAAGGCGGAGATATATTAAACCTTACACGGCTGTTATCCGATTTATACGGAACAACACCCGACCTCGACACTCAAGAAGGCGCTGCTCGTGCGGCTGCATTCGGTAAAACTACACACCAATTAGTAGAAGATGGTTCATACTTTAAACTTCGGGAAATTAGTCTCGGCTATACATTTGAACAAGATTTTTTCGGAGATATTTTTAAGAAAGTCAGAGTTGGAATTTCCGGACGTAACTTGATTACAATTTCACCCTATTCAAGCTACGATCCCGAAGTGAGTAACTTTGGAAACCGCGCTATTGGTCGTTCAATAGAAGTAGCACCGTTCCCCGCCTCGAGAAGTTACTATTTTGATATTGCATTAGGTTTATAAAAAGGAGATTATGAAATGAAAAATAAATTATCATATAAATTATTGATTCAAATTCCACTATTTGCAGTCGGGTTTATGATATTATTCTCAGGCTGCCAAGAAATGGATTTTGTTGACCCCAACGGTCCGAGTTTGGAACAAACCACTATTCAAACTTTAGTAACCGGAATCCAAGCCGGTGTTAGAATAAATCACGAATTTTATCTCAGAGATGTTTCCGTAATAGGACGTGAAGCATATTATTTGGAACCTGCCGATCCTCGCTATACCGGAACCTTAATGGGAAAAGACGGCACACAACTTGACCCTTCAGGATTCTTGGTTGTACGCCCATGGGCTTCACGCTACCGTGTAATCCGCGATTGCAATTATCTGATCGAAAAAGGAAATCCGGGCACAAACGGATTTGCAAAAACATTTAAAGCATACCAACTTTTACTAAACCTTACTATGACATGGGATGGAGGAATCCGTGTTAATGTTAGCGGAAACACTCCCGGTCCGTTTGTGTCAAAGGATGAAGCTCTCACTTACATTTCTCAGTTGCTCGATGAAGCTAAAACCGACTTACAGAATGCCGGTGCATCATTCGGATTTACTTTGTCTTCAGGATTTGCCGATTTTTCAACTCCGGCGGATTTCATTAAATTCAATCGAGGTTTAAAAGCCAGAGTAGAAATCTACAGAAAAAATTATACCGAAGCATTAACAGCGCTTTCCGAGTCATTCGTTGATATTTCCGCTCCCCTTACTAAAGGAGTTTACTTCGACTACGGGACGGGAGTTGGTGACCAATTAAATCCTATTTATGAAGTTCCGGATGCTTCAATAATAAAACTCTTTGCTCACCCCTCATTTATTGCGGATGCGGAAGCAGGAGATAGCAGAGTAGCGGCTAAAACATTTCATCGGTCATCCGCCACAACAATGGACGGATTAACCGGAGAGTATGCGCAAACCGTATCTTCAAGCAGCACTGCTCCATTTCCGATAATACGCAATGAGGAACTTATTCTTATTAGAGCTGAAGCCAATGTCGGATTAGGTAATTACTCGGCTGCACAGACCGACGTGAATATTATTCGAAATGCTGCCGGACTTACGGATGTAACTCTCGACGCGAATAATGCGCTTGAAGAAGTTCTTAAGCAAAAAAGATATTCTCTTTTCTTAGAGGGATTCAGATGGATTGATTTACGTCTTTACAATAAGTTGAACGAAATTGCAATTGACAGGCCGGGCGATGTTGTCCACGAACAAATGCCCGTTCCTTCAACAGAAAGCAATTAGTTTTCATTCACCACAAACAGCTGCAGGGATATTCTCTGCAGTTGTTTTATTTTTTCAATCGGGTAAATAAAGAATTACGTAAAAAGTAGAACCTGAAATTTTATCAACTATTTCTCAAAAACAATTTTCTGAACATCATCTTCCAAACGGTCAAACGAAGGATGTTCAATTATTCTGCCTACTTCCTTACCGTCTTTATAGAATATGAAAGTTGGAACTCTTTGAATATTTAGTCCGTCAGTTTCTTGAGCAATACCTTTCTTCATGCGGTTAACGGTAATAAGCTTTAATTGAGACTCGGGGAACTTCAAAGAATCTAAAATTTTATAAAACCGAGGTACTTCTTTTCTACTGTCAGGACACCAAGTTCCCATTACAATTGAGATATTATATTTTTTGATTCCTATTTGCAAATCATTTTTATTCGGAAATTCCGGAGTATAGGAATCATATTCTTTATTAAACCATTTGCCGAAAGGCGCTTTCTGCAATTCTGCCCGCTCGCAAATTCCGATTAATATTTTAGTTCCGTTTTTTGATTTGATTATCTTAAACGATTTTTCCTGCGCAATTACGGAAATCGTAAGCATTAATATTATAATAATCAGCTTTTTCATCACTCGTTTTTCCTTACGTCTAATCCCCAAAAAAGTTTTTTCCTTAGTAATTCGAAGTAATTAAAATCTTTTGTATGAAATAACTTTATTTTGTTTTCGGATTTTTTTACACTCAGTGATAATGGTGAATCATAATAATGCACTCTTTGACCGTCGGTACTTACCTGTATCTTGGTTGGTGAATAGACATTAATTTCAATTTTTTGATTACTTGATAATACCAACGGGCGCATATTTAATGTATGAGGTGAAATCGGGCTTATCGTTATTGAGGATGAACGAGGACTTACAATCGGACCGCCGGTAGAAAGCGAATACCCGGTAGAGCCTGTAGGAGTTGCAATTATTATTCCATCTGCAGAAAAGGAGGAAACTTCCCTTCCGTCAATGGCAAGATGTATCTGAATCATTTTAGGCCAACGCCCTCTGTCAATTACCAAATCGTTTATTGCATACAAATTATTATGTCCTTTACAATCACAAATGGCACTTAGAGCAATTCTTTCTTCAATTGTATATTCATTGTTTTGAATTGCATCGATTAAGTCGGTTAATCGTTCTTTTTCAAACTCAGCCAAAAAACCTAACTTACCCAAATTTATCCCGAGCATCGGTATCTGTGATTTACGTGCATAAAATGCTGTTTTAAGCATCGTACCGTCACCGCCGATTGAAATCAACAAATCACAAATCTCGGACATAATTTCTACAGTAGCAAAAAGACTTTTATCTATTTCAAAATTAAGTTTTTCGCTATGCTTAAGCATGGAGTTTGATAAACAATATTCGATATTTTCGGAGACAAGAAGTTCAAGCAGTTCATTTAATACAGGAAAAGCTTCAGGTTTTGTTAGATTCGGAACAATTCCGATTTTCATTTTTGCCTCTTTTTATTAAATTCAATTAACTTTGAGTATTTTGTAAAAACATAATTAGCCGAAAACACAGCAAGAATAAATCCTTCTATTCCATCCAAAAATCCGGCACGTAAAATGTACATTTTAAAGAAAAGGAATATCGGGCGAATAACCAAATCTTTATATCCTGCTTTTCTTCCTTTCACGCTAAGCTCTTCAGCGGCAAGCGTAGTATATCTGTTAAATTTTTGATAATAATGAAAAATATCGGGATCAGTGTAATGATTTAAATCATTTTTTAATCTCCCTATTTTCCCTTCAACCAAAAGATTTTCATGAACTTGATTGTCATTAAACGCTGCCTTGGTCTTGTTAAACAAGCGGGTTACTCGCCCGGGATACCATCCGCTATGCTTAATCCACTTTCCGAGAAAAAAGGCTCTGCGAGCAACTTCAAAAGCAGAAAAATGTAACTCTTCCGTTTTTTTCAGCTGTGTAATTTCTTCACAAAGTTCTTTGGTGATTTCCTCGTCAGCATCAATCCAAAAAACCCAATCATTAGAAGTTTTACTGACTGCATATTGTTTTGTTTTGGCATACCCTTGCCAATTGGTAACTTCAGAAATCACCTTTTTGTAACTTTCGGCAATTTCTTTTGTCCTATCAGTTGTTTCGGAATCAATCAACAGAACTATTTCATCAATGCAATCGAGTTGGCTTTCAATACACCGCTTGATATTTACTTCTTCGTTTTTGGCAATTATTATTGATGAAATTTTAACCGGCATCTTTATCCTTCTTATAAAGTTTGTACAAAGCAATGTTTAAGCCTGTTGCAAACCAAAGCATTGTTGCAATTTCCTGGTCACCAAAATTCCACTCTGCCAATCCTGAGACAAGAAAAGCGATAAATGCGCCGATTGTACCTAAGGCAACCGAAGAGGCAAACGGAATATTTTTCAATCGATTATATATTTTCAAATCTAAGATAAAAATAGTGAACATTAGATAAATAAAAACCAAAAATCCGAATCCGCCGAGAATTGTCAGGACGTGTACATAATTATTATGCAAATGGCCGTAAGTTTCGGTGTCATACGGTGCCCGGTATTGAAGGTAAATATTATTCATATCAATATCGCCGACTCCGAAAATCGGGTTTGCCATAAAAATACGCCAACCGGTTTTCCACTGATTTAATCTCTGAATATTTGTGCTGT
>CAZMZM010000051.1:0-16149 GCA_964570865.1 uncultured Melioribacter sp.
AAAAGTAATTTTGAAATTAGCGGCTTATTTATAAAAGTTATTTCGTTTTCTTTTCTTGTTTTTAAGTCGAATGCAAATATTTCATAAGGCTGAGTTGAACGTTGCTGTTTATAATAAAGGAAATTTCCGTTTGGAGAAACCAATAATCCTGAATTAACATGTTTTTCAACTAACGTTTCAATTTTCCCGTCAGTAATGGAGATTGAATAGATGGAATTGTAAATATAATTTGCGGATGTAAAGTAAATCGTTTTTGAATCCGGCGACCAAACAATTTCTCCGATTGATCTGTCGAATGATTTAGTCAAATCTTTCAACTCACCCGATTTTCTGTTATATAAAATTAAGTCGGATTTATCCGCTTCGAATCCCGCATGCGCCATTGAACGAAAAGCGATAAACTTTCCGTCGGGAGAGTAAACCGGTTGGTTGTCGTTGCCCAAACTTTCGGAGATTTTTTTGTCAACAACTTTACCGGTTGTCGAAACTTGATTCAAGTTGATTTTGAATATGTCATTATTAGTGCTTGTCGCAACTACTTTTGATTTATTTGCAGTGTAGGCTATTTCGGAGCCGTCGGGTGAAAATCCGTAATCATGCCCGCTCCCGAGGTCTAACGGCGGAACATCAAAAGTAGCATTTGGAGTTAAGTCAGTAGCATTATTAGTATTCAAATCATATAGAAAAAGATGACTTCGTTTATCACCTCTCCAATGGTTCCATACTCTAAACATTAATCCGGTAATTACGCGAACATCTTTCTTGTCATTTTTCCTTCTAAAGTCCTCTTTCTTATTACATGCCTGAGAATTACAATCCGGATAAACATCCGAAACAAAAAGGAATTTGTTACCTTTGTCGTTCAATTCAATTCCGGATATGCCGGAATAAAAATCAGTCAATTTTTTTATGTTTTTCCCATTATAATCACAACTGTAAACTTGTCCCTTTTTGCTGAAAAGTATTGATTTACCGTCGCGGGAAAATTCGGGAGATGTTTCCGATTCTTTACTTTTCAGAATCGGCTTAACTGTTTTACCGTCAACAGTGGCAATCCAAATATCTGATTGTCCCTTATTTGCTTCCATGGAATAGGAGGATACCGAAAAAACAATTTTGCTGCCGTCAGGGGATAAATCCATCGACCCGATTCTATTCATCTTCCAAATATCTTCCGGAGTCATGGGGCGCTGAGTTTGCGCTATTGTAATTACGGAAAGAGTAACTATTAATGAAATTAAAAGTGTTATTCTATTAGCCATTTTTTCCTCTTGTTCATTATTTGATTAGTTAAAATAATAATATTAATTGAATTTTGCAGTTCTACACTAAATCAAAGAATTAAAGATAATCGTAAACAGCATGTAGCTTTGCAAAACTCGAACGGTTTTAATTATTATTTAATTTATCGCCAAAATATTTCATAACTATTTTCGCCAATTGAATCGCTTCATCGCCGGGAATTTCATCAAACTCAGGACGCACTACTAATTGTTGTGCCGCATTTCTTATTTTATCCGGTAGTTGTTCGTCATTAGCTATGCCGCGTAAATTGTTCATGAAACTTTTTCCGTATAGGGGAAGCAAATACTCATGAGTTTTCAAATATTCTTCAACAATAAATCCGATTGCGCGTCGTGCACAAACGCGTGCTTTACCGTGATTGCCTATCTCAAAAGCTTCTCGGGCTTTGTTAATTTCGTTATCAGCTTTCAACAAAGGGGATAACGAGTTTGTGCCATTTATTTTATTCATAATCTTCCTCGCAATTTTTAGGGATTTCCGGTTTAACCAACAAAACGTTTTCTTTTGTCAGTAATACTTTCCCCGGTTCCATTCCCTTTTTTTTGTGTACAAACTTTCTAAACGTATATGAAACAGGTACCAGTTTAGCGGTTTTTCCCTTGCTGTAAAATGCCGCAATTGAAGCCGCCTTTTTTAGTATGTTTTTAGGTATCACTTCTTTACTGTTTTCAACTCTTAGAACAACGTGAGAGCCCGGTAACCCGCGTGCATGAAACCAATAATCATTCTGTTTAGCAAAACGTAAAGTTAATTTATCATTGCTGGCAGAATCTTTCCCGACGTAAACTTGATATTTCCTTTCAATTAAATATCTTCTGTATTTTATCCCTTCTTCCATATCTTTCTTCTTATTTTTTAAATCTGAAATTTTTAATCTCTTTTTTATCTCGAGTAATTCCTTTAGATGTTCGGCTCTCTCAAGAGATTCTAAAATTCTTTTAAGCTCTTCATATTCTCCAATAGTATTAGCAAGCATTTCCTTCGATTTTTCAAAATTTATTTTCTCGTCTCCGGCTTTCTCAAAATATTTATCTATTATTTTGTCGGGGCTTAAATGTTTCTCGTTTTTTATTGTAATAATTTCCCCCGATTCGTAATCTTCAATTGAAATTAATTCATCTTTTTTATTAATCTTATAAATATTGCTTAACAATAACCGAGCAGTTTTACGGTATTCTTCTTCTCTGGAGCCTGAAGCGAGCCTGCCTTTCAAGTTGTTGATTTTATTGCTTAAAAACTCCAATCTTGAATTGATGAATTTCTCTATCTCGTTATGCACTTTATTAAAATTGCCGTATCGATGTTCGAGATAAATTAATTCGGCAAGCGCATTTTGAAAATTGGCGAACGTAACTATTTCGTGATTTATGCTTTTATCATAATGCCAGCCGGAAGGTAACAGTTTTGCGGAAAAATTATCCTTGAATAAAACCACTGAAATATTGCCGAATAATATTTCGTTAATTAACCGGTCTAATAATTCAAATTCTCTTTTATTATTATTTCTGATGTTAAATTCTGATTTTATATCACGGTTAATCTGAGGAATTGTTGAAAAAATATCTTCAACGGACGAAAACGATGCAAGGTTTTCTTTTAGAGTAAGACCGTCAAAATCAAATTCCATTTTTAATAAATCTCGGAACATTGTTTCGGTATTTTCTTTGTTCACTTTTTTAAAAGGGATTACACTCTCATCATGGAAGAAGAAAATATTTGTTAGCGGACCACGAACAATTGAATAAATATCAAATTTATTCAACTTAATATTTACAACGCGGTCGGTTGTTGAGATTGAAAGAAAATCAATTTCAGCGGGTAAATAGTTTGAGCAAAAGTTAATGAAATTCTTTTTGGCTTTGCTGTGATTTTGTTTTACTAAGATGTACGGGCGCTGAGGATTAGCTGAAATTATTATGGTTGCCGCATTTTTCTCATTATCAATCAAATCAATAAACAGATGATCTTTTTCCTGAGAATAAATGTCCAGTACTTTAGCCCCACGGAATTGTTTATTCATTTCCCGAACATTTCTGGCGATGTAAAAATAATTACGAAACAATTTCAGCTCCGCTATCAGAACGAATCATTTGTGATGCTTTCTTTCGGTTTCCGTTAAACGAAAAATATTCTCCAGTAACTTTTTCTGAGCTTCGGTAAATTGTTTTGATCGCCTTTGCATAACCAATTCGGCAACTTCAGAAGCTTTTTCGAGTTTGTATTCTTTTAAAAACTCCGAACCGCCCCACGAAAAGGATGGAATGTAACGCGGCGGAAAACCTTGTCCGAAAATATTTGATGAAATTCCCACAACGGTGCCGGTATTAAACTGAGTTCCAATAGCCGTCTTACTGTGGTCGCCCATTATTAAACCGACAAACTGCAAGCCTGTATTTACCGGACGGTTATTGATTTTTACGGTAATCGAACCGTAATTGTTTTTTAAGTCGCTGTTGTTAGTGCCGGCGCCAAGGTTTACCCATTGCCCAAGATAAGCATGCCCGAGAAATCCATCGTGCTGTTTATTGGAATAGGAATGAATAATGGAATTTTCAACTTCACCTCCGACCTTGCAGACTTCGCCGATAGTTGTGTCGTGGTAAATTTTTGCTCCAATCTTAATCTTGCTTTTTTTGCCGATGTAAACCGGTCCCAATAAAGTTGACTGCGGCATAATTTCTGCTTCATCGTCAATAATAACAGCGCCTTCGGAAGCGTCAATAACTACTGTAGGATGAATCTTTACATCCTTGCCGATGAAAAGATTTTCACCGGTTGCAAAAACTCCTTCAAAATTATCAACACTCTGTGATTCTTCGGATTTGAAAAAATTGTTGAAATCTTTTTCTATTTCACTTCCGTTGTTGTAAACCAAATCCCACGGATATTCCAAAAGTGTTCCTGAGATTTCGACTACGGGGAGTTTATCTTTAAGGGACGAAAAATCCAAAGTATGATTTGCCAGAGTAATTTTCGAATATGTATCCTTAAGTAATTTAGCGGCAGCTATCTCGCCGTTTACCGCAAATAGCTTTTCACCGATTTCCTTATCGTTGTAGAAAAGATTTTCGTCAGACAAAATTAACCGTCCGTTTATAAACAAAATTTCATCTTCATCAAATTTGTTGACAATTAATTCGGGATTTTCATCCTCAACGACTTTTTCTAAAAATTGTCTTGTTTGCAAAACAATTTTCGATTTCGGAAAACGATTAACAATTTTTTCCCTTAATGTTAAAATTCCGCATCTTAAATCATAAACAGGGCGGAGATAGACAAGGGGATTAAAGTTACTTACTTTTTCATCTTCATAAATACAAATGGTTTTCATATTATTTCCGTTAATAACTTTTTAATTCCGAAGCCCCCTCGCAGGGGCTTCATAAAATTACATTGATGAAGCGGTTGCTTTTTTAAGTCTGTTTAGTGTAAGACGTAATAAAAATGCAGCTACTAATGAAGTAGTTACAAGTAAAGCAAAAAATTGCCATAATTCCCAATTTTCATAAAATCTTCCTACAAATCCGGATAGATAGTTACCGACAGCGGTTGCTCCGAACCACAACCCCATCATTAAACCTTTGATCTTTGGCGGGGAAACTTTTGAAACGAATGAAAGTCCCATCGGGCTTAAATGTAATTCCGCAACAGTTACAACAAAATAGGAAGAGATAAGCCAATAAGGTGAAACTGTTATCGGGGATGGTCCTCCGTTAAGCGTATGAACCGCAGGCAGCCCGAAAGAGGCAAGCATCATTAATCCGAAAGCAACTGCTGTGAAAAGCATACCCAGCCCGATTTTACCCGGTGATGAAGGTTCTTTTCCTCTTTTATTGAGAAATTTGAAATACCCGACAATAACGGGAGTAAGAAGAATAATAAACATCGGGTTGAAATATTGGAATTGTTCCGGTGAAATTTCGTTCACACTTCCTTCGGTAAAATATTTGGCAACTAAAATAATTGCCCCGACTAACGCTAAAATGCCGCCATAATTTTTTGTCTTTTTTGAAACGGATTTTGAAAACATAAATCCTAATCCGAGTAAGAAAGCTAAAATACCGTGAATGCCGAAAAAGGAAAAGAAAATATTGGTAAATCTGCCGACAAGATGGTCGGTGTAATCACGTGCAAAAAGTGAAAGGGCAGAACCGTTTTGGTGGAACGACATCCAAAAGAAAATAACAATTGCAAAAATTGTCAGCAATGCCGTGATTCTTTCTTTCTCTTCTTTCGGAGATAACTGAACATCTCTTCCGCTATCAGCCGCTTCATTTTTAGATTGGTAATCAGCTTCTTTGTAATACTTTTTGAAAGCTGTAAAAATAATTAAAGAAATTAACATTCCTAATCCCGAAACCGCAAAGCCTGCATTGTAACCTTCTGCTAATGATAATCCGAAATGATTCATCATTAAGTTTTTAATTCCCGCCGCTGCTTGAGGGGCATAAAATGCTCCAATGTTAATGCCCATGTAAAACAGGTTAAATCCGGCATCTTTAACAGAGCCTTCTTTGTGGGAATAAAGATTCCCAACCAGAACTGAAATATTTGCTTTGAATAATCCGTTACCAACAACTAAAAATGTTAAGCCGGTATATAATAATACCGGAGTATGAGAAGGTATTGCCATAAAAGCATAACCAATCGCCATTATAATTGCCCCGAGGGTAATGGTACGGCCGTAACCTAAAAAGTTATCTGCAATCCAGCCTCCGATAATAGGAGTAAAATATACGGATGCTAAAAAGATGCCGTAAATACTGGTAACCGTAGTTGTATCCCATCCAAAGTTTGCCTGTAAATAATAGACAAAAATAGCGAGCATTGTGTAAAAGCCGAAACGTTCCCACATTTCTGTGAAAAATAAAACCGGAAGGCCTTTAGGATGATTTTTGAACATAAAATTCTCTCCGTTATATTGATTAGTTTAAGAAACTTAATTAACTTGTAAAGATATAAAAAAATAGTAAAATACAAGTTGTCAAAAAAAAGCAGTTTCAATATATTTATAAGATGAAAAAATTTCTAATAAAACTTTCCCTCTGGGTATCAATATTACTTTTTATTCTGCTGGCATTTCTGGCAGTTATGAATTATTACGTCCTTCCGGATTATGTTAGTGTTCCTGAAGTGAACGTCCCTAAGATTATCGGTTTGCCGAGAACGGAAGCTATTTCTTTGCTTAAGGCAAAGAAACTCACTCCCGTTAAACAAGGAATAAAGTACGACTTAAACGTACCTAAAGATTATATCCTTTTTCAAAAACCGGATCCAAATGCAAAAGTAAAACAAGGAAGACACGTCTATTATTGGGTTTGCGGCGGTGAACCTTTGGTGCAAGTTCCTAAAGTAATCGGCAAAACCATTCGTGATGCTAAAGTTACTCTGCGTAGATTAGGATTTACAATAGGCGATATTAAAGAATCCCGTTCTGAGTTCCCGAACAACACGGTTATTTCACAGAGTATTGATGGTGATGAAAATGCTCCGAAGGGAGCCGAAATTGATCTGGAAGTCAGCATTGGGCCTAGAAGAGGAATGGTAAGAGTTCCGTCTTTGATTGCCAAAACAGTTAAAGAAGCAAAACGAATTTTGCGGCGTAATAATTTAAGTATTGGTAAAATCATTTATCAAAGGTCACAAAATTTATTGCCTAATACTGTTATCGATCAAATGCCGAGTGAAGATGCATTAATTAATGTTGGTGAAAAAGTTGATATTGTTGTAACTAAGTAGGTGATTATGGATATTCAAATTATCAATTTCGAAAACATAACTTCAGCGCTTTATTATTCGCAAAAATTTGGAATTTCTCTGCCGGAAAATCGCAATGGTTATTTAGGACTATTATTTATTCATTCGGATATTACCTATTTTTCTCCGATAGTTAGAAATCTTGTTTATACTTCTGACGAGGATTTTATTGTATTCGGGAAAATAGATGAGCTGTTGGAGTTTGTTTTCTCGCTCGGGAATGAATATCCTGACGTCAGTAATATTGCTCAGGCTACTATTTTCAATTATCAGAATTTCAATCGGTTTAACTTTATCGTCAATGACTACTCCTTCCCGTTTTCTGTACCGTTAATTATGGGCATTCTTAATGTAACCCCCGATTCGTTTTCAGACGGCGGAAAGTTTTTTGACAGAGAGCAAGCATTTGAACATGCGCTTGAGATGATCAATGACGGAGCTGATATTATTGACATCGGAGGCGAATCCACCAGACCCGGTGCACAGTCCGTTCCGGTTGAAGAAGAACTCGATAGAGTGATTCCGGTAATAAGAAAAATTTCGCGAATGGAAAAAGGCATTCTTATTTCGGTTGATACTTCGAAAGCAGTGGTCGCCGAAGAAGCGATTAAAGCCGGTGCACATATTGTTAATGACATTAGCGCTTTTTCTTTTGATAGGGAAATTCTAAATGTCGTACGCAAGTACGATGTACCTTACGTATTAATGCACATTAAAGGAACACCCGAAACAATGCAGTCATCTCCCTACTATGAAGAACCTGTAGCTGAGATTTATCGTTTTTTATCAGAACGTCTCGACTATCTGGCAACGCTCGGAATTACGAACGTGATTGTTGATCCCGGAATCGGGTTTGGCAAAAGGGTAGCTGATAATTATGAAATCCTTCAACGCATTGATGAGTTTAAAGGTTTGGGGCTTCCGATATTAACGGGGCTTTCACGTAAATCTTTTCTTGGAAAATCCTTGAACTTGGATGTTGACGAAAGAGCAAATTCAACAATTGTTGCCGAAACTATTGCGGCAATGAAAGGCGCTACAATTATTAGAACTCATGATGTGAAGAATGCAGTTGAGATGAAGAAAATTTTACTATTCTCACAAGACTCCAGATTGGCGGAAAAATATGTTTGAAATTTTTAAAATTGGTTTTATTTCATTTACCGCTGTTGATATTATTGATATTGCAATAGTTTCATTATTGACTTATCAAATCTACAAACTTATCAGGGGTACTGTAGCCGCTCAGATATTATTAGGGTTGATGGCGTTGTTGTTGCTTTCGTTTATTGCGCAACTTACTGGAATGAGAACATTAACCTACATCCTGAAATTAATTACAGATGTTTGGGTAATTGCGTTTGTCGTTCTTTTTCAGCCTGAACTTCGCCGTTTTCTGATGATGTTGAGTAAATCGAGAATTATCAGGTTTTTCAGTTCCAATAAATACGAATTGGATTTGGATATTGCCGGAGAACTTACCGAAGCGGCTTTCGAGATGTCGCAACACCAGCATGGTGCGTTGATTGTTCTTGAGCGTTCTGCTGAGAATAAGTCTATTATTGATACAGGCGTTATTCTTAACGCAAAGCTTAGTAAGGAACTTCTTCGAAATATTTTTTTCCCGCGTTCTCCCTTGCACGATGGTGCTGTTATTGTTAACAATAATATCATAAAAGCTGCAAGGTGCACTTTGCCCCTATCAAATAAGTCTGAGGTTGATGGCATATCACTTGGGATGAGGCATAAAGCGGGACTCGGAATGTCAGAGCAATCCGATGTTATCAGCTTAATTGTTTCCGAAGAGACAGGCGGAATTTCGATAGCGGAAGATGGGAAACTTACTCGCGGACTATCAAAAGAATCTTTGAAAGCAATGCTGAATGAAAAACTTAACCTGAAACCGCAAACTAATGCCAGGAGTATCTTTGAACAGTTCTGGAAATAATATTTCTATTTGTGCTGTAATTCCTTGCTTTAACGAAAAACAAAATCTTTTTCAAACTGTTCTTAAAACTCACGAACATATTGAAAATATTATTGTTGTCGATGACGGTTCAACTGACGATTCGGCAGAAAGAATAATAAATAAAGATTATGTAACAATTCTGAAACATGAAATTAACTTGGGAAAAGGCGCTGCTTTGGTTACAGGTTTAACTTACGCTGCAGAAAAGGGATTTGATTATTCGATATGTCTTGATGCGGATATGCAGCACGACCCTGACTCTATTCCCGATTTTATTGAAGAAATGAAGTTAAAGAAATGTGATATTGTAGTTGGGAACAGACTTAATAATATACAGAAAATGCCGGTTCAAAGGAGAGCGAGTAACTTTTTAACATCTTGGTTGTTATCGATAAAAACCGGCGTTAAAATTTTAGATAGCCAATCAGGTTATCGATTGCTTTCTTTAGAAAATATTTCCGAAATCTTGCCGAAGTTTGCCGGATTCGAAGCTGAAAGTGAAATGTTAGTGAAGGCGGCAAGAAATAATTTCAAAATATGTTTTGTTAATATCCCGACGATTTACAATGATAATAAAAGTAAGATGAAATCATTTAAAGCAATCATTGGATTTATTAAAGTCTTATTCATATAATTGCAAGTAGGATTTTCAAAAAAGTAAAAGGAGAAACGTTATGAAGCTAAGATATTTTTCCCACTCCGCTTTTCAAATTACAACGGCGGACAATAAGAGTATTTTGATCGATCCGTTTTTGGATCACAACCCAACTTCTCCTGTCAAATCCGATGAAGTTACGGCTGATTTTATTATTCTGACTCATGCACATGGCGACCATCTCGGGGATTCGTTTAAGATCGCCGAAAAAACCTCTCCGCTATTTATTGCTGTAAATGAATTGGCTGATTACATTGCTGCCAAAGGTTTCAAGGCACACAACATGCATATTGGCGGAAGCCGGAATTTTGATTTCGGTCGTGTAAAATACACAATTGCGCATCACGGGTCTCTTACTCCGGACGGACAATACGCAGGTGAACCTGCCGGAGTGTTAATTACAATTGACGGAAAAACAATTTATCATGCCGGAGATACCGGATTATTTTTGGATATGAAATTAATCGGCGAAATGAATGAAATCGATTATTTCCTTGTCCCGATTGGAGATAACTTTACGATGGGAATTGACGACGCAGTTAAAGCCGTTGAATTTGTTAATCCGAAAATGGCAATACCGATGCATTACAATACTTTTCCGTTGATAAATGCAAATCCAAACGAGTTTAAGGAAAAAGTTGAGGCGAAAGGTTTTAATTCGCGTGTTTTAGAATATGGTGAAGAGATAGAATTATAATTTATGTCAAAAGTTATTGCAATTACAAATCAAAAAGGAGGTGTTGGTAAAACCACCACCTCAATTAATCTTTCCGCATCCGTAGCGGCGCTGGAAAGAAAAACTTTATTAATTGATATTGATCCTCAATCAAACTCATCTTCCGGATTGGGAATTGACGGGACAGGTAAATCTGTATATGAAGCAATCAGCGGATCAATTGAATTTAAGGAAGCAATTCAAACCACATACATGCCTTATTTGGATATTGTTCCTGCCAGTATTAATCTTGTCGGTGCTGAAGTGGAAATGGTTGGAATTGAAAACAGAGAGTTCTTATTAAAAGAATTTATTGATAATATTAAAGAAGATTATGATTACGTTTTTATCGATTGTCCGCCGTCTCTCGGATTGCTTACTCTTAATGCTCTTACGGCATCCGATGCGGTAATTGTTCCGGTACAGTGCGAGTATTTTGCATTGGAAGGTTTAGGACAATTGTTGAATACAATCAATATAGTTAAGAAGAATTTCAACAAGGATTTATTTATTGAAGGCGTACTCCTTACAATGTACGACCAGCGTTTGAAACTTTCAAATCAAGTGGTTAAGGAAGTTAAGAATTATTTTGGCGAAAGAGTTTTTAAAACGATAATTAGCCGGAATGTCAGAATATCAGAATCTCCGAGTTTTGAGAAACCGGTTATATTATATGATGCGACATCTACCGGTGCTAAAAATTATATGGCTTTGGCTGTTGAACTTTTATCCGGTGAATCTACTAAAGGGAACAAGAATGAGTAAAATGAAAATGGGTTTGGGTAAAGGATTGGATGCGTTGATTAATCCGAAAGTAAGAGATTCGGTTAATGAACCTGTAGCTGTAAATTCGGAAGAACTAAAAACTGACGACGGAAACGAATTGGACGTTTTAGTAAAAGTCCCGGTCTCCAAAGTAGTCCCGAACCCTTATCAGCCAAGGACGGAATTTAACCGAGAGGCTCTTGAAGAGTTACGCAATTCTATTTTGGAAAACGGTTTAATCCAGCCAATCACTGTCAGGAGAGCTTCGAATGGTAACTACGAACTTATTTCCGGTGAAAGAAGGCTTAGAGCTTGTACCGATATCGGCTATCGTGAAATTCCTGCTTACATAATTAAGGTTGACACTCCGGAAAACATGATAGCGCTTGCTCTTATTGAAAATATTCAACGCGAAGACTTGAACCCGATTGAAGTTGCGGAATCGTATCAAAAGTTAATTTCGGAATGTAAACTTACTCAGGAGGAAATCGCTAAGCGAGTAGGGAAGAATCGCACCACAATTACAAACTCGTTGCGCTTATTAAAATTGCCTGAAAAAGTCAGGGGAGCGATTGCTTCCGGGGTAATTTCCGCCGGTCATGCGCGTGCCTTAATTAATTTGGAATCCGATAATCTTAAACTTCAATTGCTCGACCAAATAATTTCAAAACAGCTTTCCGTTAGAAAAGTTGAAAAACTTGTTCACAACCTTAATAATCCGGATACGGTTAAAAAAGGGGGAGATAAAAATAAAACAGTTGAAGAATATCGTGATGATTTATCGCGCCGTGACATTGAATCCAAACTTAGAACTATTTTCGCGACAAAGGTTTCATGCAAGCAGAAAAAAGATGGTTCGGGTTCTATTTCTATTGAATTTTACTCTAACGATGAGTTGGAACGTTTATTCGAATTGTTTGAATTAATTGATTTGAGCAATTGATATTATTAATGAAAAAACGATTTTTATTTTTTATACTATTATCTTTTTTATTATTAATTCCTGATTTATCATTAGCCCAATCAAAAATTGATACGGTAAAAAGTCCCATGCCGGAAGTATATTCCCCTAAAAAATCACCTTCCGGAGCGATGCTTAGAAGTGCCATTTTACCGGGATGGGGACAATTTTACAATGAAGCATATTGGAAAATACCAATTATTTGGGGAGCTTCCGGAGCATTTATTTATTATTGGGTTCAGAACGATAAGCTGTACAAGGAGTATGCCGATTTATATTCGAACGACAACTTATCTCAGTATTATGAAATAAGAGAATTTTACAGAAATCAGCGAGATTTGAATGCTGTTTTTTTATTCATTACTTATTTCCTGAATGTTTTAGATGCTTATGTTGACGCACATCTTTTCGATTTTTCGGTTTATCAAAACTTGCAACTGCATTCTTCCGGAATTGCGGTTAAATACAAGTTTTGAAAATTAAAATAAAAAATAGTGTCAAATGTAGCTCTTGTAATCAGAACATTCCTAATTATTTGGATACATGCCCTAATTGCGGCGCTTTTATCAGAAGCAGAAGGAACAATTTAAATATCTGGCTGACTATTTTTAACCTTTTTCCCGAACCGGTTAAAACAATGGAAGACATTATTTTCGTCAAACGAAAGTCGGGGATATTTATTTTATTTTTGGTTACCGTAGTCGGTTTATCTTTGTTGAATTTTATCTACTTAAATGCGCAAGTTCAGGAGAATGCGGGTGTACATGCGTATTCGGTTAGTTTATGGCTGACATTAAAGGAGTTGACCTTACTCCTAATTTTTTATTCAGTAACTTCTAAATTGTTCTTTGGTTTTTTAGGATATAAATCCAGAATAAAAGATTTGATTGCGGTTTCGGTTTTTGCCTTTGTCCCTTTTGTTTTAAGCATATTTTTGTTGCTTCCGGTTGAGGTTGGTCTGTTCGGCGAGTTTTGGTTTACGTTTCATCCTTTTCCATGGGTTATTAAATCTTTCCCTGCTTATTTCTTATTATTCATTCACGGATTAATGCTTGCTTGGAGTTTATTTCTATTTTTTATCGGTGTAAAACGGATTTATGGTAATTCTGCAATTGCTCTGAGTTCTTGGTTGTTGTTTATTGCTTTGTTAATTTTTATTTTGAATTAGCATTAACCTAAATCAAAATTATTATTTACTGTGTAGTAAGATCAAATTATTGATTTTTTTTGAGGGAGGAATAAAAAAGCCCGGCTCAAAATGAAAGTCGGGCTTTGTAAAATAGGGGAATAATGTATATTAACTTACTTCACCTTTTTCTTCTTCTATCTCTTTTTGCAGAACTTCGTTAATTGCTTGCGCAGCTTTACGTCCTTCACCCATTGCCAATATTACGGTTGCCGCTCCAAGAACAATATCACCACCGGCATATACTTTGTCGAGAGATGTTTTCTGAGTTTCGTCAACAATAATATTTCCCCAGCGATTTGTTTCAATCCCCGGAGTTGTATGGCTGATAAGCGGATTACTGCCGTTACCAATTGCAACAATTACAGTATCCACATCAAGGAAGAACTCGCTTCCTTCAATAGCAATAGGACGACGACGCCCTGATGCATCCGGCTCGCCTAATTCGTATTTCAGGCATTCCATCTTGTCAACACGTCCGTCTTCGGTTCCGTGAATACTTTTTGCATTCGTCAAGAACATGAATTCGATACCTTCTTCTTTAGCATGTTGAACTTCTTCTTTTCTTGCAGGCATTTCAACTTCTGTTCTACGGTAAACAACATATACTTTTTCTGCGCCTAAACGTTTTGCCATACGTGCCGAATCCATCGCAACATTGCCGCCGCCGAGTACGGCAACGGTTTTAGAAGTATAAATTGGAGTGTCGGCGTGTTCTCTGTCAAAAGCGCGCATCAAGTTAGCTCTCGTAAGATATTCGTTTGCCGAAACTACGCCGATTAAGTTTTCTCCTTCGATTCCCATAAATATCGGCAATCCGGCTCCGGTGCCTACAAATACTGCATCATAACCATCTTTTTTCATTAAATCAGTTAATGTACGGGTTTTACCGACAACAAAGTTTGTTTTAATTTCAACGCCCATTTTTCTAAGCGTATCAACTTCCTGGTCAACAATGTCATTCGGAAGACGGAATTCCGGGATACCGTATCTCATAACTCCGCCTAATTTATGGAATGCTTCGAATATTGTAACGGAATGTCCTTCGCGTCTTACATCGGCTGCTACAACTAAGCCGGCAGGTCCGCTACCGACAACGGCAACTTTTTTGCCTGTCTCGGGTTTTACGCTCGGCAGTTCAATTTGTCCGTTTTCTCTTTCCCAGTCTGCAACAAATCTTTCCAAACGTCCAATGCCGACAGATTTGTCAACATCTTTAAATACTTTTCCAACGGAACAATGTTTCTGACATTGCTCTTCCTGCGGGCAAACTCTTCCGCAGATAGACGGGAGCAAGCTGGATTCTTTAATAACGTTCACAGCTCCTTGGAAATCGAAATGTGCTATGTTTTCAATAAAAAGAGGAACATTAATATGAACCGGACAATCATCAATACAAGGATGAGTGGGGCACTGAATACAACGCATTGCTTCAACTACGGCTTCGTTTTCCGTAAACCCGATTGCTACTTCTTCGAGGTTGCATACTCTCTCTTCAGGGTCTTGAGCAGGCATTTCCATTGTGGGAATTTTTATTCTATCTTTAACTTTTAGTTCAGCTTCTTTGGGAAAAAGTTCATCAAAAAACTTTTTAGCTGCAGCATCAATTTCTTCTACTGTATGGTGGCTCATTAGTTTGCCTCCTTTTGCTTTTGTTGCTCTAATTTTTTCTCGGTAATTCTATCTAAATAACATTTATGTTTTTCTGATTCAATTTCTTTAAACGAGTTTAATCTTGCCATCATATTATCAAAATCAACTTTATGACCGTCAAATTCCGGTCCGTCAACACATACGAATTTTACTTCGCCGCCGATATTAACACGACAGCCGCCGCACATACCTGTTCCGTCAACCATAATTGTATTTAACGAAACAACCGTGGGAACTTTGTAAGGTTCGGTGGTTTTGGAACAGAATTTCATCATAATGGGAGGCCCGATAGCAACTGCCAAATCAGGCTTTTCTTCACTTTCACAAATTTCTTTTAATGGTTCGGTTACCAATGCTTTACGACCGTAGCTTCCGTCGTCGGTAACAATAATAAGTTCATCCGCAATTTTTTTCATTTCTTCTTCCATAATCATAAGCTCTTTATTTCTTGCGCCCATAATTATGATTACTTTGTTTCCCGCTTCTTTCATGGCTTGTGCAATAGGATGAAGTGGCGCTACGCCGATTCCGCCGCCTACGCAAACGACAGTTCCGAATTTTTTAACGTGAGTAGGTTTGCCCAATGGGCCGACCAGAACGGGAATATCATCTCCGACGTTCATTCGGGACAGTTCGTCGGTTGTTAATCCGACAACTTGGTAAATAATTGTTATTGACCCTTCTTCTTTATCGGCATCAGCGATAGTTAAAGGTATTCTCTCTCCATAATCGAGGTCAATTTGCAGCATAATAAATTGTCCTGCTTTTCTCTCTTCGGCTATTAGGGGAGCTTCCAAACGCATCAGAAATACATTTTCCGATAATTGTTCTTTGTGCAATATCTTAGCCATATCAAATTCCTTAAATAATTTTTTATTATTTGAAATAATTTATTTTTTAGTGATTTACATCAAAAAAACTTTAAAAATAAGCATTATTATTTTAAATAATACTATAAACTCCAAAAATAAAAAAAATATATTTATGATGTTCATTAAAAAGAGATGTTTTTGTAATATTTACCATAATGTGTGAAAATAGAACGTTTAATAAAGACCTCCCGCAACTGACGGATTACGTTCGCAAAGACAGTAAAAAAATACTCGTGTCATTGCGAGGAACGAAGTGACGAAGCAATCTCATGAATTATTGAGTACACTCTGTTTTCACTACAGATTGCTTC
>CAZMZM010000052.1:0-15912 GCA_964570865.1 uncultured Melioribacter sp.
CTGGAGGAATTATGGACTTAGGTCAAAAAAGAAGAGTTTACACAAAAGAATTTAAATAACAGATGCTTAATTATTTATTACCGCATCATCAATTCGTTTCAAATATTCCGCTTTTTTATCATCATCAATAAAACAGGCCTCAATAGAATTGCGAGCTAATTTAATCACATCGGCATTTGTTAATTCAAGATTTTCAATAACCGCTTTGTAGTTTTCGTTAATGTATCCGCCAAAATACGCCGGATCATCCGAATTTACCGTTACAAAAAGGTTTTTTTCTAACATCGATTTTAACGGATGTTTTTTCATATCCGTAACTACTTGCAATTTTTTATTGGATAAAGGACAAACAGTGAGTGCAATTTTTTTCTCCGATAAGGTCTCAACAAGTTTTTCATCTTCCAACGAACGATTGCCGTGATCGATTCTGTCAACGTCCAGTAAATTCAACGCTTCCCACACATATTCTGCCGGACCTTCTTCTCCTGCATGTGCGGTAAGACGAAATCCTTCCTCGCGGGCTTTCGCAAATACATTTTTAAATTTGGACGGCGGATTACCTACTTCGGATGAATCCAAACCAACGGTTGTTATCCACGATTTGTAAGGAAGCGCTTCGTCCAAAGTCTTGAAAGCATCCTCCTCGCTGAGATGACGTAAAAAACTGAGAATTAAATTAGAGGTTATCCCGAATTTTTGCTCTGCCTCTTCCATAGCCGAATGGATTCCTCCAATAACATATTTGAACGGAATACCTCTCGACGTGTGAGTTTGCGGATCGAACATAATTTCGGCATGGACAACATTTTGTCTGTGCGCTTTTTCCAAATAAGCCCAAGTAAGATCAAAGAAATCCTTTTCCTTAATTAACGCATTTGCACCGGCATAATAAATATCCAAGAATTCCTGGAGATTATTAAAATTATATGCCTTTCTTACCTCTTCAACGGAATTAAATTTAATTTTAACTCCATTCCTCCGGGCAATTTCAAACATTAACTCCGGCTCAAAACTTCCCTCGATGTGAAGATGCAGTTCAGCTTTCGGTATCTTTTCATAGAGATTATCCATTTTTTCTACTCCTCTTTTTTATTGGTAATTTAAAATATCTTGTACCGTCGTATTGATAAAAAGCTCCGGCAACGGCAGGCGCCGTAGGTACTAAGCCGATTTCACCAACTCCTTTTGCTCCGCGCGGACCATTCGGGTCGTTCACTTCAATCCCGATTACCTTAATATTTGGAGTTTCCTTTGCGCGTAAAACTCCGAGTTTGCGATAATTAGTGCTTTTCGGGCGGCCGTTTTCCAAAACAAGTTCCTCTGAAATTGCATAACCGAGTCCCATATGAACCGAACCTTCAATCTGTCCTTCAAACAAATTGGGATTTACAATTTTACCGGCATCATGTGCAGCATAAATTGTATCGATTTCTCCATTATCATCAAGAGTTACAACTTGTGTAGCATAGCTATAAGAATAATGAGTAACCGGCTTTTCAACCTTAGCTTCAGGGTCGGTCGTCCAATCACATTTCCACGTTCCTTCATAAACTTTTCCGACAAGTTCGTTTAAAGTGTGAGATTTTAAATCCTCCTTAAAATCCTTTGCCGTATTTATTATTGTATTTCCTAAAATGGAAGTAGCGCGTGATGCGGTTGTCATTCCCGCTTCGGCTCCATCTTTTGTATCAACACGTACTTCAACTATTTCCGGATTAATTCCTGTTTCGCTGCAAAGATATTGAACCGCTATTGTGTTAACTCCTTGTCCCATCTCTGTCCATCCATGCTGAAGTACAACATGGTTTTCAGATTCCACAAATATTTTTACGATTCCCTCATCAGGAATTCCGTTCCCGATCCCGGTATTTTTCATTCCGCATGCAATTCCGGCATACTTAGCCGATTGAAAAACATCCTTAACGGCAAGGAGTGTTTCCCTAACTCCCGCACCGGCTTCAATTACTTGTCCCGTTGCCGTTGTATCGCCGTTTTTAATTGCGTTATCATAACGGAACTGCCAGCGGTCAAATCCGCCTTGCTCGCATAAATCATCAATACAACTTTCAATAGCAAAAGTAACTTGATTAACGCCGAATCCGCGCATTGCACCGCATGGTAAATTGTTTGAATAAACTGTTTTGCTCTCCACATAAACATTCGGGATAGTGTAAGCGCCCGTAGAATGACCTGCGGCACGTTCCAGCACCTTCATCCCGACCGATGCGTAAGCTCCGGTATCGCCAAGAATATCGGCTTTAAGTCCGGTCAGTTTTCCCTGCTTGTTGCAAGCAACAGCATATTTCATGTAAAGCGGATGCCGTTTCGGGTGCATTATTATTGACTCATCCCGAGTTAAAGTAATTTTAACCGGTTTCCCCGTAAGATAGGAATACATCGCCGCATGGTGTTGAACGGTTAAGTCTTCCTTACCTCCGAATCCGCCACCGTTGGGAACTTGAATTACGCGAACTTTATCTTCGTCCAAACCAAGCACCGAAGCAATCTGTTTTCTGTCTTCATAAACTCCCTGCCCTTGCGATAAAACTTCAACTCCCCCTTCATCACTTGGACGCGCAACTGCTGCTTCCGGCTCAAGAAAAGCATGTTCAATCATCTGCGTTTGATAAAAACCTTCCGACACATAATCCGCATCGGCAAATGCTTTCTCCCAATCGCCGTTACGAATTTTGGTAACCGAAAGAAGATTTCCGTCCGGATGAATCTGAGGGGCATCTGTATCAAGCGCTTTGAACGGATCCGTCAGAGGTTCCAACTCTTCATATTCAATTTTAACAGCGTCAACCGCTATTCTCGCAATCTCTTCCGATTCTGCAACGACGCCTGCAATCACGTCTCCTACATATCTCGTTTCTTCCCCTTCCGCAATCATGATAGGCCAATCCTTTACAATCAGACCTGTGTATCTTTCGCCCGGCACATCAGATGCCGTAAATACTTTAATGACGCCCGATATTTTTTCAGCTGCGGAAGTATCTATTTTAATTACCTTTGCACGTGGATAATCGCTAAACTTCAATGCTCCGTAAGTCATTCCCTCTAACTTAACATCGGCTACAAATGGAGATTTACCCAAAACAAGATTTTCGGCATTATATTTTGGCTGGCGCGTTCCAACTTTCCCATCTGTATGCGGGAAAGGGATTTCCTTTATTTCACGAATTGCTTCGGCAGCATATTCAATTGAATCGATAATTTTTTTGTAACCGGTACACCGGCAAATATTAGGCTGCAACGCTCTTGCTATTTCCTCTCTGCTCGGATTGGGATTTTTATCTAACAACACTTTAGCCTGCATTACAATTCCGGGAGTACAGAACCCGCACTGAACTCCGCTTTTTTCAACAAATGCGTTTGTAAAAACACGCTGCTTAAATTCATCAATTCCTTCGGGCGTAATTACGCTTTTCCCTTCAACTTTTTTCATAGGCGTAACGCACGACAAAACCGATTTATCGTCCAACTGAACAGTGCAAGCTCCGCAAGCAGCCTGACCGGAACACCCATCCTTTACGGAAGTAATATTTTCGATTTCACGCAGATATTTTAGGAGCGATAATTCAGGCGCACCGTTGTATTCTTTCTCTTTTCCGTTTAAGTAAAATTTCATCTTTTTTCCGTGTTATTATTTCGACTTATATTTATTATTATTTTTATTACGATTCTCCGAAAAGCGGATGCTCTGTTAGATTATTAAATAAATAAACCATCTCCGCTATCTTTGAAAAATCAATAGTCATTTCATTTTTCGACTCGGCATAAATTATATCAAAATTGTCGTGAATGAATTTCAACCGAATTCCCTTTCCAAAATATTCTGCAACATTACCAAAGAACCTAACAGATTGTATGCTGTTATTTAATTTAAAACTAATTTCATTATTATCAATGAAATAACAATTATCTTCGGCTGCAAAACTTTCATTAGTAAGATAAACCTTGGGTTTCGTTTTATAAGGAGCACCGGAAGTAGGACAAAAAGTATCACAATTACCGCACTCGTTACAAAAATCGCCAATATTAATTATCTGCGTTGTTTGTTCGGTTCGGAAAGTTTTTGAAGATACAACTTCAAAAGTATTTCCGTTCAATTTAACAACAGGATATTTAACCTCCCACGGTTTTGCTTCGTACGAAAGATTTGCGAGATTCGGACAATCCGAAACACATATGTTACAAACATCATTACAAAACATGCAGCGCGAGGCTTCTTCAATTGCCGATTTATCATCGAGAAGAGGGTGCACCAATTCAAAAGTGAACCGTTTTTCTTCCTTAATAACAGGCATTTGAACGCCGGAAACTTTCTTTGAAATCAGCTTCTGGTAATCTTTCAATTCGAGATTTTTTACAACTTTTGTCGGTTTAAAATTGAAATCTTTTTGAGCTTGTTTTATTATTTCGCCTGCCGCATATTTACCGTCTGCAATTGCGTTAATTAATGAATCCGCCCCTCTAACAGCATCTCCGCCGGCAAAAACATTTTTTATCTGCGTTTCTTTCGTTATTTCATCAATCTCTAATTTTTCGCCGGGGAAAAAATCAAGTATCACATCTTGCCCTACGGCTGTGATTATCGAATCAAAGCTAAGTTCAATAAAATTATCTTTAACCGGCACCGGTTTTCTGCGTCCCGAATTGTCCGGCGTACTCAACTCCATTTTCTGACATTTTAATATTTTTCTCCCGATATTTTCAGAGATTTCTACCGGTTGAGCAAGTTCGATAATCTCAATTCCTTCCTCAATCAGAGCGGCTATTTCCTCTTTATCAGCCGGGGCTTCCTCTATTGTTCGTCTGTAAACCACAGTTACATTGTTGTTCTTTCCGACTATTCGTTTTGCGGTTCTCGCAGCGTCCATTGCCGAATTACCCGCTCCAATTACGGCAACACTTTTGCCAAGAGCAAACGGTTTACCGTTTCGCGTTAATGCTAAAAACTCAAGTTGATCATAAACTCCGGAGAGATTTTCCCCCTCGATATTCAACTTTTTCCCGACTTGCGCGCCTACTCCAATAAAAATAAAATCGGAGTTGTTTTGCAATTCGTTAAATTTTTCCGAATTTATTTTTTGTTTTGTTAAAATTGTTACCCCTATTCGTTCAAGATTTTTAACATCCTCATTTATTCTGTTATCATCTATCCTAAAATTAGGGATTGCGCTTGCCGGCATACCTCCGATTGTTTCACTTTGCTCGTAAACAGTTACGTTAAATCCTTCGAGAGCCAAAAAATATGCTGCCGAAAGTCCCGACGGACCCGCCCCGATTACAGATACGCTTAAACCGTTTTTCTCCTTCGGTTTAAGAATAAAATCCCCTTCATGTTTTTCCGAAATAAACCTTTTTATTTCCCTAATCAACAGCGGTTCGTCGTAATTTATTCGAGTGCACTTTGTTTGACACAAATGGTCACAAACCATTCCCGTTACGTTGGGCAACGGATTACCGGTTGCAATTACTTCAAACGCTTTTTCAAAATCACCTTTTGCCGTGTAGTACATATAATCGGGAACATCTTGGGAAATAGCACAAGTTTCCATACAGGGCGCTTCAATGCAGTCGTAAGTTGTCAGTTCGCGATTGGTTTTTATGCCGTCGTAATGAAAAGCAGATTTATTATAACGGTTCTCATCCAATACAGATTCGGCATAACGATTTAAGTTATCTAAAGCGGCTGATTTTATTGAGCTTGCGCCGTTTGCCGAACTCAGCACGAATTCGTCAATACTTTTAGCGTCATATTTATTCATTTCAGCTTCAATATTTTCAATGTATTGCGAAGTTCTCGTATATCCGCCCGGCTTTAATAAGTCTGAACAAACCGTAACCGGTTTTATATTGCAGCGCAATACTTCGGGTACATTAAATGCGTCAACCCCTGCTGAGAATGAAATATCGAGTACGCCATCAAAGTCATTTTGAAGTTTCGCAGCAAGATTAATGCTTATCGGGTGCAGAGCGCGTCCGCTCATGTAAACCATTTCCTGATCCTCAGGCAATTTTTCGGTGCTGTTCAGTGATTCCAGAGTGTTGGTCAGTTTTAATCCGAACTCCACATTATTTTCTTTAGCCGTAGCAATAAGGGAATCAATTATTCTCTTGGCATCTTCATATTTAAGGTCGTGCTCAAATGCCACATCGGGAACTACTGTTTTAAAACCTAGTTTATCGTTCAAAATATATCGTAATTTTTCGGGACCAAGAAGAGTCGGATTTAGTTTGACAGCAGTATTTAGTTTTCTTTCTTTTAATAAGTATTCGGCAATACTTTCTATTTCGTCGGGCGGACATCCGTGCATTGTGGAAAGGGTAACATTATCGGATAAACGTGAAGGAATCCGCAAATCTCTAATACGGGGATAAATCGGAGAAAGCAACTCAACCTTTTCGGCAATCTCCGCCGAAGCGTCATTCATCTTATCAAAAAACCACTGAACATTCAGTTGCATAATTCCTGCTAAATCGTAACCTACGCTCATATTAAAAATGAATCCTTCTTCACTATTATCCCACCCGAATTTATCTTTTAGAATATGTATTAAAATCCAAGCGTTCAGATATTCGTCAAACGATTGCTTAATTTTAAGTTCTTGAGACCACTCACAGTTATAGCCTTCATCCTTCATCTCTATGCAGGGTTTTGCTACATCCAGTTCATCTAATGTTTGAACTGTTTTAAGCTCGATGTAACGCGAACCTGTCAGCCAAGCGGCAATAATGTTCTGCGACATTTGCGTATGAGGCCCGGCAGCAACGCCAATAGGTGTTTCAAGTAATTTTCCGTATCTTTTTATTCTGAAAGGATTATCAGAGGAAGGAGAAAAAAGAAGTTCTTTATATATTCCGAAAATTTTTCCTTGTTTTTCTTCGTTAAGTATCCACTTTAACAGTTTATCAATTGGATATGTGTAAAGTTTATCGCTCATAAAATTGCTGCCTTAATATTTTATAATGAACATTAATTCAAAAAATTGTCTGTTTAGAAAACTAAAACAGTAAAGTAAATTAATATATAACAAAGTTATCCGCAAGAAAGCTCTCTTTAATTATTCTTGTTTATTGCTTTTTACCATAAAAAAATCCCGAACATTGTCCGGGATTCTTAAATCAACTAATCAATCTATCTACTTAGCACTTGCTATTTTTTAATTTCAGGCAAATCTGCAAAGTATCTTAATATTGTTTCCTCCGGTAGTTTGTAATCTTCTAATTTACCCGCAATATATGACTCGTATGCGCCTAAATCCAGAAAACCGTGTCCCGACAAATTAAAGACTATCGTCTTGGCTTCGCCGGTTTCTTTACATTTTATTGCTTCATCCATGGCAGCCTTAACCGCATGAGCGCTTTCGGGTGCGGGGAGTATTCCTTCGGCATTAATAAAATCGCGTGCTGCGTCAAATACTTCTAATTGGTGATAACTACGCGCTTCAATAAAACCATCTTCATGCAACTTCGAAACCGTCGGAGCCATCCCGTGATAACGCAATCCGCCGGCATGAATTTTAGGAGGGATAAAATTATGCCCGAGCGTAAACATTTTAAGTAGCGGAGTGTAACCTGCGGTGTCGCCGAAGTCGTATGTAAATTTACCTTTAGTAAGTGTCGGGCATGAGGCAGGTTCAACAGCGATTACTCGCATATCTTTTTTTGCTCCGGAAAGCTTATCTCTGAGAAATGGGAACGACAATCCTGCAAAGTTACTTCCGCCTCCGGCGCTGGCAATTACAATATCGGGATAGTCGCCGACTTTCTCCAACTGCAAACGGGTTTCTTCACCGATAATTGACTGGTGTGTCATAACATGGTTCAATACACTTCCGAGCGAATAGTTCGTATCTTTATCTTGAACAGCTAACTCAATGGCTTCACTAATTGCAATTCCAAGTGAGCCCGGCGAATCCGGATCTTCTTCAAGCGCAAGTCTTCCCGATTGAGTAAGGGGAGAAGGACTGGGATTAACCGAAGCGCCGTGGAGCATCATCATGGTTTTACGATAAGGCTTCTGAAAATAACTTACCTTAACCATAAAAATTTGAAGTTCCAAACCAAAGTGCTGAGCTGCTATTGCAAGCGCGCTTCCCCACTGACCCGCGCCGGTCTCGGTTACGAGTCGTTTTATTCCTGCTCTTTTATTATAATATGCTTGGGCTATTGCCGTGTTTGTTTTATGGCTTCCCGCCGGATTTACGCCTTCATATTTGTAATATATTTTTGCAGGCGTATCCAAAAACTTTTCCAGATTAAATGCTCTGAAAACCGGAGTCGGGCGGCTGATACTGTAAATTTCACGAACTTCTTCGGGAATATCGATAAAACGCTCTTGACTCATTTCCTGCTCGATTAATTCCATCGGGAAAATCGCCGAAAGGTCATCCGGCGAAATAGGTTCCTGCGTTTGAGGATTTAACGGCATTGCCATCGGCGTTGGTAAATCGGGCAATATGTTGTAGTATTGCTTAGGCATTTCTTTTGCAGAGAGGTAAATTTTGTTGTCCATCTGTAACTCCATTGTATGTTTTAATTTAAACTGAAAAAGCCGTGTTAAATACACGGCTTTAAAATGAAAAAAGCCGTGAACGGTCTTCCGACTATCCACGGCTGTTAAAAAATTTATACTAACTTAGGATAGCGGAGACATATTGTTCCACCACCACCAAGTAGTTGTTCTGTTAACGTTATTTGCCTTTTCAAATTTCATGTTGCAATGATAAATAATTATTTTGAATTTTCAAAACAAAATATTCGGCAACTATACGATTTTTTCTAATTCCTAACTTAATCGAGAGCAAAATTAATCAAAACCGTTACCAAACAAAACATTACGAATATTGCGTCATCGAAAAAAGTATTAACGATTATTTAATTTTTATAAAACAAATCCGCTATATTCCCGTCTATATAATTTTATTACTGATTATTAATTTCAACAGAGGCAAACTATGAAGAAAATTATTATTCTTTCACTCTTTTTGGGAAGTTCAATGTTGTTTGCGCAAATTAATGCGCGTCTTTTCCAATACCCTGATGTTTCCGATTCGGAAATTACTTTCAGTTATGCCGGAGACATTTGGGTTGCTCCGATTACAGGTGGAACGGCACACAAACTAAGTTCACCCAAAGGTCAGGAAATATTACCCAAATTTTCGCCTGACGGAAAAAAGATAGCATTCAGCGGTAACTATAACGGAAACATTGACATCTATGTTATTTCACACAAGGGCGGAATTCCTCACAGGGTAACTTATCATCCGAGCACAGATAGAATGCTGGATTGGATGCCGGACGGGAAAAACATTTTGTTTGCTTCCGCACGTGAAAGCGGCAGGCAGCGATTTGACCGACTCTTTACAATTCCGGCAACAAGCGGATTAGCGAAAAAACTTCCGGTGCCGTACGGTGAGTTTGCTTCTGTTTCCGCAGATGGGAAAATGCTGGCATATACACCAAGGACACGTCTTTTCAGAACATGGAAACGTTACAGAGGCGGAATGGCTACCGATATTTGGCTTTTTAATTTGAAAACTTTTGATTCAAAAAATATTACTGACGAAGCGGCAAACGACGAAATGCCGATGTTCAGAGGAGATAATATTTACTTCCTTTCCGATAGAGGAACAGCTGAAAGATTTAATATTTGGGTATATAATATTAAATCGGAAAAGTTTTCTCAACTTACTTTTTTCAAAAAGTTTGACGTTCATTTTCCTTCGATTGGACCGAAAGATATTATTTTTGAAGCCGGCGGAAACTTATACTTATTGAATCTCGAAAATCAAAAATACTCAAAGGTGAAGATTAACATAATCTCGGATCAAATTGCATTAATCCCAGAAAAGAAAAATGTGAGCAAATATATTACGCATGTAACTCCTTCACCGGACGGAAACCGTGTAGTTATTGAAGCTCGCGGCGAACTCTTTTCGGTACCTAAAGAAAAAGGTGTTGTTTACAATTTAACCAATAGCAGCGGATCCGCCGAAAGGTATCCGGCTTGGTCGCCGGACGGGAAGCGGGTAGCATATTGGAGCGACGCTTCCGGTGAATACCAACTGACTCTAAAAGATATGTCAAAAATTGATTCACATCCAAAAACGCTTACAAACACCAAGTCAAAATTTAAGTACAATATTTTCTGGTCGCCAAATAGCGATAAGTTGGTTTATATCGATAATGCAATGAGAATCCGGCTTTTTGATATTAATTCGAAAGAAATTACGGATATTGACAAAGCCCTTTATAAATATGAAGGGGGGCTGGAATCATTTACCGTAAGCTGGTCAAAGGACGGACGCTTTGTAACTTACTCACGCGGTTTGGATAACCAACATGATGCAATTTTTATTTACGACACTGAAAATGAAAAAACTCATCAGGTTACTTCCGGTTATTACTCCGATTCACATCCGGTTTTTGATCCTGACGGTAAATATATTTACTACTTGACCAATAGGCATTTTTCCCCCATTTACAGTTCCGTAAACAATAATTTTATTTATGCTAACACCACCCGAATTGCTGCCGTTCCTCTTACAACCGAAATAAAATCCCCTTTGGCTCCTAAGAATGACGAAGTAAAAGCGGAGACAAAAAAGAGCGATTCCCCCAAAAAGGATAATGATAAAGCGGAAAAAAAAGAAGCGGTAAAAATTGATTTTAACCGATTTGAATCCAGGGCAATTCTTCTTCCGCCCGATGCAGGTAATTATTCGAATTTAAATGCCGTAAGCGGAAAAGTTCTTTACATAAAATATCCTAATACCGGAAGTACCGGAAAAAGTTCTCCGATTAAATATTTTGATTTGAAAGATCGAAAAGAAAAAACCGTAGTTAAAAACGCAAGCGGTTTTGACGTTACCGCAGACGGCAAAAATTTACTTGTAGTAAAAGGACGTTCATTTTATATAATTGGAATCGGAGCCGGTAAAAAATTGGAAAAAGCCGTTCCTGTAAAAAATTTAGTTATGACTATAAATCCGAAAGAGGAATGGACGGAAATTTTTACCGATGCTTGGAGAATGGAAAGAGATTTCTTTTATGACCCGAATATGCACGGAGTGGACTGGAACGAAGTTAGATCGAGATACGGAAACCTTGTTAAATTTGCCGCTTCAAGATGGGACTTAAACTTTTTGCTCGGCGAAATGATTGGCGAACTCAGCTCGTCTCACACATACAAAGGTGGAGGCGACACCGAGAAAAGTGAACACCGGAATGTCGGATTGCTCGGGATAAACTGGAGCGAAGAATCCGGCCATTACAAAATTGCTAAAATAATTAAAGGTGCCGAATGGGACGTTTCCGAACGTTCTCCTCTGTCCGAACCGGGAATAAAAATTAAACAGGGCGATTATATTTTGGCGGTTAACGGTGAACCTTTAGACATAAACAAAGAACCATATGCCGCATTTGAAACGCTGGGAGGAAAAACCGTTGAGCTAACCGTAAATAACAAACCCGATTTTGAAGGCGCTTGGAAAGTAATTGTAAAAACAAAATCGAATGAAAACCGTTTACGTAATTTAGCTTGGATTGAACAAAAAAGAAAACACGTTGAAGAAGCTACCGACGGAAAAGTCGGCTATATCTACGTTAGAAGTACAGGCATTGACGGGCAGGACGATTTAGTAAGACAATACTTAGCACAAATTGACAAAGAAGGTTTAATAATTGATGAGCGTTTTAACAGCGGAGGACAAATACCCGACAGATTCATCGAGCTTTTGAACAAGAAAGCACTCGCTTATTGGGCTGTTAGAGACGGCAAAACTTGGACATGGCCTCCGCAATCGCAACTCGGGCATAAAGTAATGCTGATTAACGGATGGAGCGGTTCGGGCGGAGACGCTTTTCCCGACTTTTTCAGAAATATGAAATTAGGAAAACTTATCGGCGAAAGAACTTGGGGCGGATTAATCGGCATATCAGGCGTTCCTTCGTTAATTGACGGAGGAATGATAACCGTTCCTACTTTCAGAATGTACAATCCTGACGGAACTTGGTTCAAAGAGGGACATGGAGTTGACCCGGATATTTTGGTTGTTGACAATCCGACTCAAATGGCAAAAGGAGTGGATCCACAGCTTGAAAAAGCAATTGATGTTGTAACAAACGAAATAAAAATGAATCCGCCGGTTACACCCAAACATCCTCCTTACGAAAAGAGATAAAATAATTTGTTTTAATGCCGGTAAGCGCTTACAGCTTCCGGCATTTTTTATAATGACTTAACAATTTTAGAATTATAATTTTCTCCATTCGAAATACTGTGAATTTCCTTTTTATTTAGCTTAAATGTTTATAATTTTAAACTTAAAATAAAAAAGATAGTTCACTCTATTTTAGCTTTTTAACTCATATTAAATCAGAGGTATTTATATGGCAACTAATAAAATTATTTGGACAAAAACAGACGAAGCTCCGCTACTTGCTTCATATGCTTTTCTTCCAATTGTTAAAGCTTTTACCAAAGGAACCGGTATTGAAATTGAGACAAAAGATATTTCTCTTGCCGGAAGAGTAATTGCAAACTTTCCGGAAAGATTAAAAGAGGAACAGAAAGTTCCCGACGCATTAGCCGAATTAGGAAATATTGTAAAAACGCCCGAAGCTAACGTAATTAAATTACCGAACATCAGCGCTTCAATTCCACAGCTTAGCGCTACAATCAAAGAATTACAGGAAAAAGGTTACGACATTCCCGACTATCCGGAAGAACCGCAAAACGAAGAAGAAAAAGAACTACAGATTAGATTTTCAAAAAATCTCGGCTCAGCGGTTAATCCCGTTTTGCGCGAAGGTAACTCTGACCGCCGTCCGGCAGCAGCAGTGAAAAAGTTTGCAATGAAAAATCCTCATAAGATGATGAAACCCTGGCCGGAATCAGGCTCAAAAACCCGCGTTGCTCATATGACCGAAAATGACTTTTACGGCAATGAAGTTTCCGTTACAATGGAGAAAGAAACCGACGTTAAGTTTATTTTTGAAGATATAAACGGAAATGAAACGGTTCTAAAAGAAAAACTTCACTTACTCGAAGGAGAAGTTTTTGACGCAACCGTTATGAATGTAAAATCTCTCAGAAAATTTTTCGAAGAACAAATTGAAGAGGCTAAAAAAGACAACGTTTTGCTTTCGCTTCACCTTAAAGCCACAATGATGAAAATCTCTGATCCTATTATGTTTGGTCACGCGGTTTCCGTTTACTTTAAGGACGCTTTGGAAAAACACGCCGAAACACTTAAGGAAATCGGCGCCAACGTAAATAACGGTCTTGCAGATATTTTGAAAAAACTGGATAAACTTCCCGAAGCGAAAAAAGAAGAGATAATTGCCGATATTAATAAAGTTTACGAAACTCGTCCCGACTTGGCAATGGTTGGTAACGGAAAAACAAATCTTCACGTTCCGAACGATGTAATTATCGACGCTTCTATGCCGGTTGTTATTCGTGACGGAGGCAAAATGTGGAATAAGAATGACGAATTGCAAGATACTATTGCAATGATTCCCGATAGAAGCTATTCTACATTTTATCAGGTAGTAATTGAAGATGCACAGAAAAACGGACAGTTTGATCCTTCGACAATGGGAAATGTTTCAAATGTCGGCTTGATGGCTCAAAAAGCCGAAGAATACGGCTCGCACGATAAAACATTTGAAGCACCGGGTGATGGAAAAATTAAAATTGTAGATTTTGACGGAAACGTTGTTTTGGAAAGGCCTGTCGAAAAAGGTGATATTTTCAGAGGCTGCCAGGCAAAAGATATTCCAATTAAAGACTGGGTCGGATTAGCCGTAAGACGTGCACGTGCTACCGGAAGTCCTGCGATTTTCTGGCTTGATGAAAACAGAGCTCATGATGCTCAAATTATCAAAAAAGTGAAAAAATATTTGCCGGAACACGACACCGACGGTTTGGAAATTAAGATTATGGCGCCGGATGATGCTATGAAATACACGCTCGAAAGAGTTAGAAAAGGGCTAAATACAATTTCTGTAACCGGAAATGCTTTACGTGATTACCTAACCGACTTATTCCCAATATTGGAATTGGGAACAAGCGCAAGAATGCTTTCAATAGTTCCGCTGCTTGCCGGCGGCGGATTATTCGAAACCGGTGCAGGCGGCTCGGCTCCGAAACACGTTCAGCAATTTCTGAAAGAAGGACACTTAAGATGGGATTCGCTTGGAGAATATTGTGCTTTAGTACCATCTTTCGAAATGATTGCGGAAAAGTATGATAACAAAAAAGCTGCCGTTTTGGCCGAAGCTCTTGATGTGGCAGTCGGCAAATACCTTGAAAACGGCAAAATGCCTTCTCGCAAAGTTAACGAATTGGACAATCGCGGCGGAACGTATTATCTTGCGATGTACTGGGCTGATGCACTTGCAGAACAAGATAAAGATTCTGAATTGAAAGCACGTTTTGTCAAAGTTGCAGCGCAATTAAAAGAAAACGAAGAGAAAATAAACGCAGAACTCCTTGCCGCACAAGGAAATCCTGTCGATGTCGGCGGTTACTATCTGCCTGATGACAATCTCGCTGAAAAAGCAATGAGACCAAGTGCAACATTAAACTCGATTATCGATTCTTTATAATCAAAAAAATAAATTAACTTTAAAAGGGAGTTGTCTAATAGGCAACTCCCTTTTTTATTCTCAAATTGGCATTACCTTCTCGGCCGGGTAAAATGGACTGTGTAATGATTTTTGAATCTCATCTAAAATTTCTTTCTTATTGAAGAGGGATTTACAATAAGTTTCGGCTTTTTATTATTCCATGAATTACTTTTGAGTTATCGGACACGAGAAAAATATTTCTTTTATATTTGATGTAATAAATAATTTTGTAATTAAAACAAAGATATGGACAAAGTAAAACAAATCTTCAAAAACCAGTTATTCCACTTGCTTTCATTGGCAATCTTACTTCTGATTGTTGACTTATGTTTAACCAACTGTTCGGAAATACTGAACGGTTCGCTTCTGGGAATAAGTACGAAAACATGGTTACTGTTGGCGATTGCAGTTCCTATTGTTCACCAAATTTATGTTTGGTTAATCTGGCGTTTAGAACTATACAAACGAACATTTACAAAACGTTTCGGCATAAATCGAGCATTTAATATTTATGCGATAGGTTTCACCATATTATTTGTTAGTCGGTTGCTATCCATCATTGCTCTGGCAAGCAGCAACAATAACACACTGCACATAAAGCCCGTATTCTCCTATACATTAGCAGCAATAATTACACCTTTTATAATCTACTTGTTCTACTCGGTAAAGAAATATTTTACTGTCAAACGGGCATATGGAATTGATCATTTTGATAAAAATTACAACGTTCCTTTCGAAAAAAAGGGAATATTTAAATATACTGATAACGGTATGTATGTCGTTGGGCTTTTGATACTCTATCTGCCCGGCTTACTTCTATTCTCCAAAGCCGCAATTCTGGCGGCATTATTTAACCACGCGTACATTTGGAGTCATTATTATTTTACCGAACGCCCGGATATGCAAAAGATATACGGTAATGCACCGTAAGAATTACAACCATCACATCACGGGAAAGATATTCCAATTAGAAAGTTAAAAACAAAATAAACAAGAAAAAACTAGTTCTGTACTTTGTGTGTTTCAACTATAATCAAAATAAAACATCTGCTCATGACGGAATTATTATGACTCTTTAACAATGTAACTTCCGAGTATCGATTAAACTATTTGAGTTACATTTATAAGGTCATTGAAAACCACCGGCTATTAATCGGTGTGGAAATATCTTCCTGTTTAAATTATTTGAATCGTTATTACTTCATCAAAACCATTTTCTTTGTTTGAATAAACTTACCCGCTTTGCTTTCTGCCGTAAGTTTGTAT
>CAZMZM010000053.1:0-15647 GCA_964570865.1 uncultured Melioribacter sp.
TCAATTATTATTTGTTGTTTTCTCTCGTTTAATCTTTCTTTATCTTTACGAGAATATTTTTGGAGTTTAAAGTGAAAAAAGTTTTACGGTTTTTATCAATTGTAATAGTGTTTGTTTCGCTTATATCGTGTTCTTCAAATAAGGATGAAACACTTGGAGGCTTTCAAAAGTTGAAGTGGGGAAGTGATATTCCTTCGGTGAAAAGCTATCTCGAGAAAGATATAAATGCAAACTACGATTATTATGAGATGAATTCCGCATCCGGCGTTTTAAGCCTCCGGTTTGCAGGTTCTTCTTTTATTAAGATTCCCGTAAAAAATTGGACGTTCAATATTCTAAAGGGTGGATTAATCGGTTATGAAATTGAATTTGCCGATAGTTCTTCCACACGTCAAAACTTTAATAAGCTTTCATCTTTTCTTATCTCTAAACTTGGTGAGCCGGATAATAAGTCAAAATCCCGCATGACTTGGGATAGAGTAAACAGTGAAAAGAAGTTTAAAGAAAAAATATCGTTACGCAAATATGAAAACGGGATTATACTAAAAGCAGATAAAATAAACGGATAAACAATATGCTTGAAATTCAGAAAAAACTTTCAAATACATTTTTTGCAATACTTTCCTTACCTGCAACGGCAATGGGATTTGCCTTGTCTGTTCAAATCTCTTCGTTGAGTTGGATTCTGATAACCAAATATAATCTTGATTTGCACCAAATGGGAGTTGTGTGGGCAGCCGGCCCGATTGCCGGATTAATTGCTCAGCCGATTGTCGGTTTTTTAAGTGATAAGGTTTGGTTTTGGGGAGGAAGGCGCAGACCCTTTATTATCATAGGCGGAGTACTTGCATCGTTAATGCTGCTTGCTCTTCCTAACATTGATGTGGTAAATTCGGCGTTGGGTGTTGACAGTTTAATGGGAGTTGCAATGGTAATTGCATTAACTCTCGATTTGTCAATAAATGTCAGTTTTAATCCTACGCGTTCTCTCATTGCGGATGTTACTCCGGAAGGCGATCCACGCACAAAAGGTTACACTTGGATGCAGACAATATCCGGAACTTTCGGGGTTTTAGCTTACGCCATCGGAGCCGTTTGGGGCAATTACTTTTTGATTTATTTCGGTTCTGTTCTCGTTTTAATTTTAACGATTTTCCCTTCATTTGTGGTCGAAGAGAAGAAAGAGATTGATGCTAACGAGGATGAATCAGATGAATCCACTGACACTTCCAAGACAAATGTTGTCGAATATTTGAAAGTCAATTTTGCCAATGCTTTTTCTTGGTTAGGGGTTCAGACGATGTTTGTATTTATTATCGCTTTTATTTCACAGAAAATTAATCCGACTCCGGATGGATTGGCGCCGGACAAACTTGCCGAGTTAAATAACAAAACCGGACAAATAATTTCCGTCTCGTTCCTTTTGCTTAATGCTGTCGGGGCGATTTTACCGAAGTTTGTACTTCAGCCAATTGCGGAAAAATACGGCAGAGTTAAAACACAGGCGGGAAGCGTTGCTATTATGTCGCTTGCTTATTTCGGGATGGCATTTATTGCAAGGACTGAAATTGAACTTTACGCTTTTATGATAGTTGCCGGAATTGGCTGGGCTGCAATAGTTTCACTACCATTTGCGATTATGTCCGAAACTGTAAACAAAGCTCGCATGGGCTTATTCATGGGATTGTTCAATCTTTCAATTGTTATTCCGCAGCTAATAGTAAGCTGGTATTTTGGTAAAATTATTCAATCTGCTTCCGACAAAGAAATTGTATTTTTAATCAGCGGTGTATCGCTCTTACTATCAGCGATATTCTGGATGATTGTAAAAGAGAAAAAAACAGATATGGAGCTTTCATGAAACGGATATTATTATTAACCGTTCTGTTTGTCCTTACGATTTTACCCGACTCATCTTTTGCACAACAGTTAACATTTAACGTAAAATCATTTGTGATAAATGACTCGTTAAAAATTACGGACCCGGTTGATGCACAACTTGGGAGAGTAAATAATTTCGAGATTTATCTCAATAATAACGATTTTGTTTCGATACAATTTACTACGGATAATTTCGTCCCGCTTATTCTTTTTGTATCCCCTTCCGGAAGTAAAAATGTATTCAACAGCACAAACGGAAAGCAAATTACTTTTACGAAAAAGATAAACGAAACAGGCAATTGGGAACTATACATAATCGGCGGAAAGGATGGGGTGGGCGAATATAAATGCAGAGTTAATTTTGCCGATTCAGCCGCTCTGATTAAGAAAGGAAACTTGAAAGAATGTGATTTTTTTAGATTCGTAACCGAGCATTCGGAAGCTGATTTTATCTTTATTCAGGATCTCATAAAAAATAATTTCAGGGATTTAAGGGCAAATGGTTTTTCGGCGGATTCCTCCTACATCACTAAAGACGGTTCTCTTAAAATAATTATGAAAAGTAAGAACCCTGCCCGATTGTTCAAACGGTTAACGGATAATATCGGAGATTGTTTTACGGATTGGAAAATTAGGGAAGGAAAACTGAGAAAAGTTAATGATAATTACATTCGGGTTACTTCATTAATTGAAAGCGGCAAAAAATCTCCTCGTTTCATTAAACTTACTTTTACTCAAAATGGAAAATTTACTCAAAACAAAATATCCGCTCTCTTTGGGAAAATAAATGAATAATTATTCAATTAAAAATTTACAATAGAGATACATTTTGGCTAAAAGAAATAAATCTTCACTTACAATTATTTTTGTTACTGTATTTATTGATCTGGTCGGATTTGGGATATTAATCCCGATTCTACCGACATTTGCCACAAAAGAAATTCACATCAGCGATTTTCAAATAGGTATTGTTGTCGCTATATATTCGTTTATGCAATTTCTGTTTAATCCCATTATGGGAAAAGTTTCAGATAAGATAGGGAGGAAACCGGTAATAATTTTTTCACTTTTCCTTAATTCTGTTTCATACGTAATATTTGCGTTTACAAACTCCTTTTTACTTTTGCTCTTTTCAAGAGTAATTGCAGGAATTGGCGGGAGTAATATCGGAGTAGCTCAGGCTTACATTGCGGATATTACTTCAAAACATAATCGTTCGAAAGGAATGGGAGTAATTGGGGCTGCATTTGGATTGGGCTTTGTCTTTGGTCCGCTTATTGGCGGAATGCTTTCTAAATATGGATATGAGGTCGTGGGATTCCTTGCCGCCGGTTTTTCTTTTCTGGCATTTTTATTTGCCTTATTTATTTTGCCCGAATCCCTTCATAAGGATTTACGGATTTCGCACACAAGCAATAAAGTTTTTGATTTGAAATCTGCAATTGAAGTGATGAAAATGCCTCGGGTTGGATTCCTGGTCTTTCTCTTTTTTATTCTGATTTTTGCAATCGCCAACATCTACGGTACGTTTGCACTATTGGGATATAAACTGTATCATTTCACCGATAGCCAAAACGGAATGCTTTTCGGAATTATGGGTTTAATCGGGGCGCTGGTGCAGGGAGTCGGGCTAAAACGATTGGTTGATAAATTTCTCGACAGGTCGCTGTTGTTATACGGTTCTCTTTTCATGGGATTTGGTTTACTGATGATTCCTTACGGAAAAAATTTTCTCGGTGTTGCTTTAATTGTTTCATTTATGTCGATCGGCACAGGAATTTTACAGCCTGTAGTATTAAGTATGATTTCAAAATTTTCCCCTCAGGAAAGACAAGGCGCCGTGCTTGGAATCAATCAATCGATTTCAGCACTTGCGCGTGTACTTGGGCCGCTTTGGGGCGGGTGGACTTTTCAATATATCGGATTTGAATTCCCGTTTATTACCGGCGCATTTTTTACATTTATTTCATTCGGTTTAATCTATTTTATGCTCAAAAATGAGGTTAGTACTTCTTAGAGCTAAATCATAAAGAACATTTTTTCGTTATGAATTATCAAATAAATTATCTCAATCTATTTTTATTTTTACAAAATTACTATTGTTTTCAGGTAATTAAATATATTTGCTATTCATAATATTTAGAAATGGTAACGATGCTTAAGATTGGAAAAATAGAAAAAGAGAAAGCTTTATTATTGGCTCCGATGGAGGAAATAACCAATCCGGGTTTCCGTAAGTTGTGCAAAGAGTTTGGCGCCGATTTAATGTACACTGAATTTGTAAACGCCGACGGACTTTCGCGTAAGGACAAAAAAACACATCAGAAGATGAAAATTTTTGATGCCGAGCGGCCTATCGGTATTCAGATTTACGGAGGCAATATCGAGCCGATGGTAATTTCTGCAAAAATAGCGGAGAAGGAAAATCCCGATTTAATTGATATTAATGCCGGATGTTGGGTGAAAAAAGTAGCAAATAGAGGAGCAGGCGCAGGGTTGTTGAAAGATCCCCCTTTGATGGAAAAAATGGTTCGTTCAATAGTTGAAGCGGTTGATTTGCCTGTTACGGTAAAAACCAGATTAGGCTGGGATGACGAAAATATTGTAATTTTGGATGTTGCAAAACGTATTGAAGATGCAGGGGCAAAGGCTTTAACGGTTCATTGTCGAACTCGAAAACAAGGACATTCCGGAGATCCCGCATGGTTTTGGATTGACAGGATTAAAGAAGTAGTAGATTTTCCGGTAATCCTTAATGGCGGAGTTATGACAGCCGAAGACGTTAAACGCGCTTTTTCCGAAACAAAAGCGGACGGTGTTATGATTGCACGCGGAGCAATCGGGCAGCCTTGGATTTTCAGAGAAGGGAAGGAAATTTTGGAACTCGGTAAAGTGGTTAATCCGGTTACCAACGAAGAGAGAATCAGAACCGCATTAAAACATCTGCGTTACGAAATTGAAATTAAGGAAGAGCGCCGAGCAGTAATTCCCTTTAGAAAATTTTATTCCGGATATCTTAAAGGTTTATATGGCGCTTCCAAGATTAGGCAAAAACTAATGGAATTCGTTGAATACGAGCCGATTGAAGAAGTATTGCTGGGCTATTTGGATTATCTAAATGAATATGAGAATAGCAAACCGGATACAATTAACATTAAGGTCGAAAATAATTTATCATAATATTTTATAGTACTTGACAAGAGTAGAAAACTTACTTAAATTGCAATTTAAAATTAATACAAAGGAATACTATAGCGCATTTGTTACTTTATTTTTTACCAACTTAAATATTTTTTCGTCAATTAGAGGTTTAAATGGGTAACAAGTTATTTGTAGCTTTAGTGTTCTTTTTTGCTTTTAAAGCTGTGATGGCTCAAAACGGATTAAACGTTATCTCATCCGGAAGTTCTGAAATCGTTTTGGAATATCATCCTCAGTATGAAAATTTCACTAAAACCAAAAGCGGGTTTTATTCTGTTGATGTAACCGGGGCTGATATCAACGGAAATGATTTCGGTTTACCTACCATTCCTTCTATTTCTTTTGAGTTGGGAGTTCCTAATTTCGGGAGTACGATTAAAATTATTAATGCAAACTATGAAAAACTTGCAGGAAAACTGAAACCGATAAAACCTTGGGAACAAATAGATAGTAAATCGCAAGTGGAAATCAAAAGCAATAAATATAAAACTTTTGCAAATGAGAGTTGGATTAATATTGAGAACAAAGGAATTATTCGCGGAGTAAAATCAGAGACGTTCAAGATTTATCCCATCCTATTCAATGCTTCAAAATCCGAGATTAAAAAGTTAAAAAGTTTAAGATTTAAAATTATTTATCGACAAGGTGGAACTTTTTCGAAAATAAATGATGAGTTCCTCAGCGGAGTTTTAATTAATTACAAAACTGCAAAGAATTGGGGCATTCATAATCGTAAGTTATCAAAAACAATTCAAAATAGCGTTTTAGCTTCCGGAGTTTGGCACAGAGTTAACATTACCGAAGAAGGTATTTATAAAATTGATTACGCTCAATTGGTGTCGTTGGGTTTTGACCCGAATTCAGATAACCCGAGAACGATTAAAATCTATAATAATGGCGGCGAAAATTTACAAGAGGGCGTAACGGCTCCGCGTCCTAATGATTTGGTGGAGAACAACATAATTTTCAAAGGTGAATCTGATGGTAAGTTGGACCCGGGAGATTACCTTCTTTTTTACGGTCATGGCTCGGACTTTTTTATCTACAATAATCAATATCGGAAAGGTGTACGCGAACACAATTGGTTTACCAAAAAAAATTATTACTGGATTACTTGGGGCGGAAGCAACGGAAAACGAGTACCATTTACTAATACCCAAATAATTGCAGATGCCTTTCAGCAGAATACTACAAAATCTTTTCTGTACCATGAAAAAGATTTGTTTAACGTTATAAAATCCGGGCGATTATTTCTTGGTGAATCATTTTCTTATTCCCAGCGAACGTTAACTTTTAATAATCCTTTGCCTAATCTTGTGCCGGGGAGTACGATTGATTATAATTACGCTGTTGCTAATTTATCTTCACCTTCGGTTTATTTTACGATTGAGGAATCGGGCAATACAATTATCTCAACAAATTTAAGAGGATATGGCTCGGGCAGTTACGTATTCGGCAAATATATTCACAATTCAGTTTCCTATTCGGGAACTTTGCCTTCAAACAACAGTTCCTTGAAATTTACTTTCGAAGCCAATTCGACCGATAAAAACGGGGCTTTGGATTATTTTGAAATTAGTTATGATTCTTATCTAAAAGCATCCGATGATTTTCTCCTCTTTTTCTCAAAAGATACTAATTCTGCGGTGCGTTTTAATTTGTCGGGATTTTCATCTTCGGACATTTCAATTCTTGATGTTTCCGATTATGCCAATATAACAGGAATAATCCCAAACACCGACAATAACGGGAATGCAAATTTTTACGCCCAACTGCAAACTGCCGATGTTCACAAATATGTTGCTTTTACACCGGCTGCAGCAAAATCTGTCTCCGGATTTGAAGCTGTCCCAAACTCAAATATTCGCGGGAATATTCCAAACACAAAATTTGTAGTAATTGCCAATCGTTCGATGGAACAAGATGCGGGAAAACTTGTCGATTATGTCAATAACGATTCGCCAAATTCAATTTCAACATCCCTGTTTTTTACCGATGACATTTACAATGAATTTTCATGCGGACTTCTTGATCCGGCAGCTATCCGTGATTTTATACGTTATCTTTATTTGAATTCAACCGTTGCGCCTGAATATGTACTCCTTTACGGAAACGGCAGTTATGATTATTTCGATACGGAAGAGAAACATAACAACTTTGTCCCGATGCTGGAATCAATGGAATCTCTGTATGAAGTAAACTCCTATTTTACCGATGATTATTATGCTCGGGTGGATGGAAACGACAGCAAAATTGATTTGGCAATTGCCCGATTGCCTATTGAAAATTCTCAAGAGGCTGACACATATTTTCAAAAATATGTAGATTACGAAAATAACTCGGATTTCTCGGAATGGCGAAGCCGAATTACACTATTGGCTGATGACGGTTTGACCTCCCACGGAGATGACGGAAATGAACATACATATCGCTCCGAAGTTCTTTCATCCCAACTCCCTCAATATTTTGAACAGGACAAAATTTATCTCATTCAGTATCCGACTGTTATTACCGGATTGGGAAGAAGAAAACCGCTGGTAAATCAAGCAATTATTAATGCTCTGAATAACGGTACTTTAATCTTTAATTTTTACGGACACGGTAATCCCGATGTTCTTACTCACGAGAGAGTTTTTATTAGCGATGTTACAGTCCCTCAGTTGGTTAACAACAACTACTTTTTCCTTACTGCCGCGACTTGTGATTTCGGACGCTGTGACGATCCTATGAAAAAGAGCGGTGTTGAAAAAATGCTCCTTAAACCGGACGGCGGAGCAATAGGTAGTTTTGCTTCAAACAGACCTGTCTATTCCTCTTCAAACGCTGCTTTGAACCAAGATTTTTATCATTATTTGCTTAACAACAGAGATTCTCTAGGGTTACCAAAAAGAATCGGATATGCTCTGTTTAGAGCTAAAGCTTTGAATGCTTCTCCGAATACTGAAAAATTTTCTCTTCTTTCAATTCCTATTTTACGTTTGAAAGAACCGCAGAAAACAGCTCAAATCGATTCGATAAACGGAATTTCGGTAACAACAGAACCTGTCCCGATTAAAGCTTTGGGAAATGTTTCTCTTGACGGGAAAGTAAATTCATCAGATTCTTTTACAGGCGAAGCCTTAATAACCGTTTACGATTCAAAACGAAGTGTTGAAATTCCCGAATGGAATTACACAATCTACGAACAAGGTGGGATTTTATACAGAGGTAGGGCAAGTGTAGTAAACGGCAACTTTATTACTAATTTTGTTGTGCCAAAAGATATTTCGTTTGGGGAAAACAACGGCAAAATAACCGCCTATTTTTTCAACGATGAAGTTGACGGCATAGGTGGAACCGATTTAGTGAAAATTACCGGAATAGATACTTCGCGACATAACGACGGAGCGGGCCCGGCTATTAATATTTATTATGATAATCTTGCTAATCAGAACGGATATTTGGTTAATCCCGATTTTACATTTTATGCAAAGTTGGAGGATGAAACCGGCATTAACACTTCGGGATTAGGATTAGGACACAAGCTGGAAGGAATAATTAACGGTGATGAAGAAAATCCTATTGACTTCACAAATTACTTTGTCGGCGATTTGGATGAAGGAGGAAAATCCGGGGAAGTAAAATATAATTTCTACAATTACAAACCGGGCGATTATTCAATAGTTGTTAAGGCATGGGATGTTTTCAATAATTCATCTCAAAAGGAAAGCCATTTTACCGTAGTAAGCGGAGATGAAATTGCTGTTCGTAATATTGTGAATTTCCCAAATCCATTTAAAGGAAGCACATTTTTTACATTCCAGCATAACTTAAGTGAACCGATAAACGTTAAAATAAATATTTACACTGTTTACGGACGAAAAATTAAATCAGTTCAAGAGTACGGAATTACAGACAAGTTTGTTAAAATTTACTGGGACGGATTGGACGAAGATGGTGACAAACCGGCAAACGGTGCGTATCTTTACCGCATCGTTATTGAATCTGCTTCCGGTAAATATTCAAAAACTTTTGATGGAAAGTTGGCAATAATCAGATAATAATTGATAATTGAGAATGGATAATGGAGAAACGTTATTTCGGATTGGGAATAAATTATTCTTGATTGGAATATGAAATAGAAAAACATTAATTTTAATAAATAATAATCAGTATTACATTGGAGGAAATCTAAATGATAAAAACCAAATTAGTTGTGTTATTTACAATGTTGACTTTGATTTTACCTAATATTATAAAAGCGCAAGGCGAAGCAGCCGTTCCGTTCTTACTCGTTGCTCCGGATTCCCGCGCGGGTGGAATAGGAGAGTCCGGAGTTGCTTTGGCAGATAACTCTGCTGCAATTTTCTGGAATCCGGCCGGTTTGGCTTTTTTGCACGGTTCGGAAGTTCAAATCACACATAGTAACTGGCTGCCGCAGTTTCATTTGGATTTGTTCTACGACTTCTTAGCCTACAGACAGTATATAGATGACATTGACGGCACAATATCTGCCGGAGTTACCTTTATGAATTTTGGTGAGTTCATACGAACAGGTGAAGGCTCGTCTCAACCGATTGGTACTTTCCGTTCTTTTGATGTCGCTGCTACGGTTGGGTATTCGACAAAAATTACCGAAAGCATCGGGTTGGGTTTTAACTTTCGCGTAATTCATAGCCGTTTATCGGATCAGCCGACTGCCGAGGAACAGGGAAGCGGAGTTGCGACTTCAATTAGTTTTGATATCGGAACTATGTACCGCCCGCAATCTCTTGATATTCCCTTTATAGGTGACATGAGCAACCGTGTAAGTTTCGGCGCAAACCTCAGTAATCTCGGACCGAAAATCTACTATATTGATCAAGCTCAAGCTGACCCGATTCCGACCAACCTTAAAGTCGGTTATGCAATACGTGTTTTTGAAAACGATTACAACTCTTTAACAATTACAAACGATTTTAATAAATTGTTAGTTACAAAACATGATTCCACTACTCAAGCCGATCCGTTTTACGAAGCTGTATTTACATCATGGAAAAGCATGAATCAGATTAATTTTTCCGTCGGAATGGAGTACTGGTACGGCGATCCTTCCGATTTTATGTTTGCGCTCCGTACCGGCTTTTTCTATGAAGACCCGAATTACGGGAATCGTAAATTTGCTACATTTGGAGCAGGTTTAAGATATGACCTTTACGCTTTTGATTTCAGTTATATCAGCACCAGTCTTGTCGGAGGTGATGTTAATCATCCGCTGGCTCAAACGTTAAGGTTCTCCTTATCGATTAAATGGGGAGATCAAAAGGAATCGGTGAAAGGTTTTCCGAGAGGAATTTAATGACTTAGTTGCAATTGAAAATGGAGAATGGATAATTGAGAAATATAGTTCGGCTTTTTGTCGGACTATAAATTGTGATTATCCGCCCGTAGGTTTTAAGATTGGATATTTTTTTCAGCAATCGCATTGTAATTGCTGAATATTTTTATGTCCGTTGTTGGAAAATCTTTTCACTATTTTTGTAAATTAAATATTCAGGTATGAATTAGAAATATCAAAATGAAAAAAATTAGAATAGTATTAACTTTAGTTTTAGCTTTAATAAGCGGATTAACTGCGCAAACTCATTTCAAAGCAAATCTTGCTTTCGTTCAGAATAATACTGAAACAAACTCCGGCGTTGATTCATTAAATATTCTGGCAATAATGGTGCAATTTCAGCCCGACAGATATGACGCGACTGTCGGAGACGGAACTTTCGGGACGATCTACTCCGAACAAACCGCTACAAGAACTGATATTATTGACCCTCTTCCTCATAATAAAAATTACTTCGAAAATCATTTGAAGTTTGTTAAAAATTATTATGAAAAAAATTCCGCCGGTAAACTTACGGTTAACTATTCGGTCGCAGGCAATGTCATTACTTTAGACAGCACAATGCGAGTCTATTCTCCTGAAGTAGGGGATGATGATTATTCCGGTTTGGTCCGAATGTCAGAGCAAGCTTGGAATAAGTTTTCAGATGCCAATCCTAATTTTGATTTTTCAAAATATAATATGTTTGTAATCTTTCATGCCGGAGTTGGAAGGGATGTATCCTTGCCGGGCAGTTTGGGATTGGAAAGAGATTTACCCTCGCTTTACTTATCCCTTGCTACAATGAAAAAATACCTCGGCGATAATTTTATCGGAATTCCGGTAGGGAATAATTTTAAGATAACCAATACCGCTATTTTGCCTGAAACCGAGTCGCGTGAGATGGCGACAATTGTTGGAACTGCGCTCTATCAAGTTACTATAAACGGGCTTGCCGTATCAATGGTTGGAAGTTATTTAGGCTTGCCCGATTTATATAACACGGAAACAGGATACAGCGCCATTGGCAGATTCGGATTGATGGACGGACAAAGTATTTTTGCTTATGCGGGCGCTTTTCCACCTGCACCTTCACCTATCGAAAAAATTTGGCTTGGATGGGTTAATCCTGTGGAAATTTCATTGAAGTCCGAAAGAATTAATTTATCCACATACTTAACTGCATTAAACGGCGACACAACTCTGCTTAAAATCCCCATTAACTCATCTGAATATTTCCTTGTTGAGAACCGTGAACGAGATGCAAACAATAATGGAGCAATTGTAACTTTTTCGTCAAACGGAATAGAGAAAACGGTCGTCTTTTCTAACGACACTACCGGATTTAATAATTATGAAATTGATTCCCTTCGCGGAGTAATTACCGACATCGATGAATCCGACTGGGCGCTTCCCGGCAAGGGTATTGTAATATGGCATATTGATGAGAACGTAATTAACGGCAATTGGTCAACTAATACAATAAATAACGATAAAACCCACAAGGGCGTTGCCGTTGTTGAAGCTGACGGAATTAACGACATCGGCGAAATTTTCACAACAATATTCGGAGACCAAATTATAGGGGAAGGGGAACAAAACGATTTTTGGTTTTCCGGTAACACCGGACATTATTTTACCGGTGAATTTTCTCCTTCAAGCAAACCTTCCAGCAATTCTTATTCCGGGGCAAGTTCAGGAATTTATATATCCGATTTTTCATCCGTATCAAATAAGATGAATTTTAATCTTGAATTTCATTTCAATAATTTTGTGTTATCCAAAATTTTGACTCTACCAAACAACGCAAAAATAGATTTTGTCAACTCCGTTTCTCAAATTAGAGGGAAATACTTTACCATCCAATCCGGTTCGGATGTTTACATTTTCAACTCGAATGCAGAATTGATAAAAACACTTTCCGATTTTTCAACAACTCCTAATTTGTTGCTTTCTACTTTTAGCAAATATTTTATTGTCGGTTATGTTAGAGATAAAATTAAATATTACATTTTTGACAATTCAACGTCTCTCCTTGATTCAGTAGCAATACCGGGTGTTATTACAACAAAATTAACCGCACAATCCGAAAACAGTAGCCGAATAGAATTTGGTTCGGAGCAAAACAGCAAATACTATCGTGAAGACTTATTTATTAATGTTGACGGAAGCACGTCTGTTTCTTCATTTCCCGTAGATTCAAAGATTACTCAGATTATTTCAGGGGAACAAAAAGATGTGGTTATTACCGATAGTTTAGTAATTAGCGAAATGCTTTCTAATAATGCACTAAATACTTTTATCCCAAAATATGAAGTCTTAAAAGCGGCTTTAACTTCTTATATGGATTCGGATGGTTCTCACGCTTTTCTGATTTTACTTGAAAAGAATAATTTATTTGAAGTTCTGGACTACTCGGGACTTACAAAAACAACTGAATTCTCAGTTAATACCGAGAGTGTAATTACTGATTTTTCCGTTTCTGTATTGAATGATTCGAGACTCCCTGCAATAAATATTTCATATGAAGGAAAGAGTTACTTTTACAATTTAAATGGAGTTTTGGCAGATAATTCTCCGTTGGAAGATGAAAATGAAACCGGCTTTGTCGGGGTTGCATCAGAGTTCAGTTTGGATAATGGTAGTCATACCCTTATAAATTATACTTCTGACGGCAGGTTATTTGCATTTTCACCGGACGAAATGAATGAAAGACTTAAACCGTTTTATACTGTCGGAGAACCATTGCTTCACTCTCCTGTAATTTTTAATGATTATTCTACGGATTCGTTGCAAATACTTGTTGCAGATAATTCAAATCGACTTTATCTTTTTAAGTATTCGGGTATTGTGGATTATTACAAAGGGACTTGGTCGGGAGCATACGGAAACGGATCGAATAACATGTACAATCCCGTCCGAGCTGATCTCAATACTGTTTTCCCGACCTATTCGTTTAACGCATACAACTGGCCTAATCCGGTTTACGGTGGAGTTACTCATTTCAGATTTAAGCTTAATGAAGATTCCGATGTTAAAATTTTAATTTTTGATTTATCAGGTACTAAAGTGGCGGAATTAAAAGGCACAGGCAATGCAAACATTGATAATGAAATAGATTGGGATGTTTCAAACGTTCAAAGCGATGTTTACTTCGCACATTTTGAAGCAGTCGGAAAAGCAACACACAAAACAGAAACTAAACTTATAAAAGTGGCGGTAGTAAAGTAAAACATTATGAAAAAAAACATTATTCTTTTATCGTTCTTAATTACTTCTTATCTTTTTGCTCAAGTCGGAAAGTACAATCCCGATTACAAATGGTTTACAATAAAAGGGGAACACGTTGAAGTTCATTTTCATGAAGGAACAGAACGGACGGCTGAAATTGTTCTGAAAATTGCGGAAGAAGTTTGGAAACCGATTACAACACTCTACGGATACGAACCGGATAAAGTCCATTTTATTATTAAGGATATTGATGATTACTCGAACGGAGCCACTTATTTTTTCGATAACAAAATCGAGATTTGGGCATCTGCTCTCGATTTCGATTTGCGCGGCTCACACAACTGGCTTCGGAACGTAATTACACATGAATTTACGCACATGGTTAATTTGCAGACTGCAATGAAAATGGGACCTCGTGTCCCTGCCGTTTATCTTCAGTATTTGCATTACCAGGACGAACGCCGCCCCGATATACTTTACGGTTACCCCAATTCCATAGTTTCATATCCGCTTGCCGGTATTAATGTTCCGTCATGGCTTGCTGAAGGAACGGCGCAATATCAGCGTTACGAACTCGGTTATGATTACTGGGATTCGCACCGCGATATGATTCTTCGAAGTTATGTTTTAGATAACGACATGCTTACATGGAACCAGATGGGAGTATTCGGGAAAACAAGTTTAGGGAACGAATCGGTTTACAACTCAGGCTTTGCTCTGACAACATACATTGCAAAAAAATATGGCGAAGATAAACTGAAGAAAATATTTTCGGCACTAAAAACAAAAACAAATTTTACTATTGACGCCGCAGTTGAAGATGTGCTCGGTATTTCAGGAGTCGATTTATACCAGCAGTGGAAAAATTACTTAATAAAAGATTATGATTACAGAATTGCTCCCGTTAAACAAAACTTAGTAATTGGCGATACGCTTGTTAACAAAGGCTTTGGTAATTTTTATCCTTTTTTCGTTAATAATGACAGTAGCATAATTTATATCTCAAACAAAGGGCACGATTATCTTAGTCAGACTTCGGTTTATATTTATAATCTGAAAACTAAAGATGAAAAAATGATTCTGCCTCGCATTTTTTCTTCCGTCGGCTTTATTCCCGGAACAAAGAAATTGATTTACGCTAAACTTAGTGACGACAATCCTAAGTGGACAAATATTCACGATATTTTTGTTTTTGATATTGCTACTGAAAAAGAAACTCGTTTAACGCACGGTTTAAGGGCTAATTATCCAAGCGTTTCGCCTGACGGAAAAAAGATTGTTTTTCTTTATCAGAAAGATGGGACTACGAACCTCGGCACTATAAATATTGACGGAAAAGATTTTCGCCGCCTAACATTTTTCGAAAACGGCGAACAGGTTTTCAATCCTCGTTTTAGTCCGGATAACCAAACGGTTTACTTTGGTTTTATCAAAAGAGACGACAGAGATATTGCAAGGGTAGATACAAACGGCGCCAATTTTGAAGTTGTAATTCATACTCGTCATGACGAGAGAAATCCGGTATTCGGGGAAGATGGAAATTTTTATTACGCATCGGACAAGAACGGAATATCGAATATTTACAAATACGATTTTAAGACTAAACGTTCAACTCAAATTACAAATGTAACCGGAGGAGCGTTTTACCCCGATGCAGATCAAAAAGGGAACATTGTTTACTCAGGCTACACTTCACACGGATACAAACTATTTTATCTTCCGATAAACGGCAGAAAGGAGATTGGAGAAAGCTCTCATTATTTGAGCAAATCACCATACACAATCCTTCGTCCGATTCCGTTAGGAGATTTGGATTCGGCAACGGTAAGAAAATTAAGAAATTACGATGACAAAAAAGTACCCGATTACGAGATAAAAAAATATACGGGCGAATTTACTAAACTAACTTTTTTGCCTTATCTCCGATATGACGATTACAACACAACCAGCAATGATTTTGAGAAATTAAAAGTCGTAGCTTACGTTAGTTCTTCGGATT
>CAZMZM010000054.1:0-15522 GCA_964570865.1 uncultured Melioribacter sp.
AAACCGACAAAGAAAAGGGGATTTACACTGCTGTTTCTTCAAGCCGAACTCTCCAAATAAAATTTTTAATTTAGTTTGTAATTATCGAAGATTATTAAAACAATCTATAAATCCCCGAGAGTAGGCCGCAAAACAATTTCTTCCGAAACCGCCGAATTATTAGGTGTAATATTATTAATAATTACCGAAGCCGCATCTTCCGGCGTCATCATTCTTGAAGCAAATTTTTCCAATGAATTGTTATCCCAAATAGGAGTGGCAATTGCACCGGGTAATACATTTATTATCCTAATATTGTGTTCTCGAACTTCTTCTCGTAAAACGTTGGAAAAGGCAAGAAGTCCGGCTTTTGATGCGGCGTAAACTCCACTTTTTTTGAAAATTGTATTTGCGGCGACAGATAAAATATTTACCACTTTCCCCTCTCTTTTTTCAATCATAAAGGGTAGAACAATTTTAGTAATAAAAATTGCACCGCTTAAGTTGGTTTGTAAAATGTTATCCGTTTCCTCTTCCGAAGTATCGGCAATGGTTTTAAAAGCTGTAACACCCGCATTGTTAATCAGACAGCTTATTTGTAGTCGCGATAAAATATTGTTTACTTTTTCCCTAATATCGTCCCGATTTCGTAAATCGAGTTGAAGAATCTCGGAATTTTTCGAGTCGGTAAGCAGAGATTTTGTTTCGCCGAGTATCGATAAATGACGACCGGCTAAAATAATATAATATCCTTGTGCGTTTAACTCCGAAGCCAACGCGCGGCCCAAACCGCTGCCGGCTCCGGTTATTAAAACTATTTTATTTGTCATTAGGTTCTCTAAGCCTGATTAAGTCCATAAATTCCATTCGGGTTTTAGAATCATCCATAAACACTCCGCGCATTGCACTGGTAACGGTGAAAGAGTTTTGCTTCTGGATTCCGCGCATCATCATGCACATGTGATATGCTTCAATAACAACTCCGACGCCTTCCGGCTCGAGAACTTCCATAAGAGTGTCGGCAATTTGTTTTGTCATCCGCTCCTGAATTTGAAGTCTGCGAGCAAAAACCTCAACAAGTCTCGGTATTTTGCTCAGTCCGAGCACTTTGCCGTTGGGGATATAAGCCACATGTACTTTACCGTAAAAGGGAAGCATATGGTGCTCGCACATGCTGTACATGTCAATATCCCTAACGATTACCATCTCATTATGATCTTCTTCAAAAACGGCTCCGTTAATCACCTCTTCAATATTTGCTCTGTAACCGTGAGTTAAAAATTCGTAAGCTTTTGCAACACGGTATGGGGTTCTTACCAAACCGTCGCGTTCCGTATCTTCCCCGATTTCCGTTAAAAGCGATTTAATCAACCCTGATACTTTTTCTATATCTATTTCATTCTCCTTTATATTCGGCATAATTATTCTCCGTTTCGTATATTTTTACTGAATATAATTCCCCGGCGGGAATTTTATCTTTTAATTCGTTCCAAATACCGACCACAATATTCTCAACGGTCGGATTTTTGTCTTTAAGAAAATCGACATCAAAATTTAGATTTTTGTGATCAAGCTTCGAGATAATATTTTCTTTTATTATTTTCTTTAAGATTTTCAAATCGATTAAGTAACCTGTTTCCGGAGACGGTTCGCCCGTAACAACGACTTCGAGAGTGTAATTATGCCCGTGTCCGTAGTAATTGTTGCACATTCCGAAAATCTCATCGTTTTTCGCGTCGTTCCAATCGGGATTAAACAAACGGTGAGCGGCGCTGAAAACTTCACGTCTGGTAACATAAACGCGCGGCATTATTCGTCCAGCGCTTTCGTTACTTCTTCAATGTGTCGGGCAACTTTTACTTTCCGGAATATTTTTTGAATTTTACCTTCTTCGTCGATAATAAAAGTTGCTCGCTCGGTACCCATATATTTTTTACCGTACATACTTTTTTCAACCCACACACCATATTGTTCCATAACTTTGTGGTTTTCGTCGCACAACAGCAAAAAAGGGAGCTGATGTTTTTCCATAAATTTCAGATGCGAAGCGCAAGAATCTTTGCTAACCCCGATTATCATTGTATTCTTTTGTAAATAGTCGCCGTAAACATCACGGAAACCGCAAGCCTCTTTGGTACATCCCGAAGTATTATCTTTCGGATAAAAATAAAGCACAACTTTTTTTCCTTTAAAATCCGCCAATGAAACTTTTCCTCCGTTTGTTTCGGGCAAGGTAAACTGTGGCGCTTTTTTTCCTATTTCAACCATATTAATTTTTACTTTTATCTTAAATTTATAAAATTTAAATGACTCATTCTATCATTTTAAGTTAGAATGTTAACATCCCGTTTAATAATAAGCAAAGCGGGAGAAAAAAACGATTCTATTTCCCTGAATTTCTCAGAATATCCAAGAACAGAAAACCTTTTCGGCTTATTGTATCTTCCTCATTTAACTTGGGAATGTCAAGCCCAGTTAATTCAAACATTTTACTTAATGCCTTAAAACCGCCGATATCGGGGAATTGATTGTCGCGCAAATAATGAATTAATTTTAACGTTCTGAAGCCGTCGAACCAAAACCGTTTTTGACGATTAAGCTGTTCTTGTGATTTTGCGGATGCCGAAATCTTATCCCAAGATTGCTGAAATTTATTTTGCTCTAAAAATTTTACAAGGAACGGGGAAATGGATTTAGCCTTGTCGATAAGTTCGCCGCCGGTCGGTTTTTTATCCGACTCAAAAACCTCAAGCCATTTTTTTAGTAGCGTAAAGATTTCAGGAGAGTGGAGCAAAAAAGGGGAATTCTCCGTTTCCAAATACTTTCCGACGCTTTTGCCTGTCCCGAACGGAACGCGCCACGAACTTCTCGGAGAAGGAAAAACAACCGTGGAGGCTATTTCCGAAATCTTATATTTTTTTGAGAGTTTCTGCATAAAATAAAAATCTTCAGCCGCTTTTCTCTTATTCATTCCCTCAATTGAAATATAGGCTTTGTAATCGGCAATCATCGTAGAACCGATAGTGTAGAAAGCGTAGGGAGATTTTGCATAGCTTAACCCGAGTACGTAATAACGTAAAAAAAGTTCATACAAAATTATCGGCTCGGAAAAAGGATTAATATCCGTAGGATGTTCAAACCTTACATAACCTGCATCAATTTTGCGGGTGTTAACTTCCCGATAAATTTCGGAAAGATAATTCGGGGCTACCGTACAATCGGAATCCAAGCAGACAAGAAAATTTTTGTTTGCCGAATTATAGTCTAACAGAACAAGGGACAAATCCATGCCCAGTTTTCGCGCCAATCCTACACCGCCGTGTTTTTCTTCCAACTCTTTCCCTTCGGTTGAAGCATCCACAACTGCAATGTTAAGTCCGGAAGATATAACTTTACGCTCAAATTCATTTTGCGGATTTTTCCCTTCAATTATCCGGCGAAGCATTTGCAGTGTTTTAATGTTGTCGGCAAGTACTTTCTTGTTTACGGATTTGGTATTGTTGACGACAAAAACAAAGACGAATTTTTGGAAAAAGAGTTTGTCGTTATCTAAAAGCGAAAGTAAAAGTTTAATGAGATTTTCATATTCGTCCAATACCGGTACAACTATTGCAGACTCAAAAACTTTACTTGATTTTATTTCCAATCTGTATTTTGAGATAGAATACTTTAATAGATATTTCTTAACATTCGCCGGAACGTTGTTTGAATTTTCTTCAAGCGATAAAGTAATCATATCAGGCAAAAAATTCTTTTTCTATTATTCCGGAAGCTTTTTCAACGTCGGGATTTTCGAGATATATCATTTTTATCCCCTCTTTCTCAAATTTTCTAATCCAAGTAATTTGCCTTTTTGCAAAGCGCTTAATTGCCGAACTTAACTTTTGCTTCATATCATTGTAGTTTATTTCTCCGGTCAAATAAAGAGAAACATAACGATATTCCAATCCGAATAAATCTAACCTTTTTGTACTGAGTCCCGAATTAATAAGCGCTTCCACTTCATCTATCATTCCGTTTTTTAATCTTTCATCCAAGCGCTTTTCAATGCGGGTGTGAATTATTTTTCTGTCGGGCATCAGACAGAATATTAACGGTTTGATTTTTCTCGGTTCAATTATATCACGCTCGGAAGATTCCGCTATCAATATTGCTTTGATAATTCGTTCTTTATCGACTAAATCGGTAGTATTATGAAGAGGGTTCTTCGAAGAGCCGATTAAACGTTTCCTCAATTCGTCTAACGAAAGAGAAGAGAGCTCGGAAAACTTTTTTTCATCGAACTCGGCTCGGTTGAGTTTATATCCTTTGAATAAAGAGTGAAGGAACAGTCCTGTCCCTCCGACAATAAAAGGCGTTTTATTGTTGTTAACAATAGAATCAAAAGCGTTATTAAATGAAATAATAAATTCAAAAAGGTTAAATTCATCATCCGGATTTACGATGTCAATCAAATGATATGGTATTTGGCGATTGTCGATAACATAATCTTCCAAATCCTTCCCTGTGCCGATATCCATTCCGCGATAAACCTGTCTCGAGTCAACAGAAATAATTTCCCCGTTAAATTTATCGGCGAGTATTGCAGATAGAGAAGTTTTTCCTACAGCCGTAGGACCGATAACGGCAATTGAATTATATTTCATTTATTCGGGTAAAGGTAAAAGGATGGAAAAAATAGTTCCGACGTCGGAAGTTTTTTTTACGGCAATTTTTCCGGAGTGAGCGGAAATTATTTTGTCGGCTATTGCAAGTCCGAGACCAATATGGTTTTGCTTTCCGAAGGAAAAGAATGGTTCAAAAATATCATTAACCGATTCTCCGGGAATACCGCAACCGTTATCTTCAACTAATATTTCCGTATAATCATCAGAATAAATTACCGAAATTTTAACCGTTCCACCTTCATCAATAGATTCCAATGAGTTAATCACGACCTGTTTGATAGCTTCAAAAAAATCGTTTCTTGATAGATTAAGACTGCACTCTTCCGGCGCATTAAGTTCGAGAGAAGCAAAATATTTAGCGTTAATCTCTTCTGCCAGTTCCGACAATAAATCGCCTAAGTTAACTTTATGGAATTGCAATTCATTATTTATTTGGCTGAAAAGTTTTGCATTATTTGAAGCATTCTCAAGTGTTTGAATAAGTTCGGATAGTTCGGTAATTGCTGTATCTTTTTCGGTATTGCTTTCGGTTTCTTTGAGTTTTTGAAAAGTTTCTTTTATTTTTTTTGTCGGTTCGTAATAGACGGACGAAATTAGTTCGGAAATTTCTGAATTATCTTTGCCTGTTTTTTTTATAAACGAATTATTCTCTGAAGTAAAATCACTTTCGTCAAAACCTAAATCTGTTTCAATATCTCGAGTCAACAAATCATCATTATTATCAATTTCGTTTTCCGGTTCAAGTTCAATATTTTGAGAAACGGTAAAAGATTTCCAGTTTGTCAGATGTTCTTTAAGTGTTTCGTCTTTTTCAATTAAGGGTAAAAAGTTATCTCGTGTCAGTGAAAGCAAAAGTGAAGATTCTTCGACGACGGCGCTATATTCATAAGTATCGGAGTTTAATAATTCGGCGCCGAAAAAGGAATTATCATTCAATTTCAGTTGGTCGCTATCGGAAAACAAAATGACTTTACCGTAAGCAAGTAAATAAATACGGTTGGCAATATCTCCCTTTTTAAAAACAAACTTACCGGGTTCAAGCGAAGTAAAATCCAAATTTTCTTCACTTAACTGTAACGACTCAATATCAACATCAACAAAAAGGTGGTTGTTGCGAATATGATTAATAATAACGTTGCTCATTAATAATCCTTTTTTCTAAATAAATTTCAAGTACTGAAAATACAAAATATAAGATATAAAATTAATGATAAGATGAAAATTATTCACGGAAATAACTGTTAATCTTTCTCAAGAATTTTCTCTTGATTACATGTTTTCCATCAGTCGGCAGTCGGCTTCGTTTCTCTGTTATCAATTATTAGACTTCATTATTTCCTTTTAACTATTTCAAATTTCAAATATCTTTGTTTTATTAATTATAATAATAAGTTGATAAAATATGAAGAAGTTAATTATTGACGGGAACTCTCTTACATTGGAGAAAATCGATTTTTTCCTAAAAGAAAATCCGAAAGTTTCACTTTCAAAGCAATCAGAAAAGAAAGTTACAAAAGCCCGCAAACTTGTTGATAAATGGGTTGAAGAGGATGCTGTAATATACGGTGTAACTACCGGATTCGGAGAATTTGCAAATGTCAAAATTTCAAATAAAAATCTTTCCGAGCTTCAAGCAAACTTAATTCGAAGTCATGCCGCCGGTGTTGGCGAACCGCTTCCCCCTTTTATTGTTAAGCTGATGATGCTGTTGCGTGCAAACGCTTTGGCAAAAGGAAATTCGGGAATCCGCCTTTCAACTCTTCGGCTGCTGATTGATATGATGAACAATAATATCATCCCCGTGATTCCCTCTCAAGGCTCTGTCGGCTCAAGTGGGGATTTGGCGCCTCTGTCGCATCTCGTTTTGGCGATGTTGGGCGAAGGAAAAGTGCAGGTAATTGCAGATGTAAATAAAAAAGGAGCTGAAAAAGCCAAGATACAATCATCGAAAACAGTTTTGAAAAAATACGGTTTAACACCCGTAAAGTTAACGGCAAAAGAAGGATTATCCCTTAATAACGGAACTCAGATGATGACGGCATTTGCTTCTTATATCTGCATTAAAGCCATGGAGTTGGCAAAGACCGCCGACATTGCGGCTTCCCTTTCGCATGAAGCGTTGCGCGGTACGGATAAGGCATACGATTTGCGTCTTCATAAACTTCGTCCATATGAAGGACAGATGAACACAGCGGAGAACATGCTAAACTTAATTGAGGGAAGCGAGATTAGAAAATCGCACTTGGAAAATGACAACCGTGTGCAGGATTCCTATTCATTGAGATGTGTTCCCCAAATTCACGGTGCTTCGAAAGATGCGATTAAGTATGTTTGTTCACGTGTGGAAATTGAAATTAACTCGGCTAACGACAATCCTCTTATTTTTCCCGAAGACGGCGATCATATTGAGGGAGGTAATTTCCACGGTCAGCCGATGGCGCTTGCTCTTGATTTTATGAAAATAGCTCTTTCCGAATTGGCTAATGTTTCGGAGAGGCGAACGGAGCGGTTGGTAAACGGGTCGTTAAGCATGCTTCCCAGATTTTTAACCGAACACGGAGGATTAAATTCCGGCTTGATGATTTCACAATACACTGCGGCATCTCTCGTTTCGGAAAATAAAACTTTGGCTCATCCGGCAAGTGTTGATTCGATTCCGACTTCGGCTAATCAGGAGGATCATAATTCAATGGGGTCAATTGCGGCTCGGCATTGTTATCAGATTTTGAAGAATGTACAGAAAGTGATAGCAATCGAACTTCTTACGGCGGCTCAGGGTGCCGAATTTTTGAACCCGTTAAAATGTGGTAAAGGAACTTCAATTGCACATCAGACAATAAGAAAATATGTGAAACCGATAAAGAAGGACAGACTGCTTTATCCCCAGATAGAAAGAGTAATTGAGCTTGTTGAAACAGGAGAAATTTTAAAGAAAGTTGAAACACAAATTGAATTAAAATAAGAGGTATCTTTATGAAAAAAATGTTTATTCTATTTATTACTTTTTCGCTTACGGTTTTTGCACAGACTAAATCGTACGAGATTTATGATATTCAAGGTAGCGGAATGACAAGTCCGTTGGTCGGACAAAATGTAACCACGCTTAATAATGTAGTTACAATTGTTTTATCAAACAGTTTCTATATGCAAACACCCGATAGCCGCGACGACAACAACCCTGAGACATCGAACGGAATTGCCGTTTATACTTCGACTACTCCCACGGTTCACGTTGGCGACATGGTAAATGTTACTGCTGACGTTGTTGAATATTATGATTTAACCGAACTTAACAATCCTACCGTAACGGTAGTATCCGGCGGCAATCCTCTTCCCACAGCTGTTGAATGGGATGAGAACACTCCGTCTCCCATCAGACCGCAGCCCGAAAACGAAATGGAACGTTTCGAAGGTATGATAGTTGAGTTTTATAACGGTGTTGCAACATCAGGGACAAATATTCACGGTGATTTTTACGCTGTAGCTCGCTCCACACGTCTTTTCCGTGAACCGGGTATTGATTATCCCGGTTTAAACGGCTTGCCGGTGTTTGACGGAAATCCCGAAAAATTTGAAATAGACACATACAGCACCGACCCTGTTTTGGTTAAAGGGGGAAACATAATTCATCATGTAAAAGGTGTTGTGCGTTACAGCTACGGCGATTACGGTATTTTCCCGATTGAACTTGACGTTGATACCGATTTAACTCCGGATGCAGCTTCCGATCCGGAAGATAACCCCAATTTATATTCGGTGGGAACGCTTAACTGTCATGTTTTTAACAGTGAAGACGCAACTCTTTATCCGATTAGATTAAAGAAGTTTTCAAAATATATTCGTGAAGTGATGAAAGCCCCGGATGTAATTGCATTACAGGAAGTTAAGGATATTAATATTCTCAATGATTTAGCCGCACAAATTCATCAGGATAATTCCAACTTAAACTACACGGCTTATTTGGTTTATTCACAGTATGCTTTTGATATTAATGTCGGTTACTTGGTTAACAGCAGAATTAATGTTTCACAGGTTCAAGCAATCGGAACTAATGCTACGTTTGATTTTGACGGAACCAAATATACTTTCGATAGACCTCCGTTGGTTATGAACGCAACAGTTGCCGACGGAAACTTCCCTATTACATTTATTGATATTCATCTTCGTTCTCGTAACAATATTGATGACCCTAACGACGGAAACTTTGTACGCGCAAAACGTAAAGCTCAGGCGGTTTGGCTGGCTCAGTATTTACAAGCGTTGCAGGAAAATGATCCGAATGTTAATTTTGTTTTGCTCGGTGATTATAATTCTTTTGAATTTACAGATGGTTACTTCGATGTATTAGGACAAATTACCGGCGACCTCGATCCGCTTCCCGCTTTGGAAGAAGCAACCGATATTGTAAATCCGGATTTAATTAATCTTACTAAACAAGATGACCAGAACAACCGTTACTCGTATGTTTATAACGGTGATGCTCAGGCTCTTGACCACATGGTTGTATCTTCAGGATTTATGAATTACATTCGCTACTTTAAGTTTGTTCACGCAAACAGTGATTATCCCGAAACTTTTGAAGATGATGATTCGACTCCTATTGCAACATCCGACCATGACGGAGCTGTTTTGAGATTTACAACTTATCCCGTTTCCGTTGATGAAAACGGTGATATGGCAGAGAGGTTTGTATTATCACAGAATTATCCTAATCCGTTTAATCCTACTACAACAATTAAATATTCTGTCCCGTCAATAAATAACGGTAAATTGGCATTAGTTACACTTTCGGTTTATGATGTTTTAGGACGAAAAGTGGCGACTCTTGTTAACGAAGCAAAAACGTCCGGAGCTTACAGTGTTAAATTCGATGCAACCAAATTATCTTCCGGAGTTTATTATTACAGACTTACAGCAGATTCTTTCACTGATGTAAAAAAGATGATATTGATTAAATAATTAATAATCCTTTTTAGAATTGGGGATACCCTAAATGTATCCCCAATTTTTTTATCTTCATTTCTAACCATACCATATAAACCAAAAATTTTTCCGGTAGATTGTCTCTTAATGAGAACAATTCTCATTCTGTGACAAGAGTTGCTCTGCAAGTGATTAATTCAGCCTATTATTCAACATAATTTGTGGCCCATTAATTGAATGAATATTAATGTACTTTGAAAAATTACGGAATAACATTATGACATTAGAAGGAATAATTTATCAATCGCTATTTTACTTTATGATATTGCTCAGCGGTGTATTAGGAATTTCCTATTTATTACATCTGTTTAGAAAGCAACCCGGTAGTAAAAAACAACCAAGTGAAAAACCACTGTTAAGTTACTCGCTTGCAACTACTAATACCATGGATATTGATTTGTATCTAAAAAAGCAACGCGAAAGAAGGCAGTTGGCGGAAAGACAAAAACAAATTGCTTTGGCCGAAGAACGCAAAAGGCAAAAATTAACTGAAATGAAAAGAAAAAGATATTCTGTTGTAAATAAAGAGGAAGTAAAAAAGCGAAAGAAAACAAAAATGAAAAGTACTATTGAGATCGAAAATACACCATTAGAATTTTATAGATAAAGTTTTTATTCGACAATGAGCTGTTAGGCAGAAAACATCAATAATATCCCTTGTTTCTGCCTTGTTTTTCCGGCGTTTTTTTTAACGCCGGAATTTTTTTTGCTTGAAAAAAATTATCCTTTATTATATTGGAAAGAAAAAAAGGAAATGTTTATGCCTTGTAATGAAAAAACAGATATTGTAAAAGGAAAAAAGTTAAAAGCTCCGCACGAAGATGTTTGGCGCATTTTTAAAATTATGTCTGAGTTTGTTGAAGGATTTGAAGTCCTTTCCAACTTGCAACCAAGCATTGTAATTTTTGGTTCGGCGCGTACACCAAAAGAAAGTAAGTATTATAAATTAGCTGAAGCAACAGCTAGAACTTTAGCTGAAAAAGGTTTCGGAATTGCTACCGGCGGGGGACCGGGAATAATGGAAGCTGCAAATAAAGGCGCTTCGGAGTGCGGTGGAAGTTCGGCGGGCATAAATATTCACCTTCCGTTTGAAACTTCCTCAAACGAATTTATTGACAAAGATAAATTATTACAGCTTAGATATTTTTTCGTACGAAAAGTATTGTTAACTAAATATGCCCAAGGATTCGTGATAATGCCGGGAGGGTTTGGAACAATTGACGAGTTTTCCGAAGTACTTACTTTGATTCAAACCGGTAAAACAAAATTATCACCGGTAGTATTAATGGGAACGGAGTATTGGGGCGGATTAATCGATTGGATTAAGAATACTGCACTTGCCCAAAATTATATTAATACTGAAGACTTAAACTTGTTTTCTTTAACAGATGACCCTGATGAAGTAGCGGATATTATTTGTAAATTCCACAGCGGGAAAGAATTTGAACCTAACTTTTAAAAGAAAGCCGGAACTAATTTCCGGCTTTCTTCTAATTCTTTTTAAGCTAATTATTTCTGACTAATCTTTCATCCTCTGACCATGTTCTTCAGTAATAAAAAGCCAGCTTACTACTTTACCCAAATCGATTTCTTCAAAGTTATTCCAATATTTTTTGTTTCTCACATACATTGAACTTGTGTCGTCAGGGGCAATTGAATTAGCTTCGTCCATAATATCCTTAATTCTTTTTTGCCATCTTTCAACATTGCTAATCCGTAAATCAATCCATCCGTCTTTAGTCCAAAGTTCAATATTTTCTTTAGTAATTTCCAATTCGTTTTCGCCGCGGAAAGGAGGAATTTTAATTTCATTACCCCTCAATAAACTTTTTCCGTCCGGAAGTAATATCGGTATTCCTATAGATAATATTTGATTTCTTAATTCATCGTTTGACCTGATAATTTCAACCATTTTATCCGAAAGCTCTTTTGTATCCGCTTCAACAACTGATTTCATTTCATTCTTTACTAATTTAATCAAATGAATTTCATGAAGCAATTTTGATAATCTCGGAGGACCCAACAGTTCGAAAGCGACACTATCAACATTGTGAATTTTCTCGAGTTCTTCAAGTTTTTCAACGGCGGCATGCTGCATAAAGCCGGCGCGGTAAGAGGGTTCCAACGTAGCGTTATCAAGGGCGTTAATTATATCGTGTCCGGTATTTCCACCTTGAATTTCGTAAATAACGTCGTCTGCAATTTCTTGAGGAGTTACATATTCCATCTGTCCTTGCGAAGTAATCGCTTCAAACTCTCCGCGAGAAAAAGTACCGTTTTCACCGGTATCAATAAATACAGATTTTAGTTTTTCACCTGTCTTCGGAAATTTCTCTCCTATTTTCAATTCTAATTTCTCATCTAATTTAAAAGGCGAGTCAAACGGAACATCAACTATTTCAATTGCTTTGCCTCGTTTTTTTATTTCGCCGTAGCCGATTTGTTTCCATGCAATCGCCGCTGTCGGCTTAATCTCTTTAATTATCGGGGCTTCTGGAGTTCTACCCATTAAAAAGAGGAGTAAAGTGTGTGCTCCGGCAACAGAAGATTTACTGAGCAAAACGCGTGAAGGCCTTTCCTCACTGTGTGTATATGGAATGTTAAGTCCCATACCGCCGGTACCGCTTGTCCCTATTTTTACGTAAGCTTTAGTTCCCGATTCCAGCATCGCATTGTACAGAACCTGTATGTGGCGGATTAACTGCGGAATGTAAAGCGTACAAAGGAGTTGCTCGGTTGCCTTCATCACAACTTCTTTTTCGGGATTTTTTGCAAAGAGCGATTTAATCTCTCTGTAGCTTGTGTAAACATCCTGATATGCAATTCCGGTTGCGGAATTTATTGCATCAATCAATATTTCAGGTTTGTATTTATTAATCAGTTTGTACAAAGCGCTCTCTTTCAATATTTCATCGTCCAACTCGTCTAAAATATCGTGGAGTAAAGTAGCACGCTTCTCGGCATTATTCAGCAATTCATTTCTGTCGGTGTCTTTAAAAGAATCGCGCACAAAAATATTTCCCCACCACGGAACGAAATATCCGTCAGGTAAAGAAGGGTTTTCTTTTTGTAAATTTTCGCATGCTTCCTTAGCTTCCGATTCGCGAAGAGAAGTAACAATTATTTGTTTGGGGTGCTTTGTAATCATTTTGCGGATAATTGCATTTCCTACCAATCCCCATCCGCCTAATACTAAAACTGTTTTTCCTTGAATGTCCATTTTTTCCTCTGAGTAATTTCAAAACAATATTGAAACATAATTGTAATGAAGAAGTTAGGCAAGTATTATGATAAAAATTTTATTATGTTTCTTTTTGTTCCCACTTCAAAATTCATCTAATTTTGATTAAGTTAGCATAGATATTTTATTAATTTTAGGCAGAATAATGAAGCTTTCGGAATTATTGAACGAAGACAAAATACTTTTTAATGTAAAGTTTACAAATAAGGAAGATGCAATCAAACAAATGGTTGATTCATTGGCGGGCGACCCTTTTATTAAGGATATTAACGCTGTAAAAAAATCGGTTTTAGAACGCGAGGAAATAATGTCAACCGGTGTGGGCAACGGATTTGCTATTCCCCATACTAAAACAAGCGCGGCAAATGGTTTTGTTGTTGTATTTGCTAAGCTTGCCGAACCGATAGATTTTGATGCGCACGACGGACAGCCGGTTAATCTAATTTTTTTGTTGATAGGAAAAGAAACCATGGTCAGTGAACATATTAAAATGTTAAGCCGCATCTCCAGATTGATGAACAACGATGATTTTCGTATGAAACTAATCGAAGCGTCAAGCAAGGAAGAGATAATTAACTTACTTAGCGAAGAAGAAAACAAATATTTTTCTTGAGGATTTATGATAAAAGCAATCAAAGGCACTAAAGATATATTCCCGCCCGAAATAGATAAATGGCAATTTCTTGAAGATATTGTTTACGAAGTATTCAGCAACTTTAACTACGATGAAATCAGAACTCCGATTTTTGAACTTACACAACTTTTTTCACGCGGTATTGGGGAAAGCACCGATATTGTCGGCAAAGAGATGTACACTTTTACCGATAGAAGCCGAAACAGCGTAACGTTGAAACCGGAAATGACGGCATCCGTTGTACGTGCCGTGCTTGAGCATTCGATGCATAAATCAAAACCGCTTAATAAACTCTTTTACATTTCTCCGATGTTTCGTCAGGAGCGTCCGCAGGCAGGAAGACTTCGTCAGTTTCATCAATTCGGAGCCGAAGCGCTTGGAAGCGATAATCCCTATCTCGATGCGGAAATGATTTTAATTCCTTACATAATTCTGCAGATGTTAGGTTTAACCAATTATTCCGTTAAAATAAATTCTCTCGGCGTGCCGGAATCAAGAGAAAAATATAAAACCGTTTTGCGGGAGTATCTTGCCGATAGGCTTAATGATTTGTCCGAAGAGAGCCGAAGAAGATATGAAACCAACATTCTTAGAATTTTTGACAGCAAAGCCGAAAATGATATTGAGATAATGAAAAACGCTCCTGTAATTTTGGATTACTTGTCGAACGAAGATGTTGATCATTTTGAGGAAGTCCGTAATTTGTTGGATGATGCTCATATTGAATATGATGTTGATCCCAAATTGGTTCGCGGATTAGATTATTACACTAATACAACTTTTGAAATAGTAAGTACAAGTGTAGGGGCACAAAGCGCTTTGTGCGGAGGCGGACGTTACAACTTGCTGGCAAAACAGCTTGGCGGTGTTGATATCCCCGCGGTTGGATTTGCAGCCGGTATTGAACGGATTTTACTTGCTTGCAAAAACGAAGGTTTGCTCGAATTGGACGATTATGTTACTCCGCTTTATATCGTAACTGTAGATAAAGCTTACAAGCGCGATGTTTACAATCTTGCCCTTTATTTTAGGGGTGCCGGTGTAACAACGGAATTAGATCTCCTCGGGCGCAGTGTTAAAGCCCAAATGCGTGAAGCTAATAAATTGAACGCACGATTTGTTTTATTTGTCGGTGGCGAGGAATACGCAAATCACGAAATAGTATTGAAAAATATGGAGAACGGCGAGCAAACTACTTACAATCTTAACTCGCTTGAAGATATTCTCGATAAACTTTCTTCTGCTGAGGAAGAATGAAATTAATCGTTGGGCGTAAGCCTGTACTTGAAGCCATTAATTCAGGGCGTGAAATAGATCAAGTAATAGTTTCGTTCGGACAAAGAAATGCGGCAATTGATAAAATTAGAATTGCTGCCAAGAAGCACGGAATTAAGTTTACACAAATGCCTCCTCAAAAATTTAAGAAATATGAAAAAGGGGGCAATACTCAGGGCGTTGTTGCAATTACTATCGATTATCATTTTTACGAAGTTGAAGAACTGATTGACATTTCCAAACCGAGCAAATATCCGTTGTTATTAATATTGGATACGGTTCAGGATACTCATAATCTCGGAGCTATTTTACGAACGGCTGAAACGGCCGGAGTTGAAGGCGTAATTGTTACGGCTAATAACAGCGCTCCTTTGAACGAGACAGTCGAAAAAACTTCCGCCGGCGCACTCTCCCACATTAGGATTGCAAAAGTAAATAACTTACGCAATGCTATTGAACTTCTTAAAGGAAACGGATTCTGGGTCATCGGAACATCATTAAAAGCCAAGCAAAGCTACACTGAAACAGATTATAAAATGCCCGTCGCCCTTGTTATGGGAAATGAGGAAAAAGGGATTCGTAAACTTACTGCGGATCTTTGCGACATTTTAGTAAAGATACCGATGAAAGGAAATCTTCAATCTCTTAATGTTTCCGTTTCAACAGGAATATTACTCTACGAAATTTTAAGACAAAGGGAATCTTAGAAGTAAATAAATTTGCTGTTCGAGAAATCATTTTAA
>CAZMZM010000055.1:0-15036 GCA_964570865.1 uncultured Melioribacter sp.
CAATGACTTTGAGAAATTAAAAGTCGGAGCTTACGTTAGTTCTTCGGATTATCTCGATAGATTTGATATATTTGCCGGTGGCGGGATCAATGCAAGAATGGAACGAGATCTCTTTTTAATGTTCAATTACAGGGATAAAATTCCGGGCATTTACAACGTAGGATTAAAACCGGAATTAAGTTTTGAGCTTTATAACATAAGCCGAAAAGCTAATACGGATGTTTTCTTTGGAGTTGATTCAACTCAAGCATTTAATGCCGATTACACTATCCCGATTGACGTAACATACAGTTTGCTTGAGTTTGACGCATCGGCACGGCATAGATTATTTTCGCGAAACACAAATTTAGAACTTCGTTATGTCTTCAGCAGATACTCGGCGACAATCGGAAGTTTTATCTTCCCGAATACAACTTATCTTTATCCTACTACCAACGATACCTATTTAATCGGGCACAAATTTGCCGTTACTTTTTCGCATGTAGATTGGGCTTCGAACAGAGACAGAAGCATTAACAAAATCGGTCGCTCAATAAATCTTAAACTTGAGTATGAGTATAATCGTTACAATAATGAAGGGAAGTACGAAGTCGAGGGAGGAACTCTGCAACCTGTTTACGGCAATTACGATTTTCCCCGTTTGGAATTGAATTGGAAAGAAAACTTCTCCTTGTTCAATTCCCACGCTCTCGATTTCCGCCTTCGTTACGGTACAATCTTTGGACCCAAGCAACCCGATTTCTTTAATTTTTATCTTGGCGGATTGCCGGGCATGAAAGGTTATCCTTTCTATTCGCTTAGCGGAAACGAAATTATTTGGATTAACGCCACTTACCGCTTCCCACTTGCCCGTAACATTGACACAAGATTCGGACCTTGGTATTTGGATAAAATCTACTTTTCTTTCTATGGCGATTACGGGAACACTTGGGACGTTGGTTATCCGAAACTGACTGATTTTAAGAAAGATTTAGGAGCAGAACTAAGAGTTAAACTTATCTCGTTTTATATCTTTCCGACAGCTGTTTTTGTTAACGGTTCATACTCGTTAGATAAGTTTGATTCCGAAATTCGCGGACATAAAATTTCAACCGGAAAGGAATGGCGCTTCTATTTAGGTGTTTTATTTGACTTTGATTTGTAAGAGGCTTTTTATGAAAAAACTGATTCTCATAATTCTGATTTTATCGTCCGGAGTTTTTGCACAAGGTAAATCCGAGATGACTGAAAACTTAAATCAAGATATTCATCTTTCGTTTGCTTCAACTATTACGCATTCAGATTCGCTGCAAAATAGCGTTGTTATGCAGAAGAAAAAACCGGGATTGGCAGCTCTGTACTCCGGAGTAATTCCCGGAGCCGGGCAATTTTACAATCAGCAATATTGGAAGTCGGCAATTTTTGCGCTTGTTGAAATTGCGGCAATTACAACCGCAATTATTTATAATAAAAAAGGTGATGACCAAACCGCTTTTTTCGAATCGTATGCAAACGATCATTGGGCGGTTACAAGATATGCCAAGTGGACTCAAGTTCATGCAACGGAAATAAACTCGAATGTTGATCCGACACAATATAATTTATTTAACAATAATGGTACGGTAAACTGGTACGAGTTAAACAGACTTGAATTGGCAATCGGAAGTTATTACTCGCACCAATTAGCTCCGTACGGTGATCAGCAATATTATGAAATGATTGGCAAATACACTCAGTTTAACGTAGGCTGGGATGATTTTGGTGATGAAAATACTCCTTATCATTACGGAGATCCGGTTACAGCTCATTTTATTTATTATTCACACCAGCGCGGAGAGGCAAACGATCTATATGATGTCGCCAAATGGGGATATGTTACTATGTTAACAAATCATATAATCAGTGCCGCTGAAGCTGCTTGGAGTTCACATAAAATTAACAAAAAAATAAAAGTCAGAATGGCTATGAACAGTTTTAACAGCGGTTTTAATGTTGTATATTACCCGCAAGTAAATTTTACATATAGGTTCTAAAAATGAGTACACCATTAGTTTTAATAGTAGGACGACCAAATGTCGGCAAATCAACTTTATTTAACCGTTTAACAAAAAGCGATGATGCAATTGTTGATGATTTAAGCGGAGTAACACGCGACAGACTTTACGGTGAAGTTGAGTGGAACGGTAAAATATTTCGTTTAATGGATACGGGCGGATATGTTCCCGAGAGTGATGATTTGTTTGAAAAAGCAATTCGCGAGCAAGTTGAATTTGCAATTGAAGAAGCCGACGCAATTATGTTTGTTGCCGATGGTCGTCACGGAGTAAATCCATACGATGCGGAAGTTGCCCGAATTTTACGCACTTCCAAAAAACCGGTTTTTCTCTTGGTTAATAAATTGGATACACCCCAACAATCGATGCACATTGCAGAATTTTACACTTTGGGAATAAAAGAAGTGTTTGACATATCGGCATTAAACGGGCGAAATCTCGGCGATTTACTGGACGAAGTGGTAAAATCCCTTGAAATAGAGAATGACGAAGAGATTGATGACAACCGTCTTAGAATCTCCATTATCGGAAAGCCGAACGTTGGAAAATCCTCATTAACAAATGCTCTTTTGGGATACGACAGAACTATTGTAACCAACATTCCCGGAACAACACGCGATTCAATCGACTCTGTTCTTAAATATTACGGAGAAGAAATTGTTCTCGTAGATACGGCAGGATTGCGGAAAAAATCGAAAGTACAGGAAAACATTGAATTTTATTCAAATGTACGAACATTTCGAGCATTAATGGATAGCGATGTTGCTATTCTGGTGATTGATGCGGAAACCGGAGTTGAAAAACAGGATCAGAAAATTGTTCAAGAAGCAATTAGACGAAGAAAAGGTTTAATTATTGCCGTTAACAAATGGGACTTAATCGAAAAAGAGACGAATACGGCTAAAGAGTATGCCGATGAAATAATCCAAACACTCGGTTCGGTTTATTACGTGCCAATTATCTTTATCTCTGCTCTTACCAAACAAAGAATTTTTAAGGTTATTGACTTAGCTAAAAAAGTCTATGCCGAACGTGGTAAAAAGATTCCCACTTCCAAATTAAACGATGTGCTTTTGCCTGAAATTCAGAAAAATCCTCCGCCGGCAACACCGACAGGAAGAGAAATAAAGATTAAATATATTACTCAAGGTGGACAGCATTACCCGATTTTTATCTTTTTCTGTAATTACCCAAAACATATTCACGATTCGTACAAACGATTTTTAGAGAGAAAAATACGGGAAAATTTTGGATTTGAAGGAGTTGCAATGACCCTTTCATTTAAAGATAAATCTTAAATAATAATTTTACTTCGATTGTTTGCCGTTAATAAAAAAAATATTGTCACTCAGCATTATTTATCTGGCTCTCATCAGCATAGTTCGGGGGCAAGATTTTTCCAATACGAAAACTATTGTTGACACTTTTCGTATTTCGCTCGATAATTCGTACCAACTTACGCAACCTGCCGTATTTCCGCAAACTATCAAAATCGAATTAAATTCCATATTTCTCTCTAATTCCGATTTTAAGTTTATCCCTGATTCAAACTCAATAGTATTATCTCGTGATGTAGATTGTCATCTCTTTGATTCTCTATTTGTTACGTACAAATATTTACCGCTTCCGATACGAAGAACATATCGGAAAAATAAGTTGGTAACGCGCTGGGACGATAAGTTCAAGCAAAAAATCAGAGAGGCTGCAAAAGAGAATATTAATCTCAGTTCCGAGTCAATTTTTGGAAAAGGATTACGGAAAAGCGGAACCATATTGCGAGGTATTACAATTGGAACAAACAGCGGAACAAAGCTAAACAGCGGATTGCGTCTGGAGCTTTCAGGGAAGCTCACAAAGGATATTGAGCTGGTAGCCGCATTATCCGACCAAAACACTCCGATACAGCCTGAGGGAGTTACCGAGCGGCTGAACGAAGTGGATAAAGTATTTATCGAGATGCGCCATAAGCTGGGGACAGCTACATTCGGAGATTATTATTTGAACAAGAAATCGGGAATGTTTTCATCGGTAAACAGAAAGTTACAAGGACTTCAAGCGGAAATTCATACGGAAAAATATAACGGTTTTTCGGCTTTTGCTTCACAGCGCGGTAAATTTACTTCAAATAAGTTTAACGGAATAGACGGAGTACAGGGTCCGTATCGCTTATATGGAATTAATAATGAGCGGGATATTATTGTTATTGCGGGAACAGAGATTGTTTACGTTGACGGAATAAAAATGAGACGAGGCGAGAGCAATGATTATACAATCGATTACTCAAACGGCACGGTTGTATTTAAAGCTCAAAGATTAATTACCGGTGCCAGCCGTATTTATATTGAGTTTCAATATACAGATAGAAAATTTGAACGCACATTTTGGGCGGCGGGCGGTTCGGCAAATTTGTTAAATGATAAATTGCAAATAAGCGCTTCATATTTTAATGAGAACGACGACGAGAAAAATCCCGTTGATTTTACTTTTACGGATGAAGAAAAGCGGATTCTCTCAAATGCCGGAGGTAACCCGCTTAAAGCCGTCATATCCGGGGTGAAATTAGCGCCGACCGATTCTACCGGAGCACGCAACGGAGTTTATGCTAAAATTGATACAATGATTTCAGGGAATGATTATTCCTATTACGTTTACGAACCGGGGAATCCCAATGCAATTTATTTTGTTACTTTTTCGTATGTAGGCGAAAACAAAGGAGATTACTCAATGGTTTCATTGGCCGAATATAAGTTTGTAGGAAGAGAAAAAGGTGGGTACCTTCCTGTTAAATTTTTGCCTCTTCCTCAAAAAAAACAACTCGCAGATTTTAATTTTAATTATTCTCCGAAAAATTGGATTAATTTTAACGGAGAAATAGCCGGGAGCATGTTTGATAAAAACAAATTTTCATCCGATTCCAAATCTTCGATCAATGGATATGCACGTAATTTTGCAATAAATATAAAACGGAATAAAACATCTTTGTTCGGTTACGATTTCGGTAAATTTCAACTTTCTTATTCGGACAGGTTTATTCAAGATAAATTCTCACCTTTGGAACGTGTGGATAATGTTGAATTTAATAGAAATTATAATATTACCACTGAAGCCGGCGGTAACCAAACAAAAAGGGAAGTCGGCTTTAAATTCAATCCGAATCACTATATTTCACTCTTTGGAAATTACGGATTATTGAAATACTCCGACAATTTCACATCAAACAGGTATTATTACGGTTTATCGGTAGGAGATATTCACAAATATCAGCTAAATTTTACTAATAATTTTGTCTCTTCCAACACCGTTTACGGAAGCGATACGTTTCTCGATCAGAAAGGAGACGCGTTTTACAAGTTATGGAAATTCAAAGCCGGATTTACTTTTGAAAGAGATAAAAAGGATTCTTATCTCAACTCGGCTGATTCATTGATCAATCAAAGTCATGATTATTGGGAGGTTGCTCCATATTTTGAAAGCAGCGAAATAATAGGAATTAGAGCGACTTACAAGTACAAAATAAGAAAGGAGAGCGAACCTCTCGACAATATCTTAACAGACAAATCAACATCACAAATTCATCAGTTAAACTTTAATCTTCGCGGATTTAAACATTTTTCGTCTAATCTAAGTCTTGCACTGCAAAACAAAAATTACACTTCTATCTGGAAAAGACACGGATTGACAGATAATCAGAGCATATTAATCCGTTCGATTTCGAGAATTAATTTCTTTAATAATTTTTTTCGAGGTGATTTATTATATAATGCCGCAACTGAAAAATCCGCTAAACTTCAAAGAATTTTCGTGCCGGTACCTGTCGGGACAGGAAATTACATTTATCTCGGTGATATAAATAATAACGGTGTTGCCGACGAAAATGAATTCCGGCAAACCAATATTGACGGCAATTTTATCGCTTCAAATATACCTACCGATAAACTTTTTTCTGTGATAAATTTGCAGCTTAGTTCCCGTATAAAATTCGATTTTGCTAAACTCTTCAAATATAAATCAATCTGGAAAACTTTTGTTGCACCGATAAGCGGCGAAACATTTTACCGTGTTGACGAAAAGAGTAAAATTGCAGATACCAAGAAAATATACTTTTTGAACAGAAACTATTTTATGAACGATTCGACTACAATGAACGGAAGCGAACAATTTCAGCAAGATATTTATCTCTTCAGGTTTTCTCCCGACTTTTCACTTCGAGGAAGATTTTTGCAGAAAAGATATTTGAAGCAATACAGCAGCGGAATAGTAAAAAACTTTAAACTTGAAAAAAGTTTAAGATTAAGAACCCGGCTTGTAAAAGAAATCCGCTGGCAAATTGAATATCACTTAACAGACGATAATCTACTCTCCGGAGCAGGTTTTTCTCAATCACACATTTCCAATACGGAAGAACTGAACTCCGATTTTTCATATCGTCCGGTTTCAAATATCGAAGTCGGTTTTAATTTTGGTGCAGGTAAAACCACCGATGTTTTGCCGAAAGTTCCGACTGACATTAACTTTAATTCACAGTTAATTCGGATTGATTTTTCCTTTGTTGGAAAAGGAAGAATACGATTTGAGGCTGAACGTAAGGAATTGCTGAGTAACGTGGAAGATTATAAAATTCCTTGGGAAATAACCCGGGGAAATCGCATCGGCAAAAATTATACTATACGACTAAATGTTAATTATAAGATTAGCGGAAATTTACAATCAACGTTAGCTTACACCGGGATAAAATACGGAGCAAGCAATTTTATTCACACAATGCGAGCTGAAGCAAGAGCATATTTTTAATAGTAAAGGTGAAGATTATGAAAATGGAAAGTTGTTTGGTAGAAATAAATATTATTAGAAAAATTGAGAATACAATTGAATTCCTTCTCATGAAACGTGCTGAGGATGAGAAATATCCCGGAGTTTGGCAGATGGTAACAGGACATATCGAGAAGGATGAAAAAGCAACGGAAGCCGCTGTTAGAGAAATCATTGAAGAAACAGGATTGCAGATAAAAAATCTTTGGAGCATCCCGCATATAAATTCGTTTTACAATCCGGAAACAGATTCAATCTGTTTAATTCCCGTATTTGTAACTAAGGCGGAGCAAAACTTTGTTCCCGAACTCTCTGATGAGCATTCTGAATTTCTTTGGGTAAAAAGAGAAGATGCTGTAAATTTGGTAGCTTGGCCGGGGCAGAGAAAATCAATTGAGATAATTTCGGAGTATTTTACAGAAGAAAGAAGCGAGATTAACTTTCTAAGAATAATTTAGGTTATTTTTTGGCTTTTAAGTTCCCGAAATATTAACCGTTTCACATCTGAGCCTTTGTCATTAACGGTTTATGAATTGAAATTATCTCCTCCTTTAATCGGTAATCTATAGAAGCAAACTTCATTATATCAGTAAAATTTATTATAATTAAATTCTATGTTAAAAATTATTTACACTTATGAAAATTAAAGAAAAAGAATTTGAACTTTTCCTGGACGAGTTAAAGAAACTTGCTGCCGAAATGGGAGCACGCGTCAGGTTCGAGCGTGGCGATTTTCAAGGCGGATACTGTATTTTGAATGAGAGTAGAGTTATCGTAATAAATAAGCTTTCAACAACACAGCGAAAAGTAATGATTCTTTCTGCCGCATTAAAAGAACTCGGCATTGACGAAGTTTATCTTCCCCCTCGTTTACGTGAATTTATTGATGAAATGGATGAAAACCGATGAAAATATTAGTAATTAACGGGCCTAACCTTAATAAGTTAGGGGAAAGAGATCCCCATCAATATGGCACGTTTTCACTCGAAACAATTAACGGTTTAATTAGTTCGGAATTTCCGGAAATTGAATTTCAGTTTACTCAATCAAATCACGAAGGTGAAATTGTTGATCTGCTCCAATCCGTTGAAAAGGAACAATTCGAAGGTGTAATAATCAATCCCGGAGGTTATGCTCACAGTTCGGTCGCAATACGGGATGCATTGGAAATTGTTAAAATACCTAAGGTTGAAGTTCATCTCTCTAATTTAGCTAAAAGGGAAGAATTCAGAAAACAAACGATAACCGCTTCGGCTACTGACGGTTATTTATCCGGATTCGGCTATTTCGGATATTTTGCCGCAGTTTACTTAATCTTAAAACTTACCGCAAAATAATATTTGGTTATCGCTATAATTACCTTGTTTCTAACAAGTTAAGAGAGTCTCTTAAATAAAATAATCAAATTCATCTAATTTATTTGCTTAAAATTCAAAGATTAGTTATCTTTACCTAAACTAATTTAAGGTAACGTGAAAGATTTCGGATTAAAAAAACTCTACTATTCTATTAGTGAAGTTAGTCGCTTAACTAATCTTGAGCAATATACTTTAAGGTATTGGGAAAGCGAATTCAAACAACTAAATCCTGCAAAGAATCGTGCGGGGAACAGGATTTATACTAACCAGGATATTGAATTAATATTAACAATCAAACATCTGCTGAAAGATAAAAAATATACTTTTGAGGGAGCACGTAAAGTTCTGGAAACGGAAAAAGAAAATGCACCGATTAAGGAAAAGAAGAAGCCGATTAAAACGCAAAGTAATAGAGAATTATTACCCAAAAAGCAACCTAAATTAAATTTATCTAAAGAAGAAGAAATCGAAATTTTGAAAAAAGACCTTGTAGAAGTAAAAAATTTTTTGTTACTTTTGCGAAGCAAATTATAAAAGTTCTCGGAACGTGGCGCAGTCCGGTTAGCGTACTTGACTGGGGGTCAAGTGGTCGCGGGTTCAAATCCCGCCGTTCCGACTAAGTAAACCCTTGTAAGACAACTTCTTGCAAGGGTTTTTCTTTTCCGGTGTTAATAATAGAATCTATTATTAAGATAACTTTTTATTGATTCCTTCTGTAAAAATGAATAACTTTCTAACTTATTTAAATAATTAATATCTTAATGAAAAACATAAATCTTGTTCTAAATTCAGAGAAACCAAAATCGTTTTGCGGTGTATTCGGGGCATTCGGAGAACCACATTCTGCCGTTGATACATATTACGGATTGCACGCTTTGCAGCATAGAGGACAAGAATCTGCAGGAATTGTTACGGCAAGAAAAGATGATAGTGGTAAAACTCATTTTTCATTCCATAAAGATTTCGGGCTGGTATCTGATGTTTTTCATGATTCCATAATTTTTGAAGAAAAACTAACCGGAACAGCTTCAATAGGACACAATAGATATTCAACTACCGGTTCTTCCGTTTCAAAGAAGAATATACAGCCTTTTGTAGTTAATTACAGAATGGGACATCTTGCGCTTGCCCACAATGGCAATATTACTAATGCCGGGAAAATCAGAGACGAATTAGTGAATGATGGTGCTATTTTTCAAACAAGTTCTGATTCCGAAGTAGTTTTACATTTAATTGCAAGATCCAAGGAGGATGACCAAGTTGAACAAATCCGGGATGCTCTCAGAAGATTAAAGGGAGCATACTCCCTAACCATTTTAACTGACGACAAACTTATCGCAGCTCGGGATCCTTTGGGATTTAAACCTTTGAGTATAGGAAAGCTTAACGGAGGGTTTTTGGTAGCATCGGAAACTTGCGCATTTGATATTAATCATGCTGAATATTTAAGAGATGTTGAACCGGGAGAAATTGTTGTAATCGATAATGAATCAATCGAGACTAACAAATTAAAATCATATAAAATCTTCCCGGAGCATGCATTTACTCCAAAACATTGCATTTTTGAATTTATCTATTTTTCGCGTCCGGATAGTAAAATATTCGGGACCAGTGTTGATAAAATAAGAAGAAAGCTGGGCAAAATGTTGGCTAAAAATCATCCGGTTAAAGACCCTGACGGCGAAAAAGTGATTGTTATCAGCGTTCCCGACAGTTCTAATACAACGGCACTCGGATACGAGAACCATCTTGAAAAAATGGGGATTAAAGCTAAATTGGAAATCGGATTGATAAGAAGCCATTATATAGGACGAACTTTTATTCAGCCTCAACAATCAAAAAGGGAAGTAGGGGTTAGAATTAAATTCAACACGGTTGACGGAGTTCTGGAAGGAAAGACTGTCGTTCTTATTGACGATTCGATTGTAAGAGGAACGACGAGTAAGCAATTGGTTAAACTGATCAGAGAAGCTAATCCAAAATCGATACATCTGCGAATATCTTCCGCTCCAATTTATCATCCGTGTTATTACGGTATGGATTTTCCCTCAAAAGATGAACTTATTGCTAACAAATTCTCTGATATTGAATCAATCAGAGAATATCTTGGAGTTGATACTTTAGAATATATGACAATTGATGAGATGCTGGAATCAATGAGCAACCATGCTCCCGATGATTTTTGTACTGCATGTTTTTCCGGTAAGTATCCGACAAAGATTAACGATACTTACGTAAAAGAATATTTCGATGATGAATAATTCACATAATGCATACAATAAATAATGCGATTATATATAAGCTAAAATATTTAATTAAAATACATTACACTACTATGATTAAAGTAAGATATAGGAACTTTTGATGCAAAAATTTAAGCTGAAAGATATTTTCACAATTTCTAATTTCATTTCTTTTTTGAGAATATTGTTATTTTTCCCCATTTATTATACTATATCGAATTTACAGGTTAACGATTCATTTAGATATTATACTTTAGGATTGTTTTTTATTGTCTATTTAACCGACATTTCAGATGGTTATTTAGCAAGAAAACTTAATCAAGTTACGGAAATAGGAAAAGTGATTGATCCTTTTGCCGACAAAATATTAGTCGCTTTGATTGTTGTTCAATTATTTATTCAGAATGACATTCCGGCTTTCTACTTTTATATTATAATCGGAAGAGATTTACTGATTTTTATCGGAGGTATTTTCGTGAGCAGAAAAATCGGTTTTGTGCTCCCATCGAATTATACGGGGAAAGGAACTGTATTCTCAATCGGTTTATTTTTTATATTGGTTGTTCTTAATGTTAAAACTACTATTCCTGTTCTCTATTATTTTGTTGAATATTTATCTATATTGTTATGTTTTATCTCTGTTTTTGTATATGCACGCAGAGGATACATTGAAATTAAGGAGCATAAATAATGGCATTCGGTACAAACTTTAATTTAAATAAGCTAAAAAACGGACTTTCTAAAACCAGAGAAAAGATTTTTGGCAAAATTGCCGAAACCGTCACCGGTAAGGCTAAGTTAGACGAAGAAATTTTAGATCAGTTAGAAGAAATATTGATAACAAGCGACATAGGTTTTGATACTTCGCTTGAGATAATCGAGCAAACTCGTGAATCTTTAATGGCTGAAAAAGACCGGTCGGAAGAAAAGATTTACCATATTCTTGAAAGGCGATTAAGAAAAATTCTGAAAAAATATGAGGATGAAGTAATAATTAAGGATGAACTAGAAAAATATAAACCTTATGTTATTCTTGTTGTTGGTGTAAATGGAGTTGGGAAAACAACAACAGTCGGCAAATTAGCTCACAATTTCAAAGAAACCGGTTTGAATGTGCTCATCGGTTCGGCAGATACATTCAGAGCGGCAGCTAACGAACAGTTAGATATTTGGGCTGAAAGAGCCGGAGTGAAAATTGTTTCGAGTGAACACGGGACAGATCCTTCTTCGGTGGCATTTGACACTTTACAGCAAGCCGTAAAAGAGGAAGCAGATGTTGTGTTAATAGATACTGCCGGAAGATTACATACAAAAAATAATTTGATGGAAGAATTAGGGAAGATTAAACGGGTACTAAAAAAAGTATTGGACTATGCTCCGAATGAAATCTGGCTTGTTATTGATGGAAGCACAGGACAAAACGGATTAGTACAAGCAAAAGAATTTGCAAAATATACCGATTTGACAGGATTGATAATAACTAAATTAGATGGAACTGCAAAAGGAGGAATTGTATTTCAAATCTGCGCTGAGCTTAAAATACCAATTAGATATATAGGCGTAGGAGAGGGAATTAATGATTTGCAGTCATTTGCTCCCGAACAATTTGCAAAAGCATTTTTTGATAAGGGAATGAATGAAAATGAATGATTTAGCGGTTATTCTTAATCCGAAAGCAGGGAAAGGTAAAGCACTTAAATTTAAAAGTAAGTTGGAGAGTGTGCTCCGTTCTCAAAGCATAAACTATAAAATCTATATTTCGGAATATCGTAAACATGCTACGGAAATAGTAAACAAAATATCTTCATCGGCGAAAACATTAATTGTTATGGGAGGAGACGGGACACTTTCCGAAGTAATTAACGGTATAACACCGACAAATTCTAATAACACAAAAGTAATTATTTTACCTCTCGGCAGCGGCAATGATTTTGCTAAAGCAATTAATGATAAAGCAAATGCAAATAATATTTTAACAGCTTTTATTCAAAATAAATTAGAGGAAAAATCAGCTAACTTATCTAAAGTAAAAATTACCGAAAGTAACGGTGACGTAATCGATTTTAGATTTGTAAATGCTTTGGGAATAGGTTTTGATTCGTTTGTAGCATACTTGAATTTGGAGAACAAAGTACTCTCAGGTATTCCTTCTTATATATTGGCTGTATTCAAAGCAATAAAGAAGTATGCTCCCATTGAACCTGAAATATTTATTGACAACTTACCTCATTCCGATACATCAGGAAAACTATTAATTACGGTAGGGAATAACAAGACCAGCGGAGGTGGATTTTATTTGAATCCTTATGCCGTGATTGATGACGATATTTTAGATATAACTGTAATTCGTCATTTAACACCAATGGAAATCTATAGAAAATTACCTAAGGTTTTAGTCAATAAAACTCATAAACTCCCGGAGTTTATTCATAAGTCCGGCAAAAATATTAAAATAAATCTCAAAAATCCTTTTATTGTTCATGCCGACGGAGAGATTTTTTCCAAAGAAGCAGTAAATATTGAAATATCCATAATGAAAGAACGTTTAAACTTTTTAGGTTTCACTAATGCTTAAAAAAAAAACTCCCTAAACATAAAACATTTGATTATCAGCCGCAGTTCTATGACCCTGACAAAGATGAAGAATTAAAAGAACTTGAACGTAGAAAGCGCAGACTTGGGTTCAGAAGTCAAAGCAGGTTAAAGCGACATAAAAAGTCGCCCTTGCTTTATTTGTTGATTATCGGATTGCTAATATATGTGTACCTTAAATTATCCGGGACAATCTAATAACAAAACAATTATTTTCGGTTATTAATCAGATAAGTTTATTCTAATTCTTTTTAAGCAAACCAAATATATAATAGGGAATTTCAAATTAATACTTAGTTTACATAATATATATTATGCGACCAAGCTATGTATAAAAAAATAGCCTCATAATATTTACAAGGCTATTTCTGACTTACATAATTTATTTATTCGGCTTGTTTATAAATGACACATACAACGGACTTATCGTCTCCACCCATATTGATAGTCATTCCGTAAGCTCTTTCATTACTCAATTGAATCTGAGCGTCTCCGGCGTTTCCTGTAAGCTGTTCCCAAATAGTTACTGCTTGATGCACACCTGTTGCACCAACCGGATGTCCCCAACCGATTAATCCGCCTGTCGTGTTGATTGGGATTTTTCCATCTCGAGCAGTATTTCCTTCGGCAACAAACTCTGCACCTTTTCCGGGTTCAGCTAAGCCTAAAGTTTCTACAGCAAGAATACCGGCTACAGTAAAACAATCATGCGCTTCAATAGTACCTATATCATCTATTGTTAATCCTGCCATTTCAAGTGCTTTATTAACGGCAACTTCAGTTGTTGTTAATCTTAAGGGATTAACCGGAGGTTTGGTAATGTCTTCCTCTGCGTGGCCGAATCCTACTACCTCAATGGCATTACTTTTATCGATACCACATCTTTTTAAACCATCTTCAGTTAATACCGCAATCCCCGAAGCTGCATCGGAGACTTTCGAGCAATCGTAAACATTAAGATTTTCGACAAATACTTTGGGATTGGGTTCAGTAAGAGCTGTTTTTTCCAAATTTGGATTCGTATTATGATATTCTTGAGCAGTGGGACATAATCTTGCATTTTCAATTGCATTTCTATACCAGCGAGCAAACCCTTTTCTTGCATATTCACGGCCATATTTTTGATAATAAACTCCCGCTCTGTCGCTAAATTGACCGGGGAAAAAATGGGCATGGCCGGCTTTTCTATCTTTAGCCCAACCTGCTTGTGCCAGTACATCCGCTCCGTAAACTGCTTTCATTGTATTTTGCACTTCAAATCCCAGGGTTAGAATAACGTCACTTAATCCCGACATTAAAAACTTAAAGGAAGTAACCATTGCAATTCCGCCTGATCCGCATGCTCCCTCTACTCTCGTAGCAGGTTTAAATCTCAACTTTTCGTCAATCATGGGAGCAAAACCGGGAATATTTGCTTGGTTATTGTAACCTGAAGCATTAAAATTACTAATAACCACTTCATCTACATTATCTGCTCCGCCTATTTTTTCAAGGACGGCATTTCCGGCTTCATTAATATAATGTTCAAGATCGGGACGTTCCTTTTTAGGGTTAAACTCCTTACGACCTGTTCCTAATGAAATTGTATTGTAACCGGCTGTCAAATATATTTTCTGTTTCATAATTAAATCTCCTCCCAAGCAAGATAATCGTTAATCGGACCGTAAGCATGGAAAAATCCGGTAAGCATTACATCATTAACGTCTTTCTCACTTTTAGCAACATTCATTTCAACTAATTTTAATCCGAATTCACGGGAATTTTTAAGATATGCTTTTGTTAGACGTGCTCCGAAAGATTCCATTTTACTTAGATTAGCAAAATAATTTCTTAAAACTTCGTCTCTATCCTTAATTCTGATAATTTTTTTCCACGGAATATGTCCTTCGGGTAAATCTCCGAGCTTATCGTTTACACGTTTTTCTATTTCTTCCACATCAACGTAAGCATCGTTTTCAAAATCCAAAACGGCAACAATTTTACCTCTTTCATATTTAAAGA
>CAZMZM010000056.1:0-9481 GCA_964570865.1 uncultured Melioribacter sp.
CAATATAAATTTTTAGGACTGAATGATGATGAAAAAACTTTTGTTTTTTTTAGTAATTTTACCGAATTTATTTTTTGCTCAGGAATTGAATGCAACGGTATCCGTTAATGTTGAGCAACTTCCTTCGAAGTACAAAGATAAACTGAATGATTTTGGCCAAACGGTTCAAGATTACTTAAACAACAATAAATATGCAGATCAAAACTGGCAGGGCGATAAGATAGATTGTACGTTCAATATCTTTTTCCTTTCCGGTTCCGGTGAAGTTAACTACACTGCTCAAGCGGTTATCACAAGTACTCGGCCTATTCTTAATGCCCGAAAAAGTTCATTAATGTTAAACATAATGGATAATAAATGGTCGTTCTCCTATGAATCGGGACAATCAATGAATTTAGATCTTAACACATTTAACGGTCTTAAAAGTTTTCTTGATTTTTATGCGTTGGTTATCATTGGCGTTGATGCGGATTCATATGATCCCTACGGCGGCTCTCCGTATTTTTCAAAGGCAATTGAAATCGGAGTGCTTGGTTCTTCGTCGAAAAACGCAAAAGGGTGGGATGTGCAGAGTTCGGCTTATAATCGAAGAGTTTACGTAAATGATTTACTTGATTCCAAGCTACAGCAATTTAGAAAAGACTTTTTTAATTATCACTATAACGGTCTCGATTTACTTTACAGCGGGGCAAAATACAAACCTATCGGGCAAAAAAATATTGCCAAGTTGATTGAAGATTTATATTCTAACAAAGTTATCAATATTACCAGGAATGTGGTTCTCACCGTATTTTTTAATGCTAAGTCTGGTGAAATAGCCGAAAGTTTGGCTGATTATCCCGATAAAACAATTTTTGATAAATTAATAAGGATTGACCCATCGAATTCGTCAAAATATTTAAAGGTTATTGAAAAAGAAAATTGATTTTAATTAATAAAAACAATAGTTTTGCCCAACAACAAATAGAAAAGGAGGTATATCGAATTTTATTTTTACAATTTATGAACAACTAGTTTTGCACGCTTGAAAAACAGATTAAATTTTATATTCGGAATTTTTAACGGAATTAGGATTACTCCCGTAATTTTATCTCTTACGGGGTTTTTTATTTTTTTTGAAACAACAAATTTTGCCGAAAATCCTGTTGATGTTACGAACGCTTCAATTCCTTACCTAAGTGAATTGTCACCCGTATTAATGTTTACCGATACCAACACGGTTTCTACCGATTCAAATAAATCAAAAATCGATTCGCTTCTCGTTTCCGATTCATCATCGGTTAAAGCGGACACTACATTTAAGGATTCTACGGCAAGAATTAAATATTTTCGTTACAAGCCAAAGCCGCACTTATTTACTCGGTTCTCTGAACCGCACCAAACAAGTTTTTTTGCCAAGCCAAGCAACAGACTTTTACAGCGAACCGTCTCAATTGATTCGACCGGAAAATTTGTAATTATCAAAGAATTACTTGCAGGAAAGGAATATCGTCCTCCTTTGATTATTCCTTTAGACCAATATATTCAGATGCAGCTTGCACAAAACAGAAAAGATTTGATTGAAAATGAAGCAAGGAAATATAAACTGAAGGGAAAAGGGGATGAACTTGGCGATTTGATGTCGAGCATTACAAATATTTCAATTCCTCTTCCTAATGCAGGATTTCTTTCTATTTTTGGCCCGCCTCGGATTAGCTTAAAAATTAACGGTGCTGTTGACATTCACGGTGCTTGGCGTAATGAGACGACTGAAGGACTTACGGCTTCTCTATTGGGAAATACAAAAAACGAGCCTGATTTTAAACAGCAGGTTCAGGTTAATGTTAGCGGCACAATAGGAGATAAGCTAAATATTTCCGCTGATTGGAACACCGAAAGAACGTTCGAATATCAGAACACATTGAAGATTAAATACACCGGATACTCCGACGAAATTATTCAGAGTATTGAAGGTGGTAACGTTAGCATGAAAACTACTCCTCTTACCGCGGGCGGCGAAGCATTATTCGGTGTTAAAGCTAAGTTTCAGTTAGGTCCTCTTTCACTTACAACCATTGCTTCACAGAAGAAGGGAGAAATCCAGCAGGTTGATGTAAAAGGGGGATCGCAGACGCAGGATTTTGAAGTGCATGTTTGGGACTATTCGGAAAAACATTTTTTCGTTGATAAAGTTTACGCAGATACTTCCGCAGATTTTAATTTTTTCAATAATTATTACGGACAACCTGTTTTTACTCCCTCTTCTAATCAGAATTATTACCATATCAAACAGTTGGAAGTTTGGAAAACCACTACCGGATTGCCCGATATATCGAAAGAAAGAAAAGGTAACGCTTTTATTGATTTACCCGGTATTCAGCAAGGGGAGGCGTATGATCCGACCTATCGAGATACTCTGACTACAACTGTAAACGGACGGAATGAAATTGGCGTTCGTTTTACAATGCTTACTCCTAACTCGGATTATACTTACAACGAATATGCCGGTTTTATTAACTTTAAGACTAATATCCAAAAAAATGAAGCGGTTGCCGTTGCTTACAGAATTGAAGGACCGACTAATTCTCCCGACGATGATATTTTTTACGGAGATTTTCAAGATCAAATAGCAAGCGATACCGGGAAAGTAATACTACTTAAACTTATTAAACCGAATAACCTGATGCCTGGAGGCACATACACTGATGCGTGGAACTTGATGTTAAAAAACATCTATTTCATCGGCGGAATGGATATTAAAAAAGAAGGGTTTGATCTCGATTTAACTTACTCGGTACCGGGCAGTGATCCTAAAAACGAGTTAAACGGAAAACGATTATTACAACTTTTTAATCTCGATAATACCGATGCCGACGGAACAAGTACACGTCCTGACGGTCATTTTGATTTTTTCCCGAACAAAACAATTTTGCCTGCAACCGGGGAAATAATTTTCCCTGTCCTTGAACCTTTCGGCAAGCAGTTTCCTAAGGGTTTACCTGATAGTTTAAAATATCAAGCTGTTTACGACACGACAAAAACTTATGCTAAGCAGGATATTGAAAAGGATAGATTTTTAATGAAGGGACAATATTCCGCCTCGACTACTTCAACGTTTAATATCGGGTTTAATGTCGTGGAAAATTCAGTAAAAGTCTTTCTCGGCGGGCGTTTGCTTCAGGAGGGAAAGGATTACCAAGTAGATTACAATATCGGGCAGGTAATTATTAGGAATGATGCGGCGCTGGTACCGGGAGCCGACCTAAAAATTACTTACGAGCAGAATGACTTGTTTTCACTTGCATCTAAAACGTTAGTTGGTGCACGCGGAATTTATGAATTTAATAAAGACGTTCATCTCGGTTTTTCATTTATGAATGTTACGCAGCAATCCCTTAACGACAAGGTGAGATTAGGCGAGGAACCATTGAGCAACTCAATTTACGGGTTAGATTTCCAATCGAAGTTTGATTTGCCTTTCGTTACAAATATGTTGAATCACGTAATTTCAACAAGTGCAAAATCAGCCTTTTCACTGAACGGAGAGTTCGCGTATATTAATCCTGATCCCAACACAAAGAAAAGTACGATAACCGGAGATAACGGAGAGAGCATTGCTTACCTTGATGATTTTGAAGGTGCTCGTAGAACGATACCAATCGGAGTTTCGTTTTCAGGTTGGAAGGATATTTCGCCTCCTGATAGTTTGGATTATCACAGTGGAGATTTAAGACCGAATCTCATGAATTACAAAGCCCGCGCTTATTGGTTTAACAGAATACCGACAGATGTGCGGGTAAATCAAATTTGGCCTGAAAAGAAAGTTTCATCGCAGCAGCAGAATGTTATTGTTCTCGATTTAGTTTATAATCCTGCCTCGAAAGGATATTATAATTACAATGAAAATTGGGACCCAAATAGTGACAGTACTTACAAGAATTGGGGCGGTTTTGAACATCTGATTTCTTCAACTGCAAATAATTTAGTGGATCAAAAAATTGAGTTTGTGGAATTTTGGGCGAAAATAGAAAATGCGCCTTCCAATGCCAAACTCTATATCGATTTAGGGCAGATTGATGAAGATGTAATCCCGAATAACCGTTTGAACACAGAGGATAAGAATAAAAACGGGCGATTGGATGATGGAGAGGATACAGGTATTGATGGCGTTACCGACACGGGAGAACCGGGATACAATTCTACAACAAATCCCGATCCGTCAAATGATAATTTTGCTCTGAACGCTAACCAAGGAGAGTACGAAAAAATTAACGGTACGGAAGGAAATGCCAAACTAACGGATTTGGGAATTTCACCCGATACCGAAGATTTGAACCGGAATTTCAACCTCGATATGGCAGATAATTACTTTCGATATGTTGTTCCGCTCGATACGGTTCGTTCCAGAAATCCCTATATAGCCGGCGGCGGGAGCAACGGTTGGTATCAGTTTAAGATTCCGCTTAAAGATTTTAAGACTACTTTCGGTTCGCCTACTTTTACGTTTGTTGAAACAATCAGGTTTTTCTTCCAGGACATTGATTCATTAGTCTATATGAGAATGACGGAAATAAATCTTGTTGGGAACCAGTGGGAGCAAGTGAAAAAAACAAATTCACAAACCGATACTGATGAAGTTCTTACCGTCTCAACTATCAACATTGAAGATAATCCTGAATATTATTCACCTCCCGGTGTTATTCGTGAAAGAGATAGGAGCCAGCCTAATCAGACCGTTTTGAAAAATGAGCAGTCGTTGAATTTAATTTTTAAGGATTTACCAAACGGTGCATATCGCGACGCAATCAAATACTTGGTTCAGAAGATTGATGTTTTTAACTACCGTGAGATGAAACTTTTTTTCCACGGAGATTTAAATCAGCAGGACAACAGTGTTTCGTATTACCAAGCTCCCGATAACTACAATACACGTATCTATTTCCGTTTTGGAGAAGATACGACTAACTTCTACGAGTATTCTTTACCGCTAAAATCGGGTTGGCAGACGGTTTCTATCAATCTGAAAGATTTGCCTGCATTGAAGGAAGCACGCACACTCGATACCGCCGTTTTTCGTCAGCAGGTTCCCGGAAAACCGGAAGATTTTTATGGGGTAAAAGGTTCTCCGTCGTTAACAAAGATTAATTTCTTCCTTGTCCGTGTTGAAAACCCTGAATCAGTTGGGCCTCCGGTTTCAACCTCGGGAACTATTTGGGTTAACGAGCTAAGAATACTTGGCGCTGATAATACGCCCGGTTGGGCTTATACTGCATCTTCTTCATTAAGATTAGCCGATTTCATTACAATAAACGGAAACGTACGACGGCAGGATCCGTATTTCCATAAAATTCAGGACCGATTCGGAACAAGAAACGATAACAACAGCTGGGGAATGTCGGTTGATTTGAATTTGCTGAAAATACTTCCTTTTAACACCGAGGGAAGTAATCTGTCGTTAAACTACCAAAGGACGGAATCGACAACTAATCCGTTGTTTATGCCTGCTTCGGATATTTCCGTAAATAAAGCGGTTGCGCAGATTAAACGGAAAGTAATTAATGAAGGGGGAACTGCCGAAGACGCAGATCAAGCTGCAAAGGATTTAATTGCGGAAGTTCAAAGTCTTTCAATGAGCGATGCAATTACTCTTTCAAACATTAAGTTAAGAATACCGAGTAGAGCATGGTGGATTCAAGACACTTTTAACGCGTTGGTATTTAATTTTAATTTTAGCCGCGCTTTTTCTCGTAGTCCCACTGTTGCGAAAAACGAGATGTGGCAATGGAAAGGTTCCGGAAATTATTCTGTGAATCTCGGCAGGGATTTATATATTAAGTATAGCGATATTCCTCTGATTGGTTCTATCTTCGGATTCTTTGGTAATTATAAAAATGCTAAATTCAGATTTGCGCCAAACTCATTTTCAACAAGCCTTTCCGTGAACCGAAAATATAATTATAACTTATCCCGTTCGACACAGAGTGAGTCTCAAATTTCTCAGGATTTTGTTGCCGCGAGAACTGCCAATATGAATTGGAATGTTACTGAAGGAAGTTTGCTGAATTTGTCTTTATCTTATAAGTTAAACCTTACATCTTCGTTGAACTATCTTCTTTTTGACACTAACGGACTTCCGAGATCTGAAGCGGAAGTATGGAATGATGTTTTACACGGAGAATATTTCGGTAAAACAAATAATTATCAGCAATCCTTTTCCATAAAACTTAAACCGAAATTACCCTCTCTTTGGAAGTTGGATAAGTTTTTTACAATCAGCGGCGGTTATAATGTATCATACAGTTGGAAAAATGATTTTCGTCAGGAAGAGCTTGGCCGCAGCGCCGGATTTGGAAGCAATATTACCGCCAGTTTGAACTTAAAATGGAAAGCGTTAACTCAGCCGCTTTTCCCGAAAGTTTCGACAAAGAGTAAGAGTAAAAATAAAAATCATAAAAATAAAAAAAATGTCCGTAAAAAAGAGACCCCGTCTCACACGCATCATCGCAGCAACAGAGGTCGAAAAAGAAATCTGGAAGAAGAATTTGGAAACGGCTCAAATCAAACCGACAATATTGCCGAAGAATCGAACGTCTCTCCAAAAAATCCGGAAGAAATAAAAAGCGAAGAAACCGATGACGGAAAACCGTCAAGTATAATTAAAAGTCTGTATTTAATGCGTGATGTAGTCCATTGGGCTTTGTTTGATTATGACCAATTCAGGTTTAATTTCAGTCAGAAGAATAATACTGCCAGCTCAGGTCTTTTAAGTCAAGGTACGGGATTTACGAATTTCTGGGGTCGAAACTCCGATAACAACGGTCCTTCCCGCTTGTTTATGTTAGGATTATCAAACGATGCCGGACCGCGTGCACCGAATGCACAGCTTTCGGACCGATTATCACAGAACAATTCCTTTACATTCGGAACTCAACGTCCGCTTTGGGAAGGAGCCAATCTTGATATAAACTGGAAAGTAAATTGGGGCGAAAATCGTTCATATACTGTAACTACGGATGATAACGGAAATATTACAATTAGCAATCCTAATATTACGGGTAAAACAAATAGAAGCTTTTTGACGATTCCAATTAAATTATTCGGTTCCGGAATAACCGCTATACACGATAATTACGATCCCTCGTCTCTGGACCCGGGGCAGAGTTTATCCGATGCTTTTGTTACAGGATTGGAAACTTTCCCTATGCTGAGTAAAATTCCGGTACTGGGACAATTTGCCAATTACTTGCCGCGTGCAAATTGGAAGTTAAGTTGGAGCGGATTGGAAAAACTATCTTTCCTAAAAGGGATTGCCAACCGTATTTCATTTAATCACAGCTATACATCCGATTACAGCGAAGGATGGACAATCAATCCGGATGGAAAAAAAATTGTTCAGACTCAGAAAATTTCTTACGCTTTTCAACCGTTAATCGGGCTTGATTTTACCTTCAATAAATTGCTTGGAGGTAATTTCAGAGGCTCGGCAAAGTACGGAACTAAGACAAATTACAATTTGGGAGTTTCCACACGAAGCGTTACCGAAGGTATTTCGAGAGATATTTCCGTTTCGATTTCCTTCTCGAAATCCGGATTCGATTTACCGATTTTCGGATTTAATCTAAAAAATGATATTGAATTTTCATTTTCTTATACTAACAGCAGAACGGCAACAATTATCTACAACATGGATAGTTTTGACGAAAACGGATTGCCGCAGGACGGAACAACAAGAGTTACACTGGAACCCCGCGTAAAATATATGATGAGTTCCAGAATTACTTTGGCTTTGTTCTATAAGCGTTCCACAGTTACGCCGGAAGGCGCTTCCGTAATACCTCCGACCAAGCGCAACGAAGCAGGTTTGGACGTTCACATTACGATTCAATAAAGGAGAAACATAATGGAAAACCAATCAATACTTTGGGTTGATGACGAAATAGAACTTTTAAGGTCTCACGTAATTTTCCTAACGGAAAAAGGTTATGATGTTGATACGGTAACTAACGGTGAAGATGCGCTCTATAAAGTTAGAGAAAAAGAGTACTCAATTATTTTTCTTGATGAAATGATGCCAGGTATGGGAGGTTTGGAAACCTTAGCCGCCATTAAGGAAATAAACTCGAATATACCTGTTGTTATGGTAACCAAAAATGAAGAAGAGAGTTTGATGAACGAAGCAATAGGAAGTAAGATAGATGATTATCTTATCAAACCGGTTGTACCGTCTCAAATGCTGCTTGTATGTAAAAAAATACTTGATAAAAAAAAGATCTCGAGCGAACATATTACAAAAGATTATATGCAGGAGTTCAGTAAAATTGCAGTTCGCTTAATGGGAGAGAATAATTATAAAGATTGGATTGATATTTATACGCGGTTGGTAAACTGGGATTTGGAACTCGACGAACATCCTGACATTGGACTACGACAAACTCTTTACGAGCAGATTAGGGAAGCGGATAAGGAGTTTGGGAAATATGTTGAACGCAATTACTTTGATTGGGTTAACGGCAATATTGACGGTCCGTCACTTAGTCCGGATATAGCTGAAAAATATGTACTTCCCGAAATTGAAGATGCCGAAGGTCCGGTATTTTATTTTGTGCTTGATTGTATGCGTCTTGATCAATGGCTGGTAATCGAGAAATATTTGAAAGAATATTTTACCATTACAAAAGATTACTATTATTCGATGCTTCCGACAGCTACGCCTTACTCGCGAAATGCACTCTTCAGCGGGTTATTTCCTTCGGAGATTGAAAAAAAATATCCTCGGCTTTGGATAAATAAGGGGGAAAATGAAAATCAGTTAAACAGATATGAGAAAGATTTGCTTGAGCTTCTTCTGAAAAGGAATAACATTCGCTTAAAAAATGACTTAAAATATCTTAAGATAATCGATCCCGCTGTAGGAAGATCTTTTGCTCAGAATGTAAGTTCGCATCGTAAAACACATTTTATGGCGGTTGTTATTAACTTTCTTGATATGGTCGTTCACGGTCGTTCCGATTCAGACTTGCTTAAAGAAATTGCTCCGGACGAACCGGCATTTCGTTCGCTGACGGAAAGTTGGTTCAAACACTCATCTTTGCTTTCAATTCTTAAGACTATTTCAAATATGAAAAATGCAAAAATTATTCTAACCACTGATCACGGAAGTATAAGATCCATGCGCGGAGCAAAAGTGCTGGGCGATAAAGAAGCGGCAAAAAATCTAAGATTCAAGTATGGAAGAAATCTTAAAGTTGATGATAAACATGCGATGTATATGAAAAATCCCGAAGATTTTAAGCTGCCTGCTCTCGGTGTAACTACCAGCTACATAATTGCGAAAGAAGACTACTATTTTGTTTATCCGACTGATTATCATAAATATTTGAGTCATTACAAAGATACGTTCCAGCATGGCGGTATATCGATGGAGGAAATGATTCTTCCTGTTGTGATGTTGGAAAGCAAATAAAAAAGCAATTGAGAAACGGAAATCCGGCTCCTGACGGAT
>CAZMZM010000056.1:9581-14988 GCA_964570865.1 uncultured Melioribacter sp.
CTGACGGATGAACCGGTTTGAGTTTAGGCTTGACATTTTCCATTATTACTACTATATTTTAGGTCTTAAAAATTGAGTTTGTTCTTAACATTTTATATAGATTTTCAAGAGAAAATCACAACGTTTATATCGCGGGGTGGAGCAATTGGTAGCTCGTCGGGCTCATAACCCGAAGGTTGTAGGTTCAAGTCCTGCCCCCGCTACTAACTAAGCCGAACTACTAATGTTCGGCTTTTTTATTTTTAAATAAAGTTTGTTGTGGATAAATAACTTACTATAAAATTCTCATAAAGAATTTCAAGGAATGAAATAAAACAATATTTAAAAAATATCAATAATACTTAATTACACAAAACAGCAGGTAACAACAGATGAAATGCTAACGGGAAAAATATTAATTTTGTGAATTCCAAAATCAAATAGAATTCATCTGTAATTACTTTTATTCTTAACCATTTCTTAATTATTTCATGCTCATTTTTTCTTCATTTTTTCTCATCTTAGTCCCCGGTTTTAGAATTACCCCTTTATTCGTATGTCCGTCAATTTTTACGGTAATAGGTTTTTTTAATCTGAAATGAGTAACATATTTCATCTTTCTTTTCGGCTTTTGTTCGCGAAGCCATTCCCAATCAATGAACCCTTTTCGTTTTTTTACATCAACCGTAAGATAGCCGACTTTAAAGGCTGTAATGTTTTGGAAAAAGTGAGAACCTTGTGAAGGCGTTACATCAAGATCCCGGAAGTTGGATTCCACTATAATTCGGGCATTGGAAATCATATCCCAAGTAACGGGAATTCCAAGCCATGGATCGGTAGAACCCCAACGCCCAACTCCAATCAGAAGATATTCTTTTTGATTTTCCCGCAATTTGGAGTTAATTACCGCTAACTCTTCCGCAGCGTCTTTACTTTTCGATCTGTCGAAAGTATCTATGTCAACAAATACAATATCTTTCATCTTATTCTGAATTCCGTTACCAAGTGCGTATTCGCTGTACACAACCATGTTTTCCTTATAGTAATCACGGAAAGATACTTTTTCAGTTTCTTCATTTACAACAAACGGACGTATCTGAAGCAAGTAAAATTCCTTTTTCTGTTTAGGCGGTACAGAAAGTTTTACCGCAAATTCAATTTCCACTTCAGAACCCATTCCTTTTTTCCCCATAACAGTAATGTAATTTATTATTTCAGGCAGAGGGAAAATTTTATGCTTTAATATCGGCGCAAAAGTTACAAGTCTAACGCCCGGACGGGAAATTCCGTCATATATTACATCATTTTCAATGGAATATGTTGACGCAACATAATTAAGTGTCTCGTCTTTTTCGGCAACAGTTAAATCATATTGGCGAGTTAGTTGGTTACAATTATTAGCGCATACATTTTCATCTTCGTATAATTTTAGCGCATAAAATTTTGTTTGACTGTAATTTAACAGATCTTTGGTTGTTAATGAATAAAGAGGTTTTTCAGGATATTTGGGACAAAAACTCACAACTTTTTCTCCATCAACAACTGAGCTGCCTAACCCTAAGGCTACAGAAACAATCCCGTCTTTTGGTTTTATCGGAGGAGGTGGATAGAAATTCAATGATTTTGCAACTCCGGAAATTTCGGGGTAAAATCTATTTTCGTAAATATTTCCTACTAACTTCTGAATTATCACTGCCATTTTTTCTTCTTCCAAACGGTAAGATGTTGCCTTTAAATATCCTTTAGCCGCTGTCGAAAAAATTGAAGCATAGATTAATTTTATTGCAGTAAGGAGATGACTGTGCCGGACTTGAATGTCGGAATGATAATTTGGGAGCATAAACGTATCATAAACTCCCGCTAAAGGCTCTCCTTGAGAATCTTCCAAAAGACTCGAAGAACGAACAGCAATTGGTTCTCGGATTTTATCGAGCATTGAAAAAAGTTTTGAACTTACATCGATAGGAAAATTTTGTGCACTTAGGAAACGAGCTTTTATCTTTTCGTCATCTTCCTCAGTAATGGCAAAATCCCGTAAATTATTTGCATCAAGAAAATCATCAAAAACGTCTGTTCCTAAAATTACTGTTGTGGGAATTCTTATCTCGACATTAGAAAATTTTTCTTTACCTAAAAAGTTTTTCATCAAATAGCTGATAAATGCAATGCCTCGAGCTTTTCCGCCGATTGATCCGCTTCCGATACGAGTAATCACATTTAAATTTTCAAGCGTATTTGGATGGAAATCAACAACAACACCTGTTTTTCGTTCCGCCAGGAAGTTATGAAGCATTTGAATTAAGTGTGTTCGCAATTCCTCAGGGGAATCAAAATCCTCTAATTTTTGAGGACGCAATATTTTTGCCAACTGAAACTCGGTTCTTGCTTTTAACCAGTTGGAAAAATGGTTTCTTTTTGAATGGTAAATTATGCTTTCGATCGAAACTTTGTGTAATTCACGTTCAAGTTCAATAAGATTTTTTGCCCTTCCTTCTTCATTTCCATTTTCAGTTCGGAAAATAAAATCTCCAAACCCGAAATGATTACGGATAAACCTTTCCAATTCTTGTATTAATGTTGGGGAGCTTTTGTTTAAAAAACCTGCTTGAAGCGAATACGCAATTTCTCTTTTCTTTTCATCGTTCGACTGTAATAGCACCGGAATGTCGGGATGACGTTTTTTTATATTTTTTGTTAATGTCAGACCAGCTTTAGGATCTTTTTTCCCTTTATGCCAAAAATTGATGTCTGAAATAACACCGAGAATATCTTTCTCATATTTTTTAAATACTTCCCATGCTTCTTCATAATTTGTGCAGTGAATAATTTTCGGACGGGCGCGCATTCTTAAAAACTTGTGAGAAAGATTCACACCTTCGGAAATCAGTAATTGAGTATGAATTAGAACTTCATTATAGAGACGCGGAAGATATGTCGAATAAAAGCGAATATTATCTTCAACCAGAAGAATTACTTGTACGCCAATACTTTTTGTATCATTCTCTATGTTATATTTGTCTTCAATCGATTTTATTATTCCAATTATCAAGCGGTAGTCACCCTGCCAAACAAAAATATTTTCAAATAAAGTTGATTTGTGATTTTCCAGAAGTTCATTCATTTCTCTGTTATCGTAGCCGATGTGAACCACTGGAATGTCGGGTCTGATTTTTTTCATTTGCTCGGCAAGCTCAATAGGCGTCATTCCTTCGAAATGCTGAGTAACAATAATTAGATTAAAGCGTTCTTCTTTTTCAATCAAGTGCAGTGCTTTTTTTCCGTTAGAACAATGTATCAATTCAGGCGAATCGTTTAAATTTAATCCATGGTATTCTTTTCTGATTAATTCGTAAAGACGGCCGTCTTCCTCAAAAATAAAATAATCATAAAGGGAAGAAATCAGCAAAATGTCCCGTACTCTGAATTTCATTAATTCCCTGAAATCTTGGAATTTTGAATAGCGTGGTTTATTTAGAATTTCTGATGGGGTAATTATTTTTTTGTTCATCATATTTATAACAATCTAATTATAAAATATTTTCAATGGAAAAGTTTGTAATCAAATATAAACTTATTTTGTAAAATTAACTAATGTGATAGAGAAAATTAAAAGATGCAACAAAACTCCATTCTCCGTTTTGTATTACAAAAAAAGGCGTCACTAAAGACGCCTTAGAAAAATGAATAATTTAGAATAACAGTTAATAATTATTAATTAAACTATGCCTTGATCTAGCATGGAATCTGCAACTTTTACGAAACCGCCTATGTTAGCGCCGTTAACGTAGTTGCCGGGAGTTCCGTATTTATCGGCATATGTAACGCAAGTTTGATGAATGCTTTTCATGATACCGTGTAGTTTTTGATCGACTTCTTCGCGAGTCCAGGAGTAGCGCATACTGTTCTGCGACATTTCCAATCCGGAAACAGCTACGCCGCCGGCATTTGCAGCTTTGCCGGGACCGTAAAGAATTCCTTTATCCAAGAAGAGATTAACTCCTTCGATTGTAGTAGGCATGTTCGCTCCTTCGGAAACAACATAAACGCCGTTGTCAAGCAAGTGTTGTGCGTCTTTTTCGTTGATTTCGTTTTGGGTTGCACTTGGGAAGGCGCATTCGGCTTTATGATTCCATAACGGATTGTAATCCAGAGAACTGTCAGTCGGAGTATAAACCGCATTACGATATTTTTCAACATATTCACTGATTCTTCCGCGTTTGACGTTTTTCAATTCCATAACGAAAGCCAATTTTTCGCGATCTATTCCTTCTTCATCATAAATATAACCACCGGAGTCTGAAAGCGTTACTACTTTACCTCCTAAATCAAGTATTTTTTCCGTTGTGTACTGAGCTACATTTCCGCTTCCTGAAACCAAGCATGTTTTTCCTTCCAAAGTTTCGTTTTTAGTTGAAAGCATTTCGGCGGCAAAATAAACAGAGCCGTAGCCGGTAGCTTCGGGGCGAATAAGAGAGCCTCCCCAGTTCAAACCTTTGCCGGTTAAAACTCCGGCAAATTCATTCTTCAATCTCTTGTATTGGCCGAATAAGAAACCGATTTCGCGTCCGCCAACTCCAATATCGCCGGCAGGAACATCAGTATTAGGCCCGATGTGACGGAATAGCTCGGTCATAAAACTTTGTGTAAAACGCATAACTTCGTTGTCGCTCTTTCCTTTCGGATCGAAATCCGAACCGCCTTTGCCTCCGCCCATCGGGAGCGTTGTTAAACTGTTTTTAAAAACTTGTTCGAACGCCAAGAATTTTAGAATGCCAAGGTTAACTGAAGGATGAAAACGTAATCCGCCTTTGTAAGGACCGATAGCACTGTTCATTTCAATTCTGAAACCGCGATTAATTTGAACATTTCCTTGATCGTCTTGCCAAGGAACTCTAAACATTAAAACTCTTTCAGGTTCAATAATTCTTTCAAGTACTTTTGCAGCGCGGTATTCCGGATGTTTGTCCAATACTAACGCTAATGATTCTGCCACTTCATAAACTGCCTGGTGGAATTCCGGCTCAGCCGGATTTTTAGCTTTAACGGATTCCATCAATGATTTTACGTAATCTGACATACTTTGCTCCAATGTTAGTTTGTGTGAATAAGTTATTTATTAGGAATAAATATATTACAGTTGTGGTTTCAAGTAAAGTTAATAGGCGGTTTGTCTGCTTTGCTGAATGCAATTGAATTGAATAATAAAATGATTTATTAAATGAAATTTTGTAAAAAAAATTCAAATTATTTTTCCTTATATAATCCGGAATGAAAAAAATGAAAATCAACTCATTTTCATTATGTAACTTATATTCATTTTAAGTGTTTTGCAAGTGAAAAAGTAAATTTATAAAATATTATAAAACGGAATTATTTTAAAGAAATTTTCGGATTAAGAACCAAGATTCTAAATATTAGAAATAAATGA
>CAZMZM010000057.1:0-14320 GCA_964570865.1 uncultured Melioribacter sp.
GTGCTAAAATTAGCATAGTGCTAATATCGATTATAATTATTATTTGTTTTAAAATAATATCTCCGGATTCTATTAAAATAAAAATATACTAATAATTAATATTTTTGTTCCCAATTTATTAAAATTGGGATAAAATTTTACGATAATTCAAATGTTCTGATATATTATATTTAATTTTTATTTTATACGATATTAAATATTGAGGCAGTATTTTGGAGAAAAACGAATTATTGGTAGTAGTGGTTACTTCGGAAGCTACGTGGGGCACAATTGATAGATGGAAACTTGCAGACAATATTTCCAAGTTTAGAAATCAGTTCGATTTGGGTTTTGTAATGAATGGGATTAATCATGAAGGGATTGATCGAATTTCACAGTTCCATCCTGAATATTTTTTACTGAGAGAAAACTTAGGTTTTGATGCGGCTTCTATCTCACAGGCGATAGAACTGTTCCCTTTACACGAACATACTCTTATTATGCATGATGACCACTGGTTTAATGATGAAGATTGGCTCTACAAAATCAAAATGTTTTGGAACGACACAATTACCGATGTTTGGGGAAATGTATTGTTCGCAAAAGTATTGGATGACTTTCCGGATTATTGTAAAAGCCTTGGAAGAGAAGAATACGTAAAAAATCGTTATCTTTCATTCCTACACGGAATGGCAGGACTTTTTAACAGAAAAGCGATAGAAAAATTAAAAGAAGTTGGAATTCCTTACAAAAACACCCACGCAAAAGATGATGCAAATTTAGGAGAGAGATTTTTTACTTCTGTTTTATATAAAAACGATTTGACTATTTCTGATTTCCCGTTTGGGAAATATCAGTTCTTTATGCATAAAGATAGAAATAAAACTGACTCGTTGTTCTCATACGGAACAGAGTATTTTTTCAGGAAAGATTTTAATAATGCTAAAGACTACTATTACAAATATTGGGAAGAAATACAAAAAGACGGCTATTATGATGATTTTATTATATTGCTTAATAATTTAATTTATGTCCATTTTGAATTGAAAGAATATGAACAAGTAAAGTCAGTATATAAAAAAATAAAAGAAATAGCCCCCGATTATGAAATTACTGATGAGTATATTGCAGAAAAAATATTATGAAATTCATGAAAAATGTTGATTACCTCATTGTTGGCGCCGGATTTAGCGGCGTTACAATTGCCGAAAGGATCGCTTCGGTTCTTAAAAAAGAAGTAATTATTATTGACAAAAGAGGTTATTTTGGGGGAAATTCTTATGATTATTTTGATTCGAATAATATATTAGTTCACAAATTCGGACCTCATTGGTTCCATACAAACGATGAATTCGTTTTTAGCTATCTTTCCGGATTTACCGAATGGATTGAACATAAACATATAATTCGATCTAGTTTAAACGGTAAACATTATCCCTTTCCTGTTAATCGAAAAACCCTAAATGAGCTTTATGGATTGAATTTACAAACAGAAGAGGACGTTAAGCAATATCTGGAGTCTGTGAGGCTTCCGATTGAAAAGCCTAAAAATGCCGAAGAAATGGTGCTCGGTTTAGTCGGTGAAGATTTATACGAAAAATTTTACAAGAATTACACAATTAAACAATGGGGAATTCATCCTAAAGAACTTGATGCCTCGGTTACAAAACGAATTCCCATTCGTTACTCGGACGACGAGAGTTATTTCAATGATAAATTTCAAGTTATGCCTAAATCAGGTTACACAAATCTTATTCGCAATATGCTTGATAATAGATTAATTAAACTGGAACTCGGAGTTGATTATAGTAAGGTAAAAGATAAAATCAAATATAAAGTATTAATCTTCACAGGTCCGATTGATGAGTATTATAAATATTGTTTCGGCGAGTTAGGTTATCGTTCGCTGAAGTTCGAGCATCTTTCCATAAAGAGCAAATTTTACCAAGAATGTCAGCAAGTTAATTATCCGAATGAGAATGATTTTACAAGAATTATTGAATGGAAACATGCCACTAAATCAGAATCATCTACAACTTCAATTATGCGTGAATATCCAATCGATTATCGGAGAGGTGCGGAACGCTTTTATCCTGTGCCGACAGAAAGGAATAGAAAAATTTACCGTAAATACGCCGAACTTGCAAATAAGGAAAAGAATCTGTTTTTTATCGGAAGATTGGCGGAATACAAGTACTACAATATGGATCAAGTAGTGGCGAATGCGTTAATGCTTTTTAACGACAAATTGAATTATTTAAAATAAAAAAACCCGACTAAATAGCCGGGTTTGTGATACCAAAAATTATATTTTATATCTTTGATACGTTGGTTGCTTGAAGTCCTTTCGGTCCGTTACCGATTTCAAACTGAACTTTGTCGCCTTCGTCCAAAGTTTTGTAACCATCACTTTCAATTGATTTGTAATGTACAAATACATCTTCACCATCTTCTCTAGTGATAAATCCATAACCTTTAGTTCCGTTGAACCATTTTACTGTTCCTTTTTCCATAGGAATATTCCTTATTTTATTTGTTTTTGTTCGTACTGCTGTTCTTGCTTGATAAATCGGGATAAATAAAGAATATTTGTTACGATTCATTGGATGTTGATTCAGAGGTGTGATACTTAAAACAACTATAAAGCTTAAAACAATGTACAATTAATTTGATGTTCTAATATAGATTTAATTAATTTAATAACCTAATTTAAAATAAAAAAGCTGCCAAATAAAATAATTGGCAGCTTAAATTTTGATTAGAATAAATCATATTCTTCAATAATCTCAAGGGTATCAGGGTTTTTAACAACTACGTGGATTTTTTTGCCGTTTACGTAAAATAAAACAAGCGCATTTTGAGTCGTGAACTTTTTAACCCAATTTGTCCAAGGGGTTTGTTCCTGTGCATAATAAGGTGCTCCGGCCGCCCCGTTATTGATGTGATAAACTTTTCTGCTTATCTTAATCTTTCTTTTATTATAATGAGACGGATATAAATCAATACCCGGTTCAATTAGAGTACGGTGGTAATTATGTTCATCGCCTGTTAGAATAGCTTTAACTTTTTTTGACTGATTAACGACAAGGTCTAAATAGTCGTCTCGGCGTTCAATTATGCCTTCGTCAACAGGTTTTCCCGCAATGTAAGGGCGGCGGTCGTTATTTCCGTAATACCACATTGCGTTTATCAGGTGTCCGCCGTTTGGTAATGCAGGTGTATGTTGCGTTACAAAAATATGATCAATTCGGTTATCATTATCCAATTGCTTCAAGGTTTTTTTCAGCCAGGCAAGTTGATTGTCCATAATATATCCGTGTAATCCGCCGCCCGGTCCCGGAATTCCGTTTTTTACAGATGGTGAATACCAATAATCCGAGTTAAGAACTATTACGGCAACATTACCGTAGGTATAGTAAAAAACACTTTCATCATAAGAAGGGAAATCTATTTTATCGGGATTCGGATCATATTTAGAGCCGTCTTCGGATATTAAATCACTTGTCGGATTAACAAACACATCCTTAAATAGTGATTCCGATGAATTGTTTTCCCATGGGAATTTATCAAAAACGTATTTTTCTCCGTTAGAGGATTTTAGGATGTAACGATAATTTTCATGATTACCCATTGCCGTGTAAATAGGGAAGTAGTGTGCATAAGGAGCAACTGCATATTTCCAATTGTAATATTCAAGTTTCATATCACTCAAACTTGGAGTGTTGCCGTCCATCAAATCTCCGGTAAACTGTATGAATCTAACTTTTTCGGAAGAAGCTAAGGCGAATATTTTTTTTATTATATAAACATTAGCACCAAACAGATCTCTCTCTCCTCCGCCTACAGCATTTCTGGAATCGCTTGCATAAGCAAATACGAATGGTTTACGGCTGCCCGGTTTGTTAGCAGTTCTGAAAGAGTAAGTCTCAGTTGAAAGTCCGTATTTTACAGTATAATTGTAGTTTGTTGAAGGAGTCAGTTTGTTAATGAAAATTTCATGGTGAGTTGATAGTTTATTATCGGAATATTCCCGGGAGTTAACCTCAACAACAGATTTAACGGGCATATTTGTATTAAACCAAATAACGCATGAATGTTCAGTCAGTTTACCAATAAACGGACCATCAACTATAGTTGGAATAACTTTAAAAGGACCTTTTCCTTCTAAATTAATTTTGGAATCCACGGCAATTTCACCTTTGGAATTCATAACTCTGTAACCTAAGCTCAAATATCCGGATTTTTCCCACGAGACCATATCGAAAATCCCGGATAACCTTTTAATAATATTAACTTCGGCTTTACCGTTCTTTATTTTTACAGGTCTTGATAAAAATACCGGCTGCGGGTATTTTGAATCGTTTTTCGGAATTAATCCGTAAATAAGCGTCCCGTTCAAATTACCAAAATCAAAGGCAACGCCTTTATCGGTACCTGTAGGATTTCCGAATATTGTATTATAGTTATAATGATCTTTGTATTCTTTTTCGTAAACTTTTTCTCCGTTCTCATTCAGAAAATACAATTTTGAATTACTGTCAAAAAACAAATTATGATAAACAGCGGGAATATCAGTTTTGTTTTGTGCATTTGATGCAACTGATATCATGAATATTGTCATCAATATGGCGATTAGTTTTTTTTGCATATTTGTTCCTTATTTTTTATAAACCGTATCTATTCTTAAGCCATTCGTAGGCTAAATTAATCTCTTTCGTTTTACTTTCCGCCAGTTCTCGCAATTCTTTCCCCATGCCGGCAACTTTATCGGGATGGTAAAGGGAAATCATTTTTAAGTATTTTTTTCTGATTTCGGTTTTTGTAACTTTTCCTTTTAATCCTAAAAGTTTCCCGTAATATATCGCTTTGTATTCTTCATTCATTAATTCAGGGTTATCTTTTTCGCTTTTTCTATTATTATTTCCGAAGAAGAAATTTTCCTCTTTTTCATACCGTTCATAGCGTTCCTTCCGTGAGTAACCGGAATAATTTTTCTTTCTATTTCCGGAAGTTCTGGAATAATGTTTATGATAAGTAAACGAGTAGTTTTGCACATTTGATTTAACGGAGTGGAATAAATTTGATTTTTCCTGTTTTGTAATTACTAAATAATCCAAGAGTAATGTATTAATAATATTCCATTCGTGAGAAGAAATTTGTTCGCTGTAGTTCGCAATAATTTTTTTTGCATCCTGTTCCTTCATTGAAGGAAGTAATGTTTTTAATTTACCTCTGGAAATCATCGGATGGTAGTTTTTTACTAATATGTTTACCCAATTTTCTTCTCCGGCTTTCAATATTAGATTATATAATATTAAAAAATCCGTAATAATAATATTTGCCGAAATTTCATGAATCACTTTCTCGGAATAAATAATACTTTGAAGGCGGCCGAACGTCATAAATATATACTCATTCAGAGCTTGGTCTATATCCATCTCAAATTCGCCGAGAAATGTGGAATTCAATGCGCTGGGATAGAAACCTTTCTTAAAATCGAATGATGCTTTTATTGTTAAATTGAGGTAACTGCGGGAAAATTCATTCATTGCAAAATTAATATTTGCTATTGCATTCCAGAATTTGTCGTAAATCTCAGAAAAAACCCAATATGCTTTTTCATATTCCTTTTTCTCGATTAAAAACTCACCTAATTCTCTTAGCTTATTTATTTTATTCATAACCAAATTTTAATGAAATTTTTCTCTAATAGGAAGAAATTTTTTTTGAGAAAGACAGATAACATTAAAGGCGAACTTACATTCGCCTTTTTAATTATTGACCTTTATTTTTGCAATTCCGGGTAAAGCGGAAATTTATCACACAACTTACGAACCTCGTTGCGGATTGATGCAAGTTTTTCATCATTGTTATAGTTATTTACAACTTCGTTAATGAAATCTGCTATTCTTTCCATTTCAGGTTCTTTCATTCCGCGAGTAGTTGCCGCCGCTGTCCCTATTCTGATACCGCTTGTAATAAACGGACTTTTAGTGTCAAAAGGAATCATATTTTTATTGACTGTAATTCCGGCTTTCTCCAATGCTTTTTCCGTTTTCTTTCCGCTAATTCCTTTATTGGTAAGGTTAATTAACATCAAGTGATTATCAGTTCCGCCCGATACTATTTTAAAATCGTACTCGGTTAATTTTTGTGATAATCTTTGTGCGTTATTTATTACTTGCTGAATGTAATCTTTAAAAGAATCTTGCAGAGCTTCGCCAAATGCTACGGCTTTTGCCATAATAATGTGCATTAAAGGTCCGCCTTGTATTCCGGGCATAACAGTGCTGTCCAATAATTCCGACATTAATCTTAATCTGTCACCTTTCGGAGTCATTATCCCGAGTCTGTTTTCGCTGTCTTTACCCATCATTATTACACCGCCTCGGGGTCCGCGCAATGTTTTGTGAGTTGTGGTTGTAACAACATCGCAGTAGGGAAGCGGATTATTTAAGAATCCTTTGGCAATTAATCCTGCGGGATGAGCAATATCAGCCATTAAGAATGCGCCGACTTTATCCGCTATTTCTCTGAACTTAGCAAAATCCCAATCGCGTGAATATGCGCTGGCACCGGCAACAATAATTTTAGGCTTATGCTTCTTTGCCATATCTTCTATAATATTGTAGTCAAGCATCTCAGTCTCTTTGTTCAGATGATAGCCGACTGCGTTATAAATTTTACCGGAAAAATTGACATGCGAACCGTGAGTTAAATGTCCGCCGTGGTCCAAGCTAAGTCCTAAAATTGTATCTCCCGGTTTTAGAAGCGTCATAAAGACCGCCATGTTAGCCTGTGAACCGCTATGAGGCTGAACGTTGACATATTCTGCCCCGAAGAGAGTTTTGAGTCGTTCTCTTGCTAATTCTTCCGCCATATCCACATATTCACAGCCGCCGTAATATCTTTTGCCCGGATAACCTTCTGCATATTTATTAGTCAGAACGCTCCCTGCAGCTTGAAGAACCGGAAGCGAGACGAAGTTTTCCGACGCGATTAATTCGAGATAATGTTCCTGTCTGTCAAGTTCCAGATTAGCAATTTTATAAATTTCAGGATCGTTTTTTAAATAGTCTAACATAACTTTTCCTTTTTTTGTTAAGGTACAATTACAGTTCTTTTAATCCAGCCGAAACAGGAACCTTTAACTTTTACTTTATCGCCGGATTTAAGTTTACGGAAGAAATAATCTTCTTTCTGAGGAACTGAATCTTTAAGAGCGCTGATTCTTTCCGCTGCAACCGACGCATAAGTCCCTTTCAAATTAACAGCTTTGCGATATTCGGTAGATGCCAATAAATATACGATTTTTGCATCAAAATCAAATTTACAGCTTCTTGCGGATTGTTCATAGATTGTTCCTAAAATGTAATGCGGGTAATCCCAAGTAGGATCAACCTTCATCGCTTTTTCAAGATAAGAACGGGCAACGGAAAGTTGGTCCATATCTTTATAAATAATTGCAGTATTTACGTAATAGTCTCTGTTTTTAGGATCGAGTTTAATCAATTGTTTATATTCTTTTAAAGCTTTGGAAAACTCTTCCAACTTTGTATATGCACGGGCAAGCTGAACTCTGTAGTTTACAACTTCAGGAGATTTTTCAATTAAAAATTGAAGCGGTTCAATAGCTTTTTCATATTCTTCCGCTTTTATACACAGGGAGGCGTATTTCCAAGCTTTTTCAGTGTTATTCTTTTCCAAATCCCAAGCTTTTTTGGTTATGTCAATCAGTTCGTCAATATTTTCGGCCAAACCTTCAATTCTTGAAACCCAGGTCGGATTGGAAGGATCTTGTTCTGACATCTTGGAATAAAGTTCAAGCGCTTTCATTTTGTAACTTTCATCATCAGTTGATAGTTTGATATAAAGCAATCCTAATCTGTCTTTGTAGTAATCTTCTAGACTCGGATTAAGGGCTAAAGCTTTTTCATAATGAGAAACAGCCGAATCAATTTCGGGTGTCTCATACCATGTTTCGAAAATTACTCCTTCCATTTTATTGAAATCGGAAAGTTTAGTAGAATCAGAAATATATCTCATCCCGATATTAAGCAAGTAAAGCAGTGTATCTGCAAGTTGCTCTTTTTCAGGCTGTGTAGTAGCAACGGAATCATGTTGATACCAAAGCATATCAGCCATTTTTGTGAAAGGATGGTATTTCAAGAAAGGTTTCGGGTCAGTCTCAACAATTTGCCATCCGTAAGGTAATGAACTTTTATAGTCCTTGTTTGTGTAATAAGAATAAAACAAACTAAATATTGCCATCGGACTTAAACTGTCGGAATATTCAATTTTGCTTGTGACTGCAAAATTTTCAGCTTTTATTTCTTTTGCAGGGAAGAGTAAAACTAATCCCAATCCGAACAGTAACATCATTCTTTTCATCTTCGTATCTCCTAAATTATTATCTTCTTCTAGTAAACCATTTTTCCCCGAATGAAAGGGATATTCCAAAACTAATAAATTTTTCTTCAACCATTCCAAAATCAGTGTTGCCTCTTTGTCCCAACCGGACAGCCAAATCTAAAATATCTGTATGGTTCATCGGAACTCCAATTCCGGCACTGATTGAATACTCATTTACGTTATTTCCGTTAATTAAAAATTTTGTTTTTTCATAAGATAAACCTCCTCTGTATGATAACTTTTGCCAGAAGGTTTTAGTCTTAAGTCTTTTATCTTTATATTCTATTCCAAAAGCAACTTTTTCTCTATCTGTATAATTTGGATTGGTTCTGTCATTTAACTGATAATTTGACCATGGGGTAAATCCTAAATCCAATAAAAGCGTTGTTGATTTATGTAGAACCATTTTCATGCCAAAAGAAGCTGTGTAAGGAATCTCCGAATTGGTTACGCCGTGTGCTGTTGTAATTTCTTCAAGATGCGATTTGACTATCATGAAAGTATCTACAACAACTTTAGGAATATATCTGTACGAAAAACCCAGACGTAAATCTGTGACTGACTCGCTGTTGAACATTTTTGACAAGTCAGAAGATATTGTTCCCACCGAAAAACCGATCCCTCGCTGGTTAAACTTCTGTTTGTGAGTGGAATTGCGGTAAGGGGAAAGTAGTCCGAAAGTTAATGAAGAAGTATATTCGGTTGAGCCCGTGTAGTAATCGAAAGTAGCACCAAGCGAAAAGTTAAACGGAGTTCTGTAAGTTAATCCGAATCCGAATTTAGATAAACCGCCTCTTCCGGAGAATTCTTTGTCGTATTCACCGAAATTGCTGTCGTTGTAGTGATTTTGTACATCGTAATCTACAAAAGTTAACGGTTCAAGAAATAAAGCAAGAACAATTCCGTAATCGGATTGTAGCGGGACGCCAAAACGTACACCTTGGAATCTTGCCGAAAAAAGGTTTCTGCTTGACGCTGCATCTTTCTGTAAAGTTTGCGTTAAGGATAAACCGCCTTCGAATCTTACTAACGAAAGACTGCTCCAACCGGCCGGATTTGAAGTGCCTAAATGGTCGGTTTCCGATAATGCGGTAGATGCTCCACTGAGCGACATCTCCTTGGCTGAAACTCCAAGTGCGTTAATTCCCAAACCATATCTTGAATAGATTGAACTTTGCCCAAAGATTGAGCATGTAAGTAGAAGCGTGAAAACCGTAATAATAAATTTTATTTTTTTCATTTTATCTCATTTTCGTATAAAGTATTTCTAATTGAGGCCGTTTAAGTGAATCGGGAAATGTCGGACTGTACAACAACAATTGATTAGCCGTAACATCTTCGTCACTTAATTTTAGCAGTAACCCTTCATTTACGGAAGTACTGTCAACCCACTTTTGAACAAACGAAGTAATTTCGCCGCTGTATTTAGTTGAATCTTCGAATAAATATGTTGTCCCAACCGAAGTATTAATAGTTCCTAAAGTAGAATCTGAAAGCATTTTCAGAATTAACGTATCAGATTTATTTGTTCCGAACTCTGCTTCATTTATATCATAATAAATTTTTAATGTAGCTCTATTAATTACTGTGTTTTTGGGGAAAGAAGATAAATCGAAATACAAACGGCTTCTGACACCGGTGCCGGCTTGCAGTATCATTCTGTTACTGACATTCGGAAGCGGACGCTCAACAAGGTGAACATCCGCACTTGTATAAAATTTTAATGTGTCTGAAAATTGAGAGCCGATAATTTTTGTAACGCAGGTCAACTGCAGTCTTTTGCTTGAAAGGGAAGCCGTTAAAGCGGGGAATCCCAAGATTAAGTTGCCGTTGGCGTTTGGCTCCAGATATAACCCATAGTTGTTAAAATCGGTTGAGTTAACCGAATGCATTAACCAATCTTTAGCGGCATCAGGCTGAATATTAAACTTAAAGGTTGAATCGGTAAGTTCCTGCGAAAGATAAACATCCTGCGGATCAAATTGCAATGAAGTCAAACTGTCTTTCGTGAATTTACTTGCGTTCCAGTCCGACGTTATTTTATGTGCAGTAAAATCAAGAGAAGTCCCGTCACCCAGTTTATAAGTAATATCTGAACTTAACCAGGAATCAACAAAAGTTAAGCTGTCGGAAGAAAGAGCGGTTGTAATTGAATCGGGGAGAGAAATCAAGAACTTAACCAGTAAGTAACTTTTAGCATCGTTGTACGAACCCAACAACACATCTTTCGAATAACTTAATGAAATTGTATCTTCCACTGTGGCGGATTGTTCAAATACCGGATTTTGCAACGAATTCCAACTCACTAAATCAATTCCGTCGGAAGCGGGGATTAAGCCAAGTCCAACATCATTCGGTGAATCGTTACAACCGGTTAAGATGAAAACCGACAGAAAAATGAAAAGAAAAGTGAATTTTATTTTTAACACTAATTACCTCCGTTAGCTTCGCTAAGTATATAATTTACAGCATCTAAAAAATTCTCGGCAACAAAATCGGGATTAATTCCTTTTTGTTCAAGAATCGTTTCTTCGTCAGAATAAATATCCGACTTGAGTAAAATTGTTTTTGTCCCGGCGTTGTAACCGCATTCAACATCCGAAAACCTATCGCCGACAAAAAAAGTATTTTTCAAATCAATATTGAAATCTCCTGCTGCTTCAATCAACATTTGCGGTGATGGTTTTCTGCACTGAGATTCATCTTCGTTACTAAATTCGGGATGAAAAGGGCAGTAGTAAAACTTAGAAATAATAACTCCGTTTTCTTCCAGAATTTCTTGTATTCTACCGTTAACCTCTTTAACTTGTTCCAACGAAATAATTCCTCTTGCCACACCGGCTTGATTAGATATTACAATAAAACGAATATCGGGTAAACTTTCCTGAAGTTTTAACATACCTTCGATAACTCCGGGAAGAATTTCAACCTTATCTTTGTTACCGAGATAGCCGTAATCATAATTTATCGTACCGTCGCGGTCAAGAAAAATAGCAGCCGGAGTCATCCTAATCCGAAATTATTTCGTTGTAGAGTGAAATATAATTCTTTGCGGAATTTAACCATGAAAAATCTTGCTTCATCCCGTTCTTAACAATCTTGTTCCATGTTTCCGGAGCATCTTTAAAAATAGTAACGGCACGTTTAATTTCCGATAGGAGGGAAGTAACGTTGTACTTCTCAAAAACGAAGCCCGTGCCTTCTCCGGTTTTCATGTCAAAATTCTTAACAGTATCTACAAGTCCGCCTGTTGCATGAACAATCGGCACGGTTCCGTAAACCATGCTGTACATTTGGTTCAAACCGCAAGGCTCTGTTTTAGACGGCATAAGATACATATCTGCTCCGGCTTCGATTAAGTGAGCTAACTGGTCATCGAATCCAGGGTAAAAAATAAATTTATCTTTATAATCAAATGCCGCTTCTTCGAGGAATCTGTGCAAGTTTTTATCGCCTGTTCCGAGAATTACAAGTTTAATATCCATAGCCATCAATTTGGGAAAAGCTTTCCTAATTAAATCAAAGCCTTTAATATCGTATAACCGTGAGATGTTGCCGATGATTGGAGTTTTATCGTCTATTTCAACTTGCAGTTTTTCAGCCAATGCCTGACGGTTAATTTTCTTCTTGTCTAATTTTTTTAACGAATATTTTTGAGGAATAAGTTTGTCCTTTTCGGGATTCCAAATGTTCATGTCAATACCGTTTACAATTCCGTGCAAATTGGCTTTCCGTTTTTTCAGAACATCAACCATGCCGAAACTGAGTTTTGCATCGCCGGCAATTTCCTTCGCATATGTTTCGCTGACAGTGTTGATTGCATCGGCATAAAGTATTCCCGCTTTAAGGAAATTAAACTTTCCCTTGTGGAGCAATTTTGTCTCTTTGCAGAGTGTTTCCGGGAAACCGGCTTTTTTACATGTCGTTTTCCCAAAACTTCCTTGATAAGCAATATTATGGATTGTGAACAAAGTTTTAATATTCCGAATATCCTCGTCATCTTTGTAAAGAGTTTTTAAGTAAGCAGGGATAAGGGCGCTTTGCCAATCGTTGCAATGAATAATATCAGGATACCAGCCCAAAGTTTTTACCAATTCAAAGACCGATTTAGCCAATAAAATAAAGCGTTCGTCGTTGTCGGGAAAATCCTTTCCGGTCAAAGGATTTGTGTAAAGTGAATGGCGCGAAGCAAAATAGTTCGGTTCATCCAAAAAATAAACTCGAACACGATGTTTTTGTCCGGGTAAAAAAGATGAACGAATAGAGAACGTAACTTCTTTTTTGCCGATTTGAGTAGTCAAATCTTTTAAGCGAACAACTTCGTGAATTTTATGTTTGCGCTCATCAATAGCGCCGTATTTGGGAGCCAGAATTCTAACTTGGTGGCCGTGCTGCAAAAGTCTTTGTGGCAATGCTGCCGAAACATCAGCTAATCCGCCGGTTTTCATGAAGGGAATAACCTCGGAGGTTACAAACAATATTTTAAGACTTTTCTTTCCTGCCATAATAATTCCTCTATCTAATTTTATTCTATCTTACAAAATTACAAAATTATTGGCTCAGTGACAAAAATTTAGCATATTAAAGATTCGATAATCTGAATATTAGGAAAATGAAACGTTTATTTTATAATCCCGAACAAATAGTAACCGTTAATACAAACGGTAAAAATGTTAAACGAGGCGCTGAATTGAATGAACTCGGCGTTTTGGAAAATCATTCCATCTTAACTGAAAATGGAATTATTTCGGAAATATTCCCAAATTACGAATTAGAAGAGAAAAAGTTTGACGAGAAAATTGATCTTTCCGGAAAAGTTCTAATGCCCGGATTGGTTGAAAGCCACACACATACAGTTTTTGCAGGTAGTCGGGCAGATGAGTTCCGTATGAAATTGGCAGGTATATCATATGAAGAAATTGCAAAACAAGGAGGCGGAATACTTAACACCGTGGATGCCGTGCGTAAATCTTCATTTGACGAATTAATTGAAATTTCAAAATCCCGAATAGAGAAATTTATTGAACTCGGAGTTACTTCGCTTGAAATTAAAAGCGGATACGGCTTAAGCTACTACGATGAAATTAAGATGTTGCAAGTGATAAACGAATTGAGCAGGCTTTACCCGATTGATATTATTCCTACGTTTCTCGGTGCTCACATGTTTCCTCCCGAATACCAGAACGATAAAAATAAATATGTGGATTTAATTATTAACGAAATGCTTCCTTTTATTGCCGAGAATAAACTCGCAATTTTTATTGATGCGTTTTGCGAATCAACTGCTTTTTCGGCTCGCCAAGTTGAAGATATTTTCAACAAAGCCATTGATTACGGATTGAAGTTGAAATTACACACCGAACAGTTTAACAGAATAGGCGGGCTCGATGTTGCGTTAAATCTGAATGCAACCAGCGTTGATCATCTCGAAGTTTTGAACGAAACGGAAATTGAAAAACTTGCATCTTCCGATACTGCAGCAGTTTTGTTGCCCGGCGTTTCATTCTTTTTGGATTACGGATTTGCTCCGGCACGCAAGTTAATTGACTCTGACGCTATTGTAGCGTTGGCTACAGATTTCAATCCGGGCTCGTCCCACATATTAAATCCTCATTTAGTGATGAGTTTGGCCGCTCTAAAAGCAGGAATGACTATTGAGGAAACTATCTCCGCATATACTATCAATGCGGCTTATGCTTTAAACATACATGAACGTGCAGGAAGTATCGAAATAGGAAAGCAAGCTGACTTTTCGGTTTTTAGTACTGACACATTTTCCGATATTACTTACAGTATCGGACAAAACTTAAATACAATGACAATTAAAAAAGGAGAAGTGGTTTTTAACCATTGCTGTCCGATAAAAATAATAGAACAAAAAATAGTTAAAAAGAGGGGATAAAATCAAAGGATATTATCAAAAGATAAA
>CAZMZM010000058.1:0-14230 GCA_964570865.1 uncultured Melioribacter sp.
AAAGGTAATAAGCGTGTTATCGTCAATCAATAAGATACTTTCCGAAAGATAATCATCCACTGTAACACCTAAGTTTTCCAAATCGTAGATTGAGTAATTTTCCGAAATTACATCAATCGAGAGATTACTTACTATCCTATTTTGGTCAATAATCGCATTCAATCCCGCTTCATTGTTTTTATTTGCCGTTCCCATCAGAACAAAAAAGAAAACAACAATTGCCGCAACGCTCAAGGATAACGCATAACGGATATTTTTTACATTAACTTTACTATAATCTTTTCTTTTTAATTTTCTCTCAAGTTCCGCAAAATAATTTTCGTCAATTTCCGGAGTAAACTTCAAGCTATCCAGTTCGGAATTTATCCTTTCCAACTCACTTCGTAAATTAGCATTATTCTTTAATTCCTCATTAAAAACCGCTAATTCTTCTTCGGTTAGCATACCGCTTAAATATTTTAATATTTTTTCATTTTCAATCATTTCTCACTTTCCCTAACACTTTTTTCAGTGCATGAAAATAGTTGGCTTTTAGCGCTCCAACACTCTGCCCTGTTATTTCTGATATTTCTTTGTAACTTAATTCTTCAAAATGGCGTAAAACAAAAACTTCGCGCTGTTTAATCGGAATCGATGTAAGTAATTTTTCAACACCAATTAATTTTTCTTTATCTTCATAATTTTTCACAATGTCTTCACTGTTACGTTTATGTGTTAAAAAATCCAACGATACAAAATCTTTTATCTTCCTTTTTTTAATTAGGTTCAAAGATCGTGACGATGTTATTTTGTAAATCCATGTTGATAATGAAGATTCCCCTTTAAAAGATTTCAGTTTTTCAAACATCACCAAAAGTACTTCCTGGGCAATTTCGTCGGCATCCGGATGATTTCCCACCATTCTGCGTGCATGCCAATAAATGCGCTTCCGGTATTTTCTTGCCAATAAGTTATAGGCAGATTCGTTTCCGGCAAGAAATTCAGCAATTAATTGTTTCTCTTCTTTATCGTTCATATAATTCCGTTTCAATAGATTAGACAATACACAGAGTAATTTAGTTTAAAAATATTTTCCTTTAAACTATTCGTGCGTTTGAGATGTCTAATTTTCAAAATCTCAAAATAAAAACAGGAGTTACAAAATGAAAAAACTAAATTATTCATTATTGATTACATTATTTGCTGTCTCCGCAATTTTTGCACAGCCTAACCCCAAAGCTAATGGAAACTTCGGGATGCAACAAAGAATTAAAGATAAGTTAAATTTAAACGAGCAACAAGTTAAAAAATTCGACGACATTATCTTCAACCAGCGAAAAACTGCAATCGACACTAAAGCCGAACTTCAGAAACTTCAACTAAAACTACGAAAAATGATGAACGACAATACCGTTGACGAAAACAAACTTTACGGTATTACAGACAAAATTTCCGACTTAAGATCTAAAAGGCAAAAAAGCAGAATTAGTACTTGGTTAAAAATTTACAATATTTTGGACAAAGAGCAAAAACCTTTGTGGACAAAAGCTTTTCAGCATTTTATGACAAGTGCCCAAAAAGGTAAAATGGGCATGAAAAGAAAAATGAGACATAGAATGAACAACCGCCCGAACATGCCGCAAAGACCAATGGGAATGGGAAATAATACTCCAATGAGATAAAAACTAAAATTAAAACAGCCCTCAAAAAAACAGCCTTAATATACAAAGGCTGTTTTTTTGTAAATAAAGTAAAAATCTAAAATTGTTCTGAATCCAAACCGGAATTAAGTCTAATTTCTAAATTGAAGGGAACTGGGACAAAGTGCACATCCTTTTATTATATCACTCTTAGCGAAAGCAAAATGCAAATATGATTAATTAATAAAATACAACAAGAAGAAAAAATAACAGAGAAAATAAAGAAGAGAATACAGAAATTTATGAACTGTTATTATACAATACAAGAGACTGATTTTCATCAAAAGTACGGTAATTTATTAAAGCACAAAATAAATTTTTAAATCTGAAAAAAAATGATTATTTTTCACGTTCCAATAATCATTGATTGATGACAATGTCTAATATTTGCTTCACATCACATATACCTAAACCCCACCTAACTAATTCTATAACTATATCCAAGGAGGAACAATGGGTGCATTATTAATAATGATCCTTGCTTTCGCCGGTTACCTTATTATGTACAAGTTATACGGTACATATGTTGGGAACAAAGTTTTTGCTATTTCCGATGACAACACCGCTCCGGCTGTTGAGTTTGAAGATGGCACTGACTTTGTACCGACAAAAAAGGAGGTAATCTTTGGACACCATTTCACATCTATTGCAGGCACCGGACCGATTGTAGGCCCGGCGATCGCAATTATTTGGGGATGGGTCCCAGCTTTATTGTGGGTCTTTATCGGCTCTATTATGATGGGCGCTGTACACGATTTTGGTTCCCTACTGATTTCAATGAGAAATAAAGGAAAATCAATTTCCGAATATACGGCGTTATATCTCAGTAGCCGGACAAGACTGGTTATTTTCTTTGTAATATTTATTGAAATCTGGATTATCGTCTCTATTTTCGGTTTGGTAATGGCTGTTCTCTTCAAAATGTTTCCCGGAACGGTTTTGCCGGTATGGCTCGAAATCCCGATTGCAATGTATATTGGATATGTAGTTTATAAAAAAGGCGCAAACATTACCACATGGTCAATTATCGGCGTTGTAACAATGTATGTTACCGTGGTTATCGGTGCATTTGTTCCGATCCATGTTGGCGGATTCTTGGGTATTTCGGCAATTGGCGTTTGGTCAATAATATTATTGATTTACGCATTTTTCGCTTCGGTACTTCCGGTTACTGCGCTGCTACAGCCCCGTGATTTTCTTAACTCGCATCAGTTAATTGTTGCAATGGCATTAATGTCATTAGGCGTTTTGGTTGCTGCTTTTGGTGGTAATCTTCAAATTGTAGCTCCGGCGATTCAAACAAATCCGGCTGCAGCCCCCCCGATGTGGCCTTTCTTATTCGTAACAATTGCTTGCGGAGCAATTTCCGGTTGGCATTCATTGGTTTCGTCCGGAACTTCGGCTCGCCAGGTTCGCAAAGAAACCGATTCGTTATTCGTCGGTTACGGCTCGATGTTAATGGAAGGCGCTTTGGCAACATTGGTTATTATTGCAGTTGCTGCCGGTATCGGAATGGGATACACAGCCAAAGACGGTTCCATTTTAACAGGTATTCCGGCATGGACACATCACTATGCATCATGGGCTGCTGCAAAAGGCTTGGGCTCTAAAGTCGGTGCCTTCGTTATCGGTTCAGCCAACATGATTGAAACTCTCGGAATTCCGAATCACATTGCACAAGTGATAATGGGTGTATTTGTTGTTTCCTTTGCCGGTACAACATTGGATACCGCAACAAGAATTCAACGTTACATCTTAACGGAAACTTTCCCTAAAGCATTTAGGAATAAATATGTTTCTACAAGCGTAGTAATTATTCTTGCTTTAGCTCTTATTTTCTCAAGCGGAGCAAACGGTAAAGGCGCTTTGAACTTGTGGCCGCTGTTTGGAGCAACAAACCAAACACTTGCCGGATTGGCATTAATAATTATTACGGTTTTCCTCAAAACGCGCGGCGGATTAAAATGGCTTATTAGTGCTATTCCTGCCGCTTTCATGATTTTAGTTTCGTTCTGGGCATTATGGCTCAATCAAATTAATTTTATGAATAAGGGAAACATATTATTAAGCATTATTAATTTCCTGATCATGCTTTCGGTAGTATGGATTATCTTCGAAGCTATCAGAAGATTTGTTAAGATTGACACACTTGATTATGATCCTGAAACAGGAGCGGTAAAATCATATGAGTAAAAAATGACAGCAAGACTGCAAAAAAAATACTTTGTTCTAATTTCTCCGGCAGTTTTGCTGGCAATTATTGTTTACTTATTACAAGAACTTAATTTATGGGAAGGAGTTTCATATACTCCTTCCCACTATTTTCCCTTGATTATTTTTGTTTTGGCAATTTCCGTCGGAGTTGCCGTTCCGATTTTTTTAAGGGTTTATTTTTTCTCACAATTGAAAGAAAAGAAATATTATTCCGAAAAGGAATTTGTGTCGTATCAGGAAAAAATAATTTCAGTAATTTCAATAACTCCCTATTTTGCTTTTATCGCGGCATTAATTAATATGGAACCTTTTTACTTCGGAGGCACAGTACTTGCGGCAATTTATGCAATGTATTATCATTATCCATCCGATAAAAAAATAGCGTTTGACAAAAAAGTATTTCGCGTAAAGGAAAACAGCAATGGATAAAGAAAAATTTAAGAAAAAACTAAAAGAATACTGGAGCGCCTTTGATGCAGCCGCGAAAGAAAAAGCTACTGAAATAGTAGAATATGAGCTTTACGAGTTACAAAATATTTTTGCTATTGTCGTAATCGGTTCTTTTGTGGGAATGCCGGCGCCTCCTATGCAAATTACGCTCGATTTACTCCCTTTCATGGAGGAAGAGCTTATAATAATGATGGATAAAATATCAACAGCTAATTCACCAATTTCCGATTTAGTTTCAATTATGGATGTTCACTGATGAAAGATAAAGTACAAAAAATAATGTTCTTCCTTGGTAAAGGAGGAGTAGGAAAATCAACTACATCGTCGCTATACGCCGTCGAAAAATCTTTAACCGGAGAAAAAGTTCTTCTCGCTTCAATGGACCCGGCACATAATCTCGGCGATATTTTTGAAATGCGGATGAGCGGCAAACCTAAGACTTTGTCAAAAACTTTATCTGTTGCGGAAATTAATCTCGATTACTGGGTCAATCATTATCTCGACGATATGCAGAAACAGATGACCAAAAGTTACTCCTATCTTACTGCGCTTAGTTTGGACAAACATTTCGGTATTGTCCGATATTCACCAGGAATTGAGGAATATGCTTTATTGCGCGCATTTTCTTATTTCCTGACAAAATACACCGAGTTCGACAGAATAATTTTCGACATGCCTCCGACCGGTTTAACGTTGAAATTTTTATCACTTCCCAAACTTTCACAAATTTGGCTTGAAAAGTTAGTTGACCTTAGAAACGATATAATTGCAAAAAAGGAAATCGTAACAAAAATTAAATTCGGTAATATTGAAATAGAGAGGGACAAACTTCTTAATAAACTCAACAATCAACTTGACGAGTATTCCGGTGCAAGAAAAATATTGGAAGACAGAGACCGGACAGAGTTAGTGCTGGTAATGAATCAGGATAAACTTTCGTTGGCTGAATCCAAACTGATTGTAGATAAATTAAAATTTGCAGAGTTAAAAGTAAAAAAGGTTTTCATCAATAAATTTAAAGTAGAAATACCTGTCGAGGAATTAGAGACTATTTTCCAAGAATATGAGATCCGCCATTATCCTTCTAAGGATGAATCGATTACCGGTTTGGATAATCTGGAAAAATATTTGAGAGAAAATAATTTTATTACCGAATAGCAAACTTATTATTATTTAAGTTAATATAACCTAAAAAATCCTCCGTTGCATCTTTACGGTAATCCGGATTCTGAATTTGTTTAACCATTCATGGATCAATCCAAAATTCCGCTCTTTTTTATTTGGTTATTTGTTAGTAATATTCAATTTTTGGTTGTTAAATTAATCTGGATTTATTAATAATTAAACGGAGAATAAAGATGGCTGTTAATTTAAAAAATCGTAATTTTTTGAAATTACTCGATTTTGATAAAAACGAAATTAGATTTTTACTTGACTTATCCAAAAACTTAAAAGCTGCAAAATACGGCGGATACGAAAAACCGAAATTAAAAGGGAAAAACATTGCTCTTATTTTTGAAAAATCTTCAACGAGAACCCGCTGTGCGTTTGAAGTTGCCGCTCACGACCAAGGGGCGCACGTAACTTATTTGGGACCCAGCGGTTCACAAATCGGGCATAAGGAAACGATGAAAGATACAGCAAGAGTACTGGGAAGAATGTACGACGCTATTGAGTATCGCGGTTTTGGTCAAAATATTGTGGAAGAACTGGGTGAATTTGCCGGAGTTCCGGTTTGGAACGGACTGACAAATGAATTCCATCCGACTCAAGTTCTTGCCGATTTTATGACTATGGAAGAATCGAGTAATAAAAGACTTGATAATATCTCCTTCTGTTACATGGGTGATGCAAGATTTAACATGGGAAATTCATTGTTGGTCGGCGGAGCTATTATGGGTATGGACGTCAGGCTTTGTGCGCCTAAAGAATATTGGCCGAACGATGATTTGGTAAATCAATGCCGGGCTATTGCCGAACATTCCGGAGCAAAAATAACACTTACCGAAGATGTAAAAGAAGGCGTAAGCGGAGTAGATTTTATTTATACTGATGTATGGGTATCAATGGGAGAACCGGCGGAAGTTTGGGAAGAAAGAATTAATGCATTAAAACCATATCAGGTAAATATGGCGGCTGTTAAAGCAACCGGAAATCCCGACGTTAAGTTTTTACACTGTTTGCCTGCATTCCATAACCGCGACACAAAAGTAGGAGCCGAAATTTATGAGAAATACGGCATGGACGGAATGGAAGTAACAGAAGAAGTTTTTGAATCGGAACATTCAATTGTATTTGACGAAGCCGAAAACAGAATGCATACGATTAAAGCCATAATGGTAGCGACACTCGGATAAAACAATTCCCGAGCCTTCCGCCGAGATGCAATCCGGCGATAATTGAAAACGTAATTTTTTTATCGTCAGTAATCTATTTTGCATCTTGGCGGATGAGCCGATATTAAAGGAGAAAATATGACTAAAGCCGGTTACTGCACAATTGCAGGAAAGCCGAATGCAGGTAAATCAACTTTACTGAACGCATTTTTAGGAGAGAAACTCTCAATTACAACAAGCAAACCGCAGACCACGCGAAAACGTGTATTGGGAATATTTAATGACAATGATACGCAAATAATTTTCCTCGACACTCCGGGTATTTTAGACCCCGAATATCTTCTTCAGGAAAAGATGCTTGAGCAGGTTCTCCTTTCCGCAAAAGATGCCGACGTGCTTCTAATAATTGTAGATGCCGGAAACCCTAATGTTGTGAAAGAGTTCTATGAAAATAAACAAATTCTTCATCTTCTAAAATTTGAGCAGCCTAAAATATTGGCAATTAATAAAATTGACATTATTGATGAAGCACGGTTGAACATACTTGTTAGTGAATTCGGGCGAAAAAAACAATTCGATAAGATAATTCCAATATCGGCAATCGGCTCGTTCGGAGTAAACGATTTACTGGAAACGATAATAGAAATGCTGCCTGAGCACCCTAAATTTTATCCCGATGATCAGCTAAGCGATGCAAACGAAAGGTTTTTCGTTTCTGAAATAATACGTGAAAAAATATTTGAAATGTACAAAGAGGAAATCCCTTACAGTACGGAAGTTGTGATTGATGAATTTAAGGAACGCGAAGGAAGAAAAGATTATATCTCGGCATCAATTATTCTGGAAAGAGAATCACAAAAGCCAATAATAATCGGCAGGAAAGGAGCTAAAATTAAAGAGCTGGGACAAAAATCAAGAGAGAATATTGAAGAGTTTTTGCAGCGTCCCGTTTATCTTGAGCTTCACGTAAAGGTACGTCCAAAATGGAGAAGCAATCCGCAAATGTTAAAACAATTCGGTTATGATATTGGCGACTGAAAAAATATCCGCCCCAAACGGACGGAAATTTACCGCCGAACTTATGCTGATATTGGTTACAATGTTTTGGGGCGGAACTTTTGTAATTGTAAAGAGATCCCTTTCAGACATTTCACCAATGTTTTTTATTGCCCTCCGATTTTCAATTGCGATAGTGTTGGTGCTCCCGTTTGCATTAAAGTACAAACATCAATTTACAAAAATTGCGGTTTGGGGAGGTTCTTTGCTCGGAGTTTTAGTTTTTATCGGATTTGCGACACAGACCGCCGGACTACAATACACAACCGCTACGAAATCGGCTTTTATTACAAGCACATCCGTTGTGTTGGTTCCGTTACTCCAAGTTCTAATTGAAAAACGTCGTCCGGCAAACGGTTCGATAATTGGAGTTATTCTGGTTTTTATAGGTATTTTATTTCTCTCTTCAGGCGGAACTTCAATTCTTACTTTCCTTTCCGACTTAGGAACAAATTTTAATTTCGGTGATTTCCTCACTTTGATTTGTGCTTTTTCATACGCTGCATATATAGTTTACCTTGATGTTACCAGCAAAATAAATGGTTTTTGGCCTATCTTTTTTATGCAGATGTTTATTACTGCAATCCTATCTTTTATTTTTGCAATGATTTTTAATACTACAGGAATAGAACATCTAAAATTAATAATTACAGAAAATCTTCTTTTCGGTTTGGGATATACGGCAATTATCACAACACTTTTAACCACTGCAATATTAATTAAATACCAAAAAGCTCTTCCGCCTGCCAAAGCCGGAATCATCTATTCACTCGAACCTTTATTTGCTTCGATAATTGCATTTTTTGTATTGAGTGAAAAAATCAGTAATTTTGGACTTATCGGAAGTATATTGATTTTTCTCGGATTAATTATATCGGAAACATTTGATTTGGCGGTTGAAAAATGGCAGAAAAAATAAGAGCGGAAATAATAGCAAGCGGACTGGTTCAAGGAGTCGGGTTCAGATATTTTGTACATCGCAACGCAACTGCTTTGGGACTTAAAGGTTACACAAAAAATTTATTTACCGGCGATGTATTAACGGTAGTTGAAGGAGAACCTTATTTAGTGGAACAATTAATTGAAAAAATTAAAATCGGACCACACCGTTCGCAAGTACGCCAAGTAAAAGTAAATAAGGATAAATTTACGAACGAATTTAAAACTTTTGAAGTGAGATACTAATGACAAACTTAAGAATAGGCTCAGGGTACGATGTTCATCAACTTTCGGAAAACCGAAAATTAATTTTAGGCGGCGTTGAAATCCCTTTCGAAAAAGGTCTTCTCGGGCATTCGGATGCCGATGTGCTGCTGCATGCAATTGCTGACGCTCTACTCGGAGCACTGGCTTTGGGAGATATCGGACTTCACTTTCCGGATTCCGAAAAAGCGTATAAGGATATGGACAGCAAGGTTCTTCTTTCAAAAGTATATGAATTAGTTTTGGACTACGAATACAAACTTGTTAATCTCGATGCGACAATCGTTATGCAGCGCCCAAAATTACGTCCGTACATAAATAAAATGAGAAAGAATATTTCTGCAATTCTGGATTCGGCAATAGAAAATATTTCGGTTAAAGCCACTACAAGCGAACGTCTCGGGTTTGTTGGCAAGGAAGAAGGCGTCGAATCGTTTGCCACTGTCCTGTTAAAAAAGGATAAACAATAATGCTCGAAAGTGTTTTGGGTTTAATGAGCAATGTTGACCTTTTCTATGTTTATCTGATAATGGTTACTTTTGCTCTAACGGAAAATCTGTTTCCCCCTTCTCCCAGCGATGTAATAGTAATAGTAGCCGCATCATTATTGGCTAAAATGCACCAACCGCTCATACCGGCTTTAGTTGCCGCCAGCTTTGCCAGCTCTCTCGGTTTCATGATGATGTACGCTTTAGGAAAAAAACTGGGGCTTAAAATAGTTCGTTCTCACAAACTCAAATTTATTAAAGAATCCGATTTGGATAAGGCGAACAAGTGGTTTAACCGTTACGGCTACAAACTTATTTTAGTTAACCGCTTTCTTCCCGGTACACGTTCGATAGTAAGTTTTTTTTCCGGGTTGCACAACTTGAACGTTTTAAAAACATTCGTTTCCGCTACTATCAGCGCTTTTCTTTGGAACGTTTTCATCTTTTGGCTCGGTTATATTCTGGGTGCTAACGTAAAGCTGATTGACTATTATCTGAATACTTACACAACTATCGGATTGTTGATTACTGCCGTATTCATTCTTTTTTTTATCGGAAAACATTATTACCGAAAGAGAAAACTAAAAGGAAACAGAGATGAAAATTAGTTTCCTCCCTCAAAATAAAAAGTCTCGCAATGAAGCCGGATTAGCAATTCTGTCGGGAGTTTTACTTGGGATTTCGTTTCCCCCGTTTCATTTTTACTCGCTTGCGTTTATTGCTCTAATTCCCTTCTTCATTGCGCTTAACAAAAAAAGCGGATTAGCCGAAATAAATCGTCTAACGTATCTCTTCGCATTTGTTTTTAATTTAATTACTCTTTACTGGGTGGGAAGTTGGACAAAAGACGCCGATCCTTTTTTGATGTTGTCCGGCACGGTCTTACTTTTTTTTAATCCGTTATTATTTCTTGTTCCCTCTTCTCTATTTTATCTCGCGAAAAAACATTTTTCCGTTAAGTTATCTTTTATGATGCTTCCCTTTTTTTGGGTTACTTACGAGTTTCTTTACAGCGTAACCGATTTTAGGTTTCCTTGGCTCACACTCGGCAACAGTCAGCCTTACTTTACTTCCTTTATCCAAATAGCCGACATTATTGGTGTTTACGGTTTATCGCTCTTGATTATTTTCATAAACATTTTTATTTATTGGGGATTTTCCGAAATTAGAAGCAATCGAAAATTATCTGACCGGTATTTTACTTTGGCGGTTCTGCTTTTTGTTATTCCAATATTGTACTCTTACCAGGTTAAGGAAAAAGAGTTGGAGAAAGGAACTCCCTTAAAAGTCGGGCTAATCCAGCCTGATTTAAATCCATGGAAAAAGTGGGACGCAGGAAATCTTGACCAGCAAATCGATTTATACTTAAACCTATCCCGAAAGGCAATAAGTAAAGGGGCAAGATTAATCGTATTTCCCGAATCAGCCCTTCCGGTTTATTTAACAACACCCTCATACTCCCGCCACCTACAAAAAATTCATGACTTTGTTGATTCGACAAAAGCGGTTCTCTTAACAGGTATGCCGGATATAAATTTTTACAATAACAGTAATGCTCCGCTTGAGGCTAAAAAATTTAAGAACGGAACCGGTGCTTACACTTCCTACAATGCAGCTTATCTTTTCCTTCCCGGAGTTAAGGAGATTCAGGAATACCACAAAGTGAAACTTGTTCCGTTCGGTGAAAAAATTCCTTTGGTTGATGAACTTCCTTTCCTCGAAAAATTCTTCCGTTGGAATGTAGGTATTTCCGGTTGGAATGTCGGAGAAGGTGCGCACAACTTAGCGATAAACGATTCTCTTAAACTGGGAGCCGTGATTTGTATTGAATCAATCTACCCCGAATACGTTTCCGAGTTTGTAATGAAAGGAGCAAATTTGCTTGCCGTAATTACAAATGACAGCTGGTACGGTAAAACAAGCGGTCCTTATCAGCATGCCGCTTATGCAATTTTGCGTGCAGTCGAAAACCGACGTTTTGTTATACGCGCTGCTAACGGAGGGATAAGCGAAATTATTTCACCAACGGGAAAAGTTATCTCGCAAACCAAACTATTCACTAAAACCTTTTTAGTCGGAAATGTTTATCCTCTTTATTCAAAGACGTTTTACACAGTACATCCTTACATTACACCTTTTTTAAGCATATTAATTTCGCTTTTTATATTAATGAGCGCAATATTTACAAAATTAATAACAAGAAAAGTAAATGAATAAATTAATCGATTTAAGAAGCGACACGGTTACAAAACCCTCAGATGAAATGAGAAAGGCAATGTTTGAAGCTGAAGTTGGCGACGATGTTTATCGCGAAGACCCGACCGTAAACCGTCTGCAAAGTTATGCAGCCGAATTATTCGGAAAGGAGGCGGCGCTTTTCGTTCCCAGCGGAGTAATGGGAAATCAGATTTCCTTAAATGTGCATACAAACCCAAGTGATGAAATCATACTGGAACGGACCGCTCACGTTTTTGTTTACGAATCAGGTTCCGCAGCAGGGCTTAGCGGACTTCAGCTAAATTTGATTGAAGGAGATCGAGGCGTATTTTCTCCCGAACAAGTTGAGGTGGCAATCAGACCTGCAAGCGCTTACTATATGCCGCGTACAAAAGTAATTGAAATTGAAAACACACACAACGTAGCGGGAGGAACAATTCACCCTATCGAAAATATTAAGGCAATGAGAAAGCTTGCAGATAAATACGGACTCGCAATGCACCTTGACGGCGCCAGAATTTGGAATGCGCATGTTGAAACCGGAATTTCACTCTCGGAATATGCCCGATATTTTGAGTCCCTTTCGGTTTGTCTTTCAAAGGGATTGGGAGCGCCTATCGGCTCACTTATTCTTGGAGACTCCGATTTTATTGAAGAAGCCTTTAGAGTACGCAAAGCATGGGGTGGAGGAATGAGACAAGTGGGAATAATCGCAGCTGCAGGACTTTATGCAATCCGAAACAATATTGCCGGATTAAAGGATGACCACATTAAAGCAAAGGAGCTGGCAAAACATCTTCACTCGTTGGGAACCGTTGAAGTTGACTTGGATAGCGTCCAAACCAATATCTTAAGCTTTGTACCTAAAACTAAAACCGTAGAGGAAGGAATAAAGCAATGTGCTGAAAACGGTTTACTTGTGGGCAAAGGTGGTGTCGGCAAAATCCGTGCGGTTACACATCTTGATGTTTCGATTGATGATATTAATGAAGCCAAAAATATTTTCACCAAAGTTTTTGGAGGTTAATATGAAAAAAGATTTTGATTTAACAAAGTTTAAGCATCGTATAAAAGAGACTGTAAAATTCCACGAAGTTGATTTACTGGGTGTTTGTAACAATGCCGTTTATTTTAATTATTTTGAAGACGCACGACTTGGCTTTGCCAAAGAGATGGTTGCAAAATTTAAATTGGAAAAGTTCTTTCAGGATAAATCTTTTTTCATAATGGCGCATAACGAAGCGGATTATTTTAAACCTGCCTTTCTTGATGATGAACTAACCGTATTAACCCGTGTCGAATTTGTTCGGACTTCAAGTTACGGTTACGAACATCTGATTCTGAAAGATTCGACCGGTGAAGTAATTACTCACGGACGAGGTATTGTGGTTCATATCGACAAGGAGACAAAAGTGCCTTCCCCGTTACCATACGAAATTATTGATGCGATTAAACAACATGAAGTAGATGTTCAATTTTATTCGGATTGATTGAAATTTTTATTCTCTTATTTTAATATTTAGATTTAGGGAGAAAAAATGACAAACGAAGAACTTGCAAGAGAAGCATTAATCGAATTGCCCGAAGAGGCATTTCAAGAAATTTTTGCCGATTCAAAGTTAGTGGAAATTCCTGACGGACAAGTAATTCTTAGAGAAGGAGAATATGTCGCCGTAATTCCTCTAGTCCTAAAAGGATTAATAAAAGTTTATACTTCACACAATGATCGGGAGCTACTGCTTTATTATATAAAACCTAACGAGAGTTGCATTATGTCCTTTGCCGCATCACTTCAGAATGAGCCCGGTAAAATTATTGCGATAACAGAGAAACCTACAACTGCACTTCTACTGCCATCGGCTAAAGTTATGCTATGGATTAAAAAATATCATGCTTTAAATCGTTTGTTTTATCTTCAATATAATATTCGATATACTGAACTTTTAGAGACAATAAACGGTGTTTTATTTGAGAGATTGGATAGCAGAATTTACAACTATTTGTTGGAAAAAAAGACATTATTAAATGTAGATTCAATTAAAATTTCACATCGACAGATTGCAAACGATTTAGGCACGGCACGCGAAGTTGTAAGCCGTATTATGAAAAAACTTGAACATGAAGGAAAAGTAGTTCAGGAGTCTAACTCAATAAAAGTTTTACGGCTGTGACTTTAGTTACTGACAAGTTCCTCTTTATAAATTAGATTTTAATATAGATTCAGAGAATATTAATAATTAATTTTGTCTGAAATAATATTAACCTAAATAGGAGGAAATATTATGAAAAAGAATATGGGAACAGTTGACAAAGTAATTCGATTACTTCTATCCGCTCTGTTTATTGTGTTGTATTTCACTAATGTTGTAGAATCTGTAACCGGAATAATACTTCTTGTGTTTGCAGCCGTTTTCATTCTCACCAGCTTAGTCAGTTTTTGTCCGCTTTATACATTATTCGGCATTAGAACATGCCCTGTAGAAGATGAGAAAGAAGGCTGATTTTTTCGGGCGGCATTTAGCCGCCTTAACTTTTTTTTAGCAAAAAATCAAATCTGATAATATTTTTATTTAAAAATTTGGATATT
>CAZMZM010000059.1:0-14000 GCA_964570865.1 uncultured Melioribacter sp.
CAGAAACGTAATTTTAGCTCAATCGTAGAGTCCGGCAGCCGCCGGATTAACCGAAAATTTATTATTATATTTTGTTCACTACAAAGCCGTAGTTACAGAAGTTGCAATTTGTTCTAACAAAAACAAACACATTTAAAAACATCGGCAATTCAGGGCGAAAATAATTTCAATTCGTAAACCGTTGAAACAGCAAAATTCCCGTAAGTTTTTATTAACCCGCGACTTAAGTTAATAGCAAAGTCAGTATAATTTAATGCGGCAAATATTTTTTCAGTCCGGCAAAGTTGGAGATTAGAACGCCGGCCAAAACCATAACGCTTGCAATGTAAATATTCTGTGAAAATGTTTCATTCAGAACAAGCCAACCGATAAAAACTGCAATAATAGGAGATATAAACGTGGAAAGGGAAAGAATTACAACATCAATTCTTTTCATTAACCAGTAATAGGTGGTGAATGTTGCAACCGTACCGAATAGCGCCATATAGAAGACGGCACCAACGTCAAGCGTCGTAAATTTCAATGAAGAATAATCTTCAAAAATCAACGAAGCAATTTGGATAATTATTCCCCCGAAAAGAAGAGGGAAAAAGTTCATCGACAAAGGGTTTATGTTATGCGCAAATTTTTTCACGTAAACACTTGAAAAACCTTGAATTGCCGCAGCAAGTAAAATCGCTAAAATGCCAATAATGGAATTAGAATTGCTTGATGTCAAATCGTGCGCAAAAATCAGAACTATGCCGGCAAAACCGAGAAAAGTACCTATTACTTTGTAAGGTCCAATCGGTTCTTTATATGAAAAATGAGCGAAAATAATTATCCAAAACGGGAATGTTGCAAAAAGAATTGCTCCTAATCCGCTGGCAACCGTTTGTTCTGCCCAATAAACAAGCGGAAAAGGAATGGCAAAAGAGAAGAGCGTTAAAACCGCGTAAACCTTTAACGCATTTCTATCGGTATGAAATCTTAAACCGAAAATTCCGACAAAAAAAAGTATGAAAACAGCGGCAAGTATAAAACGCCAGGCAGCTGCAAAAAGAGGAGGAAAATCGGATAAACTAAACTTGATGCCTAACCAAGTGGACCCCCAGATCAAACAGATTAAAATGTAGCCCGAAAATATTTTGATTCTTTCCATTTATCCTTTAATCATAATAACACCGAGCGCTCTGCCAGATGTTTTTCCTTCCCTTCTGTATGAATGCAAGAACTTATTTTCATATGAACAAAGTTGAGAAACATCAATATTTTCTTCTTTTAATCCTGCAGATAATAGTATATCGTAATTAATTTTTGTAACATCGAGATGATATTTTATATCATCAAAATATGAATACTTTTCGTCAAACTTTTTAGCAACATCCTCGTCAACCAAGTATCTTTTTTGACTAATCGCAGGCCCAATAAAAGCAACCATATTTTTAGGATTAGACTTAAATTTACTCTTCATTGTTTTAAGAGTTTTCTCCAGAATTCTTTTCTCTGTTCCTTTCCATCCGGAATGAACAGCCGCAACAACTTTTTTCACACTATCGTAAATAAAGATTGGGTCACAATCAGCGGAAAATACTCCGATTGCCAGATTTGGTTCCGATGTAATTAAGGCATCACTTTCCCCGACAAAACCGGGTGAATCTACAATAGTTACAGTGTCGCCGTGAACCTGTTCTTGAAAAGCCAACCTCTCTTTTGGAATTCCAATAGCTTCCAAAAACTCCTCTTTATTCTCTTCAACAACTTGAAAATCGTCACCAACACTCTGCGACATATTAAAATAAAACGGGGCTTTTCTATCCAAGCCTTCTTTTGTACTAAACCCAAAAATAATTTCGGGATAATCTCGAAACATCTTAGTTTTTATTATTTTCAAGTTTCCTCATAATTTGTTTTTGTAAAAGATTTTTTAATTTACTTAAAAATATATTATTAGCGTTAACTTTTTTACCCTCCGACAATCTAAATAATTCAGAAACCGGAAACCCTTCAACCGAATTAATTCCTCTTTCCATAAGTTTATTAATCGGAATTAAGGGAACGAAGTTAAACTCTCCGTTCCCCTCCATAACATAGTTAGGATTTTCTGCATCTTCACCATAAATCCGTTTGTAATACTCTAAAAACCGCTGATTGACGGATTTATCCCTGCCGATTAGTTTTATTCCGTTTTGGGAGACCAAAAAACTGTAATCGCCGTATTTAATAATACCGATAAATGTATTTGCGGAATCGGGAATCTGTTGAGCCGATGTATAAATTCCTGCAATCAAACTGAAAAACAGAACCGATATAAAGAATGACTTAAATTGCATTCAGAGATTCCTCTAAGTCTTTAATAATATCTTCGGCTTTTTCTAATCCAACGGCTATTCTAACTCCGCCCGCATGAAGTCCATAATTGCTGAGTTGCTCAGTCGGGACAACCGAATGAGTCATCGTAGCGGGATGTTCAATCAAAGTGCGCGTATGTCCCAAACTGACGGCAAGCGTAATCGTGTAAGCATTATCGGCAATGTGATTCATAAAGTTACGGCCTTTTTCCCTGGATTGTTCAAAGTCAGCCCCTTTAAGTACAAAATAGATTAAATGCCCGGGAGCAAATTCACCGTCAAAATTTGTCATTTGCTTTTTAGCAAGTTCGTGGTATTTGTAAGAAGATAAACCGGGATAATTCACAAAATCAATTTTAGGATGGTTCTCAAGATAACTTGCAATTTTCTGAGCGCTTTCAATTGCTTTTTTCTGACGAATTGCAACTGTAGGCAAACCGTAAGTCAAAAATGCCCAAGCATGTTTGGGACTTAATATTCCACCGAAGTCCTTTCTGTAAAGAAGCAGTTTGTCGCGATATTCATTACGTCCTATTACAACGCCACCAATATCGGTACCAAAACCTCCTATACCTTTCGTAAGCGAATGTACTGTAAAATCAGCGCCAAGCTCAATCGGACGTTGGCAATATGGAGTACTGAAAGTGTTATCCACAATAATCTGAATTTTCTCGGAATTATCTCGTCCTGCATTTAACTCGTCAACAATCGCTCTAATTGCTCCAATATCAATAATATCGAGGTTGGGATTCGCAGGCGTTTCAAAATAAATTACTCTTGTTTGAGAATTTGCAACTTCCCGAATTGTTTCGGGATTTGTTAAATCTAACTGATGAACAGGTATATTATATCTCGGATACCAATTTTTCAGTAATGAAATTGTACATCCGTACAAAGTTTTATGAGCAATAATTTCATCACCGGATTTTGTCAACAAACCTAATACTCCGGAAATTGCCGCCATTCCGCTTGCGAAAGTTACGGACATTTCCCCCTTTTCAACAATTGCCAAATTCTCTTCAAGCATGTCCTTATTCGGCTCGCCAAGTCTATCGTAGATGTAAATCGGAGGCTCGTCTTCGTGAGCGGTACTCTCTGTAAAGTTAACGAACCCGAGAGCTCCGCGTTCGACCGAATCTAATCTAAAAGTTGTTGATGAAGTAATCGGAGCGGTTACGTGATGCGAGTAAGCCCATTTGTTAGAGACATCCTTACCGTATAGCAAGTTTGTTTCGGTAGAATAATTTGAAATTTTAGAATCTTTTTTTCCGTCTGACATTTTTCCTCCTAAATATGGAATTGCTAATAACAATGAAAAAAGTTTGATAAATAATATAATCTAAAAGAGGAATATTACAAAATTAGTAAATACACGAATAAAGCAAGAAGACAAGTTACTACAAACTTAATACTCTCTTGCCAGTCAATACATAGTAGCGGCTTACTCCAATCTGCATTTTCCGGTATGTTAAAGAAAACATGAGATTACAAATAATGTGTGGGATAATGGAATGTTTCTCCGAGGTTCAGTATATAATAAATAATTGCGAATAATTAAGGAAAATTTGAGGCGGCGGTCGGATTCGAACCGACGAATAAGGGTTTTGCAGACCCACGCCTTAGACCACTTGGCCACGCCGCCAAATTAGATGTTGCGGATAAAAGAAAATCCACCGAAGTGGATTTCTTTAGAGCGGGAGACGGGGGTCGAACCCGCGACCCCAACCTTGGCAAGGTTGTGCTCTACCACTGAGCTACTCCCGCGTTGAATCAAAATTTTCAGAACAAACTCGTTTCAAAAACGATTTGAAATATAGAATTTTCTTAAAAATAAAACAAGTGTTTATTTCAAATTTTCTTTAACTGGCATGACTTTTTAAAAATATCATAATTAAACTATTTAGAAATGTAATTAACAAGAAAAATGTTACAACTATAAAAGAAATGTAATGAAGGAATATTTCAATAATAAAAGGTTCGAAAGTATCAGAACTCAGTCAACGACAACTCTGTAATAGAAAAGTGGAACAAGAAATACGGAACCGAAGTGCATATCATTAATCTCGGTTTTGAAAACCATACAAATCATATCAAACGTATTTCCCCGGCTAAAAATAATTAACCGAAAAACGTCAAACTTAACTTCTACTTCTTTTTTGTATGCTCGACAATTTCGGAAATCTTAGAAAGAGCATTTCTTAGTTTTTTAACTTCGCTCTCAAGTTTATAAATACGATACGATTCAACTCTTTCGGTGGCTCCGAGAAGCCAATTAATATCGCATCCTATTCGCAGGAACCGGATAAGCATCTTAGTGCCCGGCTCCCTTTTCCCGCTTATATATTGCTGCAGATGCTGAGGCGACATTCCCAAAGCATCGGCTAATTTTGTGTATGAGCCGTAACGGCGTTTCGCAAAAACTCGTATCCGGGCACCAACGCCAAGCGCAAAATTAGCTTCATCAAATAGGTCGAAATTTTCGGCAGGGTCATCATCAAATAGTTCAAGTTCATATTGGTAAGAATCTATTATATTCCTAATCTTCTCATAAAGCTCATCATCAATAATATCAGCATCTTCAAGCAAATACTTTAACGTCGAAACTTTCATGTCAAGCTCATGCGCCAGCCAACTGTACTTAATTCCGTTTACATGAATCAGATATTTAATTTCTTCAAGTTTGCTCATATTTCCCCTTCAACAAATGAAAATAATAGAATAATATTGAACCGTAATAATGCCGACAGCAAATTAGATTTCATCTAATTTTGGAAGAATTACAATTAATAATGTAGCTACCGGACCAAGGAAAAGTGAAGCTAACCACCAAAGAAAACCGCTTCTGTTTTTTGCTTGTGCTAATCCGGCGTTAATAAGGGAAAGTGTTCCCCAGCCTGCTGCCCATCCGCCGCCTGTCATGATTCCTCCTATGACTTGTTAGTTTGTGAATTAAATATAAATAAAATTCATGAAAAAATACAGCCAATCGGCACTAGGGTTTTACAATTCACAAATTACAAAAGTGCTAATAGGTAACAGGTAAACTAATCACCAAAGTAGATTCTTGCTTTTCGCCATTAACAATTGCAGGGTTAAATTCGGTGTACAAAACCGCTACTTCGGCAGCATCGTTGGCACCATACGGCAACCCGTGAATAATTTTAGTATCTTTCACAAATCCGTATTTATCAACTATTGCCTGCAAAACCACTACACCCTTAATCCCTTTTTCCTTTACTCTTTTAGGAATCTTAAAATGTTGAACTATTGCATTAATGCCGCCAACAGGTTCTGCACACTCTGCGCTTTTACAAACAATCGAAGGTTTAAGAATTTCCTTTTTATTAACGCCTTGATTTTCCTGATGCTTGTACAATTTATTTTCATGCGCTTTTAACTCTTCTTTTTGCTTTTTCTCACTCTTGGTAATAATATTTTCAAAGTTGTTTTTGACAGAAATTTCCTTTCTCGATTTCACCTTAACAACAGCGGTTTCTTTAATTTGCTTCTTTTCTTCTTTACCATTTTCGGTTGCTTCATTCTTGAAGATTTCATTTGAAACAAATTCGCTAAAATCTTTTGTCGGTTTTTTCCCCGATACAACAATATGTTTTTTTGTTCCGAGAGAAAATTTGATTTTTATCGTTGCCAAAGCTTCAACTAAATTGCCCGATTTATCCTTGCCGGGGAAAAATCGGGTTTGCTTAACGGCTTCCTCTGCAGCTTCTTCACAGCCCAATCCAAGTTTCTTTATTATTTCCGTGCTAACTACTTTTCCGGATGTGTCGATCTTTGCTACCAATAAAACATCACCTTCCAGCCCGTAAAGGCGGGCGTGCTCCGGATATTTCAGTTTCCTCATGATTGAAAGCATTCCTCCGATCGGCACCGGACACTGATAAACGTTGCAGATAATTTCATTATTTTTTTTATTGATTATTTGTTGATTACTTCCGACATAAGCTTCGGGTGGTGGAGAATAAGTGGGATCATAATCAAGCTTAATAGTTCTGATAAGCTTACCGTTTTTGTATGAACGAACTTCGGCAAGAGCGCCGTTTTCATAATAAAGTTTGTCAACCCCGTTGCGTATTCCGTTTTCAAGATAAACTTCCTCTCTCATTAAACCTGATTCGTAAAACGTTCGATACCAACCATTCAAAACGCCGGACAGATAATTTTTTTCCTCTCCCAAATTCCCGTTTTCATAGTACTTATAAAACGCTCCGTCTCTTACATCTTCAACGTATGATTCCTCTGTTTGTACCTTCCCGCTTGGGTAATATGATTTTACAATTCCATTTTGAGCTAATAAAGGGACTGCACAGAAAACAAAAAAAACAATAAGACGAATTTTCATATCAGTTACACCGTTCCCTTTATTTCATAGATTCCTTTTGCCCTAAAATAATCTTCCGCATTTTGTAATTTTTCTACCGAACCTAAATCAAACCAATACTCGGAATCATCAACAAAACCAATCGCATTGTTAACCTTTGTGTATTCAAGAAAAAAATCCACAATAGAGAATTTCCTTTTTTCGGGAAATTCGGAAATTGCCTTTTTGCTGAGCAAATAAATTCCGGTAAAGCCGTATTCAACACTATTCTCTTTGAACAAACTGACTCTTTTTTCACCTGTCGATTTATTTTTCCACCCTGCAAGTCGTAAATTCCGGTCAAAACAAAACACTCTCTCATCGTCTTTATTTCGTACTGCTAAAGTAACATCGGCTTTTTTCAACGTATGATATTCAACCAAACCGGAATAATTTATCGACGAAAAAATATCGGCATTGTGAACAAGAACATTATCATACTCGCCGAAATACTTTGCAGCATTTTTGATTCCGCCTCCGGTAAGCAAATGTTCTTCTTTCTCATCGGAGATAATAATCTCAACTCCGAAATCATTATTGAAGAAATATTCAATTATCTTCTCACGGTGATGATGTGTGTTAACGACAATCCGTTCGATTCCGAAAGATTTCATTTTTTCAACTACGTAATAAATCATAGGCTTACCCATAAAGGGGACAAGCGGTTTCGGCAGATTATCTGTAATCGGTTGCAGCCGTGTTCCGAGTCCGGCAGCTAAAATCATTCCCGTTAACATCAAACCAGAGTCTCGAACTGTTTAACGCTTAATTTATTAATTGCACGAACAAGTTCAGGATAAGGCAATTCGGGGAGTTTTTCATCGAGCAATTTCTGTACATTGGCAATAGCGTACGGAATCGATTCGATAAAATGAGGCTTATGCTGAACAACTCCCCTGAAACCAAACGCTCCCATTGCCTGCATCATACGTATTAAAGTAAAATGATAAAAATAATCTAAAAAATTATCTGCCTCATCTTTGTTTACTTCAGAAAGTTTTTCAATGTAGAAATGAAGCATTTCCGTTCTGATATTCTCAGGAATGTCAGCTTTTGCATCATATAAAAGTGAAGCGACATCATAGTGTAAAGCCCCTTTGCGTCCTCCCTGAAAGTCAATAAAATAAGGCGTTCCGTCAACTATCATCACGTTTCGTGTTTGAAAATCACGGTAGAGAAAAAATCCTCTGTTTGCCTTCAGAAGAAAATCCGTAAAATGATTAAAATCATCTTCGAGACGCTGTTCGTTAAAATCAAGTTCGGCTAATTTCAAGAAGTAATACTTAAAATAGTTCAAGTCCCACATAATTGATTGCCGATCAAACTCTGCTCGTGGATATGCCCGGGATAAATCCAACCCGTGTAAACCTTTTGTCTGAAACTGCAGCAGCCCCGATAATGTTTTTTTTAGTAAATTTGTTGTTTCCTCGTTCCAACCATATCGTAAAATAACATCATATAATCTGTCGTCCCCAAAATCGGTTTGGATATATATTTTCTTATCATTAGATACAAAAAATATTTTAGGCACATTAAGTCCCGCGGCCATAAAAGATTTTGCAAACGAGAGGAAAGTTCTATTCTCCTCAATATTACTGCTATAAGCGACAATGTACGATTTTGCTTCAACAATGGCACGGTAATACTTACGGGGCGATGCGGAAGGAGGCAAAGGATAAAGGCTTTCCGTTCCTTTACCGCACCATTCGTTAATTGCGTTCTTGACTTCAGTTATCATTCTTACTCATTTTTTTCATTCATCAAACTTAATAAATTATTATAATTCGTTTCTTTAAAAAAGGAAATAAAACAGATTGAAAAAAGTTTTAATAATTATTTTACTGTTGTCTTCGATTACATCCAATGCTCAATGGCAGATAAGCCCTAAAAAGCTTACTAATAATTTTGTACTTTCAAACTCGCAGACCGAGCATGACTCAACATTGCGACTTACCATTAAAAGAGAAATGAAAGTTCCTCCGACCGCAAGTAATTATAAAATCTACAAAAGCCTTTTTTATCAAGCCGCACTTTACTTTATCAAAATGCCCGAAATTCATTCCGCGATAAAAAACATTCTTGTTAATTGGCAATTGATGCCGAAAGACCTTTTAATTAGGGCTATAATTACTGCTCATGTTCTTTACCCTAATAAATTCAATAGTGAAATCGAAAGAGTGTTTGCCAAAACAAGCAACACTAATTTGGCAATATACTCACTCTTTTATTTGAGAAGCAACAAGTTAACCGATACTCAACTGAGGGAAAGATTAAAGAAAAAATTTCCGAAATCCAAGAGTACTCTTCTGCAATTAACATTTGATTATTTGGCCAATAATATTAGTACTAATTTGGATTCTTCTTACCTAAGAATAATTTTCTCAAAAGCATTCTTAAAAAATAAACCGGTAATATTTACTTTTCTACGACATAACAGAGAAGTACCCGGACTGACTGTAATAAGGAAACCGAACGGCGAATTCGTAACCGATATTGATTCTTCACTTTTCTCAATTCCGCAGCTGGGATACTCGGTAACGAACTTTCCTTACTTTTTGCTGGACGGCAACACGCCTCAAGGACTTTTTTCGTTTCAAGGATTTTACAAATCCAAGAAAAAAACTATTGGCCCGACACCCGCATTAATACTCCGTTTACCTTTTGAAACAACTCCGGCAATATTTTCTCATGGCAAGTTAAAATCCGAAAAATGGAATCTTAAAGATTACTATTCTCTGCTTCCCGAAACGTTGAGGAAAAAGAATCCATTTGCACAAACTTACTTTGCCGGTAAACTGGGACGCAACAAGCTTGTTTTGCACGGTTCAACCGATAATCCGAAATATTACTCTTCGGAAAGCTACTACCCGTTAACTCCGACAACAGGCTGTCTCTCAAGCATTGAGCTTTGGAACTCCAAAACCGGAGAAATAGAACGAAGCGATCAACTCAAATTGGTTAATGCAATTCTCGGAATCGGAAAGAGAAAAGGTTACTTGTTACTCGTTGAACTTAATGATTCTAAAACACCGGTTTCAAAAGACGAGATAGAAAAACTAATAGAAAAATTTTCTAATTAGACAAGGAAAAGATTTATTGCTGAAAATTTTTCTTCTTGTAAATAATCAATTCATCTTATAATTTCCGTTAATACAATAACTAAATTATAAAAGGATAAATTATGCGTACAATAGTTTCAATGCCCGGAGATGGGATAGGCAAAGTGGTTTTACCGGAAGCAATCAGATTAATGGAAGCTGCCGGATTCAGTGCAAATTATGTTCATGGTGATATTGGCTGGGAATTTTGGAAAACAGAAGGAGAAGCTCTTCCCCAACGAACAATTGATTTACTTTCCGAACACAAAATAGGATTGTTCGGAGCAATTACTTCAAAACCTAAAGATGCGGCGGCAAAAGAATTAGCCCCCGAGTTGCGCGACAAAGGTTACGTTTACTCAAGTCCAATCGTTGGATTACGCCAGCATTTTAATCTTGATATTTCCATTCGCCCTTGCAAGGCATTCGAGGGAAATCCGTTAAACTTTATCAGACGAAAAGGTAAAGATGAATTTGAAGAACCTCCGGTAGATGCAGTTATATTCAGACAAAACACCGAAGGATTATACTCCGGTATCGAGTGGACAAATCCTCCTCAGAATGTTTACGATGCTTTTTCAACGCACCCTAAATTCAAAAATTTTCTTGATGTTCCGAAAGAAGATTTGGCAATATCAACACGGGTCGTAACTCGCAATGCCGCCAAACGAATAGCCGAACGCGCTTTTGAATATGCGGATAAATTCGGATACAAAAATGTAACCATTTGTGAAAAGCCGAATGTCTTACGCGAAACATCAGGCATGATGGTACTTGAAGCGAGAAAAGTTGCCGAAAAATATCCTCACATACCACTTTACGAAACAAACATTGATGCACAGATGATGTGGCTTACCAAGAACCCGGAGGATTACGGCGTTATTCTTGCCGAAAATATGTTCGGCGATATTATCAGTGACGGATTTGCCGGTTTGGTAGGAGGATTGGGTTTTGCCTGCAGCGCAAATATCGGTGATGAAGTTGCGGTGTTTGAACCTACTCACGGTTCAGCTCCGAAATATGAAGATTTTAACCCAAGCATTGTAAATCCGATTGCAATGTTTTTAAGCGCCTGCATGATGTTGGATCATATTGGCGAAAATGAAATTGCCGGCAAAATCAGAAAAGCCATAGCGAAAGTAATTAGTGACGGTAAAGTTAGAACTTACGATATGCTGAAGTTACGAGGCGCTCAGGATGTTATCGATAAAGGCGCTGCAACTACTCAGCAAATGACGGAAGCGGTTATTGAAGCACTTAATAATTGAGAAACAAAGTTCCGGCTCCTGTCGGATTGAGAAAAAGAGTTTCAATTTATGACGGATAGATAATTTATCTTTATAATTTATGGTGCAACTTTTTTTGTTGCACTTTATTTTTCTTGGAGATGAAATGAGAAATAAAGTATTACAAATTTGGCCCGAAATTGAGCTGATTAAAAATATTGAGTTGAAAGAAAAAGTAATTGACGCCTGGGTTTATGCCCTTGAAAATAGCGTACTTGAAGCAGATGATTTGGAGAAGATTCCTTTTTCTCTTTTAATCGACAACAACAATATCACATTTATGAATCACAAACGAACTGCCGTTCAACTTTCAATTGAAATGGCAAAAGTTATGGAGAAGAATTTCGCTCCCGACATTAAAATAAATTGGGACTATCTGATTGCAGGAGCAATTTTAATCGATGTTGGTAAATTACTCGAATATGAAATAGCAGACGGTAAATTATCCACAAGCCGCGAAGGTAAACTTCTTCGCCATCCGTTCAGCGGTGTTTCAATTGCGGATCGCTTTAATTTGCCTGCCGAGGTGCAGCACATTATCGCTACTCATTCCAAAGAGGGCGATTTAGGGAAACGGACTCTCGAGTCAATAATTGTTCATCACGCTGATTTTGTTAGCTTTGAGCCGTTTCAGAGTTCCAAGAGAATTTAAGATAATTTTTTATTGAGGTTAATATGTCACAGAATTATATAGAAAAGATTGCTCAAAAATATGCCGTAAATCTTGAGCCTAATGCCGAAATCCACAGCGGAGAAATTATTTCAATCCGCCCTGCATATGTTATGACTCATGACAACACAGGCGCCGTTATTCCCAAATTCAAAAGTATCGGCGCATCTAAATATTTTAATCCTCGCCAAGTTGTTAATACACTTGATCATAACATACAAGATAAAAGTCCCAAGAACTTGGACAAATATAAACGCATTGAAAAATTTGCGACTTCAATGGGAGCGGATTTTTATCCTGCCGGCCGTGGAATCGGACACCAAATTATGTGCGAGGAAGGTTACGTACTGCCGGGCACATTCGTAGTTGCTTCGGACAGCCATTCCAATATGTACGGCGGATTAGGCGCTTTGGGTACTCCGGTCGTGCGCACTGATGCTGCCGCAATCTGGGCAACAGGACAAACTTGGTGGCAAATTCCTCCGGTTGCGAAAGTTGAATTACAAGGAGAACTCCGCGATGGTGTTTACGGCAAGGATGTTATAATTGCTCTTTCCGGATTGTTTAATAACGACGAAGTATTGAACCACGCAATTGAATTTACCGGTTCCGGAATAAAACATTTATCTCTCGATCAGCGTCTTACAATCGCAAACATGACTACGGAATGGGGTGCGCTTGCCGGAGTTTTTCCTGTTGACGAAATAACAGTTTCATGGCTAAAAGAACGCGCCGATTACATTAAAGAGCGAGGATTGGAAGGAGTTAATTCAGATTCGGATTCCGTTAACGGAGAGCATCCCCGTTTAAACAGCAAAAGGATTGCAGAAATCGAAAATGATATTCCTAAATTACAACCGGATAAAACCGCATTTTACGCTAAAGAAATTATGCTTGATTTATCTACAATCGAACCAGTAATTTGCGGGCCTCATACCGTAAAAAAAATGCACACAGTTGAAGAAATAAAACCGCAAAAAATTAAAATTGATAAAGCATACTTGGTTTCGTGCGTGAACAGCCGTTTGGAAGATATTAAAGCAGCAGCCGAGACAATAGGCAAGCGGAAAGTAAATGCCGATGTAAAGTTTTACGTCGCAGCAGCTTCACGCGATGTTCAGAAGGAAGCAGAGAAACAAGGGTATTGGCAAACACTATTAAATGCCGGCGCAATACCGCTCCCACCCGGATGCGGACCTTGCATCGGCCTCGGTACGGGATTGCTTGAGGATGGTGAAGTCGGCATCAGTGCTACAAACCGTAACTTCAAAGGTCGAATGGGCTCGCCAAACGCCGAAGCTTATTTAGCCTCTCCTGCAGTTGTTGCCGATTCGGCAATTAACGGATTTATTTCCGATAACGTGAAAATTACTCACACCGAAATAAAAAGAAGTATAAAAATTAATAATGTAAAACCGGCTGAAGTGCAAAAGGTTACTATTTTGGACGGCTTTCCGAAACAAATCAAGGGGAAAGTTCTATTTTGTGATGTGGATAATATGAATACGGATGGAATTTATCCAGGTAAATATACTTACAACGATGACTTTACTCCCGAACAACAAGCTGAAGTGGCAATGGAAAACTACGATCCCGAATTTCAGAAAATTGCCGAAAAAGGAGACATACTTGTAAGCGGGTTTAATTTCGGCACCGGAAGTTCGCGTGAACAAGCGGCAACTGCGCTTAAATATCGCGGAATTCAACTTGTGATTGCCGCATCATTTTCCGCAACATATCTACGTAATGCTCTTAATAACGGATTTCTCGGAATTGTACAACCGGAACTTGTAAAGTACTTAAGAACAAAATATCAAGATAATAATAACTTAACTTTTAAAATCGAAGAGAACTTGGTTATCGACTTTGAAAATTCAGCTATTATTTATGATAATCAAAAGTTCACTTTCCCTCAAGTAGGTATTGCGGCTCAGGAGTTAGTTCTTTCCGATGGATTGGAAAATTGGGTAAAACGAAAAATTTAGAAAAAATTATTGATTTTCGTTTAAAAATACTGTTTATCCTCTATTTTAATTTTATTTACCCACATTTTGTCTTATTAATTATACAAAAAAAGTATTTAATTAGTTACATTTACAATCTATTTTAAATTAATATTTATCTATTATTGGATAAGCACATAAAAAAAGAATTATTATCCTTTTTTTATACATTATTATTTATTGAATAAATAATTATAATATTTGCTTAAAAGCATAATTTGAAAATTAAAATTTT
>CAZMZM010000060.1:0-13903 GCA_964570865.1 uncultured Melioribacter sp.
GAAATTTCCGGTGATTTTTTGTTGTTGTTTCTAATCTTCATCCCGAAGTTTATTGTGTGTCGCAATGTGTCGGCAATTATAAAGTTAATTTTTCAGCTTCCGATTTACCGAACTGCGTTTACTTTTACACTTATAATATTCTTCAACGTGAATAACGGTATCTTCTTTCCTCCTCTTTCCAACATGAGTTATGAATTAGTTTATTGCTATAAAAAATTGCTTTTCCAGTTTTAAAAGAATAATTTTGAATGTAAAAAGGAAGGAAATATGACTACCGAAGAAATAATACGAAAAGCCCCGAAAGTAATGTTACACGACCATTTGGACGGCGGATTGCGCACTGAAACAATCATAGATTTAGCTAAGAAAATCAACTACGACAAACTCCCGACCGAAGACCCGAAAGAGCTTGCCGAATGGTTTCACAGAGGAGCCAACAAGGGTAATTTAATTGAATATCTGCAAGGATTCGAACACACTTGCGCTGTTATGCAGACCAAAGAAAACTTAGAACGAGTCGCATACGAAATGATGGAAGATATGAAAAATGACGGCGTTGTTTATGTTGAAACACGTTTTGCCCCTTCTCTTCATCTTCAGCAAGGTTTATATTTTGATGATGTTATGGATGCTGTTCTTTCAGGTTTGGAAAAAGGGAAAAAAGATTTTGGCGTAGGTTACGGACTTATTTTGTGCGCTCTTCGCAATATGACAGATTCTCTCGAAATAGCCGAGCTTGCCGTAAACTATCGCCTAAAAGGCGTTGTCGGGTTTGACCTTGCCGGTGAAGAAGGAGGCTATCCACCCAAAAAGCATATCGAAGCTTTTCAGTTTATCGAAAGAGAAAACTTTAACATTACAATTCATGCGGGAGAGGCTTTTGGAAAAGAATCGATTTGGCAAGCAATTCAGTATTGCGGGGCACACCGAATCGGACACGCTACAAGATTGAGCGAAGACATTGTTTATGATGAAAGCGGCGATAATATTGTTGCTCTCGGAGATTTGGCTCAGTATATTTTGGATAAAAGAGTCCCGCTCGAAATTTGCCTTTTAAGTAATGTCCACACCGGTGCAGTCGATAAATTGGAAAACCATCCGTTCCCCAAATTGTACAAAAAACATTTCCGCGTTTTCCTAAATACCGACGACAGACTGATGAGCGACACTACATTAACCAATGAATATTTGACAGCATCCCGCTTGTTTGGAATTACGCTTGAGGATATTGAAAAATTAAACTTGAATGCAATGAAATCGGCATTTGCCCATTATGACGAACGCTTGCACTACATTTACAATGTAATAAAACCGGGCTACAAAAAAATTAAAGAAGAACTTTTATCATTAAAACAGTAAGGTACCATGGCAAAAAAAGCGCTTAAATTTAATAACTACACATATAGTTTCGATAAGAATGAAAAAAAACTTGTTTTAAGTTTCTGCAATCAGGCAGTTAAGGAAATGGCGACCGACTCCCGCTTTGCTCAAGAAGTTGCTATTTTTAATTCGATAATTGACAAACTGAATTCCCCCGCTATGGAAGTTAAGCTGACAAGAAAAGAATCGACTCGGCTTGCATTTCAGCTGCGCGAAAATACAAAGCAGCTTAAAAAGAAATTGGACGGAAGTTCGTTTATAAAAAAGTGGTTTTATAAATCCATTTACACTCAATATCAAAATTTATTAGACAATCATTTCGAGGATTAAGAAATGGCACACAGAGAAATTCATGCCCCGCACGGCAAAACGTTACACACAAAAGGTTGGATACAAGAAGCGGCAATGAGAATGTTGATGAACAATCTTGACCCGGAAGTTGCCGAAAATCCGGACGAGTTAATTATTTACGGCGGCTCCGGAAAAGCTGCTCGTAACTGGGAATCTTATGATGCAATAATCGAATCATTAAAAAAATTAGAGGATGACGAAACTTTGCTGGTTCAATCGGGTAAACCGGTTGGTATTTTCCGCACGCATAAGGATGCTCCGCGAGTTTTAATTTCAAATGCAATGTTAGTACCCGATTGGGCGAACTGGGACGAATTCAGACGCCTTGAGCACCTTGGATTAACAATGTACGGCCAAATGACCGCCGGAAGTTGGATTTATATCGGTACACAGGGAATTCTGCAGGGTACTTACGAAACATTCGCCGAGTGTGCACGACAACATTTCGGCGGCTCGCTTACCGGTAAGTTTTTACTTACGGCAGGTATCGGCGGAATGGGAGGAGCACAACCCCTTGCGGCAACAATGAACGGCGCAGCTTTCCTCGGCATCGAAGTTGATAGAGAACGCCTCCAGAAGCGAATTGATACGGGCTATTTGGATGTTATAGCCAAAGACCTTGATCATGCCTTGGAGCTTATAGAAGAAGCCAAATCTAACAAGGAAGCCTTGTCAGTCGGTTTGGTTGGAAATGCCGGCGAAGTTTTACCTGAAATCTTAAAACGGAATATTATACCCGATGTATTAACCGATCAGACTTCGGCTCACGATACGTTAAACGGATATGTTCCGATGGGAATGACTTTGGAGGAAGCGTTTAAGCTGCGGGAAGAAAACCCTGAAGAATATATTAAGCGCTCCAAAGCTACTATTGCGGAACACGTTAAAGCGATGCTGGAATTCCAAAAGAGAGGCGCAATTACTTTTGACTACGGAAACAACATCAGAGGCGAAGCCAAGGAGAACGGAGTAGAAAATGCTTTTGATATTCCCGGATTTGTCCCCGAATTTATTCGTCCACTTTTTAATGACGGAAAAGGTCCGTTCCGTTGGGCCGCTCTATCCGGCGACCCGAACGATATTTATGAAACGGATAAAGCCGTAATGGAAACTTTTCCTGAAGACGAAGCATTGGTACGCTGGATTAAATTAGCTCAGGAAAAAGTACATTTTCAAGGATTACCTTCCCGTATTTGTTGGCTCGGTTATGGCGACAGAGCTAAGATGGGGAAAATATTTAACGACCTGGTAGCAAGCGGTAAAGTTAGCGCACCGATTGTTATAGGGCGCGACCATTTGGATTGCGGCTCTGTTGCTTCTCCGTACCGCGAGACGGAAGGGATGAAGGACGGAAGCGATGCAATTGCCGACTGGCCTATCTTAAACGCTCTGATGAATGCTATTGGCGGTGCAAGTTGGGTTTCGGTACATCACGGCGGCGGAGTCGGAATCGGTAAGTCGATTCACGCCGGAATGGTGATTGTAGCCGACGGAACACCAGAAGCAGAAAAACGTTTGGAAAGAGTGTTAACATATGATCCCGGAATGGGAATTGTTCGCCATGCAGATGCAGGTTATGAACGTGCAATCGAGAATGCTAAAAAATTCGGCGTTAAAATCCCGATGCTGAAATAATTGTAAATAACACAAAGCTTGATATGTTATTCTGAAGAGATATAACACGTCTCTTTTTAAAAAAGAGAATAAGCTTAAAAAAATTAGGTAGTGAAATGTATTCCTACTTTCGATAAACAAAGGAGGTACAAAATGAAAATATTAGTAGCAACCGTTAAACCGTTTGCTTCTGTTGCAGTGAACGGAATAAAAGAGATAGTTGAAAAAGCAAACTATGAATTTGCTTTACTTGAAAAATATGAAAATCAAAATCAATTAATTGAGGCTGTTAAAGATGCGGACGCCATTATCATCCGAAGTGATAAAATTACAAAAGAAGTAATTGATGCCGCTAAAAATCTTAAAATTGTTGTTCGTGCCGGTGCAGGCTATGATAACGTTGATTTACAAGCCGCAAGTGAGAAAGGTATTGTGGTTATGAACACTCCGGGGCAAAACTCAAATGCCGTTGCCGAATTAGCTCTCGGACTTATGATTTACGCAGCTCGCGGATTCTTTAACGGGAAACCCGGAACAGAATTAAAAGGTAAAACTCTCGGAATTCATGCTTACGGTCATGTCGGCAGTTTGGTAGGAAAATTAGGAAAAGCTTTCGGTATGGAAGTTAGTGCTTTCGATCCTTTTATTCCGGCTGAAACAATTGAAGCTGACGGAGTAAAGGTTTATAATTCTGTTGACGAATTATACGCTAACAATCAATATATTTCGCTCCACATTCCCGCTACACCGCAAACTGTTAAATCAATCAATTTCGATTTACTCAACAAGATGCCTAAAGGTGCTACTTTGCTTAATACTGCTCGTAAAGAAGTGATTGACGAAGAAGGTTTACTGCAATTGATGAGAGAACGTGATGATTTCAAATACATCTCGGATATTGCCCCCGACAACGGCGAGCTTCTCTTGGAAAAATATAACGGCAGATGCTATTTTACTCCTAAAAAGATGGGAGCGCAAACGGCGGAAGCAAATATTAATGCGGGCTTGGCGGCAGCAAATCAAATAGTAAATTTCTTTGTTAATGGAGATACTACTTTTCAAGTAAACAAATAATCTGTTAACTTCCCATCTTTGTGTGAGACGTCTTCCGAGGCGTCTCACTATAGAATAACATGCAATTCGTTTTTACAAACAGTTCAGACAAAAGTAACTTCTTTCATCTCTTCGGTTAAACCGTAGTAAAAGGGAATTTGCCTCAGTTCTTTGTAGCCGTTAATCTCAGTTTCGGTAAGTTCAAAATAGAGCGTATTAAAATTTTGCAAAACAAAATCGATTGCCCCTTTATCAAATCCTTTCTTCTTCAGTATTCCTTTTGAAGTAATTTCGAGTTGTTCTTCAATCTTAATAATATTTTGATTAATAAATTCCAAAATAGATTTATTGTTTGCAGCCAGAATATATTTTAAGTAGGGCGTATCAATGAAATCTGCAATTAATTCCGCAAAACTGTCGCCGTGCATAAAATTACCGTTAGCAAAGTTAATATCACCCGATACCAGCAATGAAGAATCGGGTGCGTTTTCAATCGTAGGAATTACATTCTGTTCAACTTCTATATTGTAATTTTCTCTGAATATTACGCGGCTCAAAACTATTTCGTTTAACGAAACCGTACCAGCCAAAGAAAGTTTATTAATGTTTTTCGGATTTTTCGGAAAGTATAAATAATCATCGGATAATACTCCGTCAAATGCAATCCCGAAACGCTTGGAGACGAAAAGAGCTTCGTCGTTAATTATTTCCAACGAAGGAAGTAATGCCGCATCTATTTTGCCATCCGACAAAAAGCTGTGCAGTTCCGGATTTGTTAACTGTGTAACCGAAAAAAACTCAGCGGGAAACGCCGAAATAAAGAGGTCGGCGAATATTGTTTGGGGTATTCCTAATCTTATGCGCATAATAAAAAAGCCGCCCTAAAGCGGCTCTTAAAATTAATGAAGGTTTTTGTCTTTGATTCTTGCAGCTTTACCGGAAAGGTTTCTGAGATAATAAAGTTTAGCTCTTCTAACTTTACCTTCGCGCAATAAGTCAATTTTAGCAATCTTAGGTGATGCGTAAGGGAAAATTCTTTCGACCCCAACGCCATTGGTAACTTTACGAACCGTAAATGTTCTTCCTATTCCGCTTCCTTTTATTGCAATTACATCCCCTTCAAACTGCTGGATTCTTTCTTTATTTCCTTCAATCACTCTAACGTGAACTCGTACTTTGTCACCCGCTTTAAATTTCGGATAATCACTTCTTATCTGGTCTTTCACCAATTCTGTTGCTCTGTTCATCTTCTACTCCGATCTATTAATATTTTTCCATTTCTCAGTTAAAATTTTTGACTGCTCTTCTTTCCACTCTTTTATCAACTTTTCGTTGCCCGATAGCAATACATCGGGAACTTCCAATCCGCGGTATATTGCGGGACGAGTGTAAAATGGAGCTTCTATTTCTTCTCCGTCCATAAACGAATCCTGCAATGCGGATTCACTGTCGTTAAGCACGCCCGGCAGTAATCTGACAACAGCATCGACTAAAATTAATGCCGGCAGCTCTCCGCCGCTTAACACAAAATCGCCAATTGAGATTTCATCCGTTACAAAAGTATCGATTACTCTTTCGTCAACCCCTTTGTAATGTCCGGCGATAATAATCATGTTTTTGACAAGAGAAAAACGATTGCAGATCTTTTGGTTAAGCGTTTTACCGCGAGGAGTCATAAAAACAACTTTCTCATATTCCCTTTCTTCTTTCAGTTTTTCAATCAAATGAAAGAAAGGTTCCGGTTTTAAAAGCATTCCCGGCCCGCCGCCAAAAGGTTTGTCATCAATTTGCTTATGTTTATCGTAAGCATAATCGCGCAAATTATGGACGACGATTTCAACTTTCCCTTTATTCTGAGCGCGCTTTACAATACTTGTGTTTAGCGGACTGTCCAGCAAATCGGGCACTGCCGATATTATATCAATCCTCATCATCGTAAAGATAATCCTCCTTATCCGACACAAGTATTTTATTAGCTTTCAGATTTACGTCAAAAACATAATCGTTAATAAACGGAATTAATGCCTCTTTCCCGTCTGTTCTGTTAACAACCAATACGTCGTTTGAACTAAGGGTGAGTACATCTGTCACTTCTCCAAAGAACTTTTCGGCTTGGAATACTTCCATTCCGATTAAATCATGAATGTAATATTCATTATCATCCAATTTTCTAAGCTTATTTGACTCCGCATAAATCTCGCTTCCCGAAAGGAATCGCACATCTTCATCCGAATCAAAATTTTCAAATTTCACAAGAAGAACTTCTCTCTTCTCGAGAACATCATTGATATAAAATTTGCGGTAATCTCCCCAAATATCAATATAAACTTCGCGATTCAAAAAGAAAGTATCACTAAAATCAGAATATGATTTTATCATTAAGTAGCCTTCATGTCCGTAAGGCTTAATAATTCCGGCTACTAAAAACAAATCCTTCAAATGCAGTTGGTGTTTTAGTCCACAATTTTCAAGGAGGCTCTTTTGCCTTCCTTAGCTGCAACAGCTGTTAACAGCGTACGCATTGATTGTGCTGTTTTACCACTTTTACCAATAACCTTTCCAACATCGTCAGCGCCTACCGTTAATTTTACTTCAACGGTATGGTCGTCCGGCATTGCTTCTTCAACTACCACATTGTCAGGCATATCAACAAGATGCTTCGCAATAAATTCGATAAATTCTTTCATGAGAAATACCAATTTAATTTTACATCAGACGCACAATTAAGTTATTCGGAAACTTTTTCCTCTTCCGAATTTTCAGAAGCTGCGTCATTTGCTTCTTCTGCTTTATCTTCAACGTTTGTTTCGTCTTTTGTCGGTTCTTCAGGTTTTACTTCTTCTTGAAGTTCTTCTGATTTAGCTTCTTCTTTTTCAACTTTCTTTCCGGTATCTTTACCGGCTAATTTTGCAATTTTTTCTGCTCTTTCTTTATACCATTCGTCCATTTTAGCGGAAACTACATCTTCTGCCAATCCCTGTTTAACCAGTTCGTTTTTAAGCAGAATTCCTTCACGACTAAGAATATTTTTTACGGTATCTGTCGGCTGAGCGCCAACGCCTAACCAGTATAAAGCTCTTTCTTCATTTATCTCAATAGTTGCAGGGTTTGTTTTGGGATTGTACAAACCAATTGCTTCAATAAATCTACCGTCACGCGGGGAACGAACATCTGCGGCAACCACTTTATAAATAGGTTGTCTTTTCTTTCCCATTCTTTTCAATCTTAACTTAACAGCCAAATAAGTATCCTCCTAATTAATAATTAATTCAATCTAAAATTTTTCATATTTCTCATCATGCTCTTTCCACCTTTAGATTTAAGCATGCGCATCATTTTTTGCATTTCCTTAAACTGCTTCAGCAGACGATTAACATCCTGTATTGTGTTGCCGCTTCCGCGTGCAATTCTTTTTCTTCTGCTTCCGTTCAATATTTTTGGGTTTCGTCGTTCTTTCAATGTCATTGATTGCACAATCGACTCAACCTTAACAAGTTCTTTATCATCAATATTTTGATTTTTTAACGCCTTGCCTGCTCCGGGAATCATCCCGAGCAACGATTGCAAAGAACCCATTTTTTTTATCATCTTAATTTGTTTTAGAAAATCTTCAAAGTCAAATTTATTTTGCAATAATTTTTTCTCGAGATCTTCCGCATCTTTTTTATCAAACTGTTCTTGTGCCTTTTCAACAAAGGAAATTATATCCCCTTTGCCTAATATTCTTGATGCTAAACGCTCCGGATGAAATACCTCGAGCGATTCTAATTTTTCGCCCAAGCTCATAAATTTTATCGGCTCGTTAACAACGGCTTTAATCGAAAGAGCGCAACCGCCTCTCGAATCGCCATCCATCTTGGTAAGTATTATTCCGTCAAAATCCACTTGGTCGTGAAAAGCTTTAGCGGAATTTACGGCATCCTGTCCGGTCATGGAATCAACAACAAATAAAGTTTCGGTCGGATTTACGGCTTCCTTTATTCGCTTAACTTCATCCATTAGATTTTCATCAACATGCAAACGTCCGGCAGTATCAATAATAACAGTATTAAGATGATTTTCTTTAGCATATTTAACAGATTCATCTGCAATTTTAACGGCATCTTTACTTCCGTCTATTGTAAAAACGGGAGTATCAATACTTTTGCCCAACATTTTAAGTTGGTCTATTGCAGCAGGTCTGTAAATATCGGCAGCAGTTAAAAGAACACTTCTTTTTTTCGATTTAAGATAACGTGCCAACTTACCGGCAAATGTTGTTTTACCGGAACCTTGTAAACCGACAAGCAAGATAACGGTAATTCCCGTTGGGTTTATCTGCAGCTCGCGGCTTTCTTCGCCTAACAGTTTGGTCAGTTCGTCGTAAAGGATTTTTGTAATTAACTGCCCGGGTGTAACCGAAGCGAGAACTTCTTCTCCGAGAGCCTTATCTTTTACTTCATCGACAAACTGTTTTGCAACTTTGTAGTTAACGTCAGCATCCAAAAGAACACGCCGAATCTCACGAAGAGTATCGGAAATATTTTGCTCTGTAATTTTACCTTGTCCGGTAACTTTTTTTAGAGCTTTATCTAATTTTAATGTTAAATCTTCAAGCATATCAAGCTAGCCTTAAAAAATAATACTTTTTTTTGATTAATTCAAATTATCCTTCTTTTAGAGCATTGGCTCCGGAAACAATTTCGATAATTTCTTTGGTGATTGCCGCTTGACGAGCTTTATTATAAGTAATTTGAAGTTCTTTTATCATGTCATCAGCATTTTCTGTAGCCTGATCCATGGCCGTCATTCTAGCTCCCAATTCCGCCGCGTACGACTCAAGCAAAGAGTTCCAAACTTGAGTATTAAGATAACGCGGAATGAGAGTGCTAATTATTTCCCTTTTAGTCGGCTCATAAATATAGTCTAAATTCTTTTTTTCTTCTGCTGATGTTTCTATCGGAAGGATTGGGAGAAGTTGCTTAACACGAAGATTCTGCTGAATTACAGATTTAAACTCGTTATAAATTAGAACAACTTTATCAAACTCTCCACTTACAAATCGATTTGTTAGTCCGGTTGTAAACTTAGCCGCAAACTCAAAATTAAGATTTGAAAAAATACCGAGATGTTTTTCGTCAATCGGAATTTCTCTCCGCGAAAAATAATCACTCCCTTTTTTCCCAATCAAAAAGAGTGAAACATTTCCGTTTTCGGCAAGAGATTGAAAATTTTCCGCAATCTCGGATTCAACGGCTTTAATAATGTTGACATTGAAACTTCCGCAAAGACCTCTATCTGCAGTAACAACTACAATCGCAACTTTCTTAATTTCCTCGCTCTCTTTGAAGTGAGGTAAATTCAAGTCCTTTGTACTTAAGACTAAATCACTGAGAACTTCGGTTATTTTACGAGTGTAAGGCCTGGCGTTTGCCATATTTGTTTGAGCGCGGCGTAAACGTGATGCCGCTACCATTTTCATTGCGCGGGTAATTTTCTGAGTGTTTTTTACTCCGCCTATCCTTTGTTTTATGTCTCGTAATGTTGCCATAGTTCCTTCAGCTTATTTCAGTCTGCTATAATTCCGTTACTTGAAATTTTGTGATAAACTCTTCTCCGATTTCCTGAAGTTTTTTCAGAGTCTCATCGGAAAGGACTTTTTCTTTTCTAATTATATCAAGAATATCACTATAGTTTATTTCAATATATTCGATAACTTCTTTTTGAAATCTTTTTATATCAACAACAGGTATTGTTTCCAAATAACCTTTGGTTCCGTAAAAGATTGCAACAACTTGTTTTTCAACAGGTATTGGTTCGTGCTGATATTGTTTTAACAACTCAACAAGTCTTTCACCTTTAGCCAAAGTGTCACGTGTAGATTTATCAAGATCGGAGCCGAATTTTGCAAAGGCTTCCAATTCGCGATATTGTGCCAAATCAAGTTTAAGCGTACCGGCAACTTTCTTCATCGCTTTAATCTGTGCGTTACCTCCTACACGCGATACCGAAATACCTACGTTAATTGCGGGGCGCACACCCGAGTTAAACAGATTCGGCTCAAGATAAATCTGTCCGTCGGTAATCGAAATTACGTTAGTCGGAATGTAAGCCGAAACGTCGCCTTGTTGTGTTTCGATGATCGGTAACGCGGTTAAACTTCCGCCGCCTAAGTCGTCATTGAGTTTTGAAGCTCGTTCAAGCAATCTTGAATGAAGATAAAAAACATCACCCGGATATGCTTCGCGTCCCGGAGGTCTTCTTAACAAAAGTGAGAGTTCACGATAGGCAACTGCTTGCTTGGAAAGGTCGTCATAAACTACAAGAGCGTGTTTGCCGTTATCGCGGAAGTATTCACCCATCGTTGCGCCGGCATAAGGAGCAATATACTGCATCGGAGCAGGGGCTGAAGCCGGTGCTGAAACAACAGTAGTATATTCCATCGCACCGTAAGCATGAAGTTTTGCAACAACTTGTGCAACAGTTGAGTTTTTTTGTCCGACAGCCACATACACACAATAAACCGGTTCAACACCAACAGCTTTGGCTTCTTCGGAATGTGTATATTTTTGATTAATTATCGCATCAAGTGCAACTGTAGTTTTACCTGTTTGTCTGTCGCCAATAATCAACTCTCTTTGTCCGCGTCCAATCGGAATCATAGCATCAACAGCCATAATACCGGTTTGCAACGGTTCCTTTACAGGCTGACGTGCGACAACACCAAGTGCTTTTCGTTCGATTGGCATGTAAGTAGTGCCCTGAATAGGCCCTTTGCCGTCCAAAGGGACTCCGAGCGGGTCAACGACACGACCAAGCATGGCATCGCCTACAGGGAAAGACGCAGGGCGTTTTGTACGCTTTACTGTATCCCCTTCTTCAATTAAACTTGTGTCGCCAAAAAGCACACAACCGACGCTATCTTCTTCAAGATTAAGCACCATTCCGATTACGCCGTGAGGAAACTCTACCAACTCGGATACCATTACCTTGGATAATCCGTAAACACGGGCAATTCCGTCACCTACCTGTAGAACGGTACCGACGTCATAAACATCCACTTCACTGTCAAATCCTGCTAATTGCTTACGCAATATAGCTGAAACTTCCTCAGGTCTTACTTGAGCCATATTCAAACCTTTTTATTAACTTTAAAATTCTACTCTTCAATTAATGTTTTCTTTAATCTTTCCAACTGGCGTTTTACAGAGGCATCAAGAACTGTATCCTTTATTTGCGCAGTGTATCCGCCAATCAACGATTTGTCAACAATATTTTTAAAACGAACATTTTTGCCGGTGTACGATTCCATTTCCAACTTTATACGAGCGGCTTGTTCATCGCCAAGCTCAATAACGGATTTGAATGTAACATCGGTAATATTTTCCTTTTCATCACGAATCTCAAGGAAACGCTGCATAACTTCTTGCAGCATCTCAATACGACCTTTATCAACGACAAAATTTAAGAATTGAACAGTTACATCGTTAATTTTATCGCCAAAAACCGCTTCGATTATCTCTTTCTTTTTTGTGTCTTTTAAGACAGGGGAAGAAAGAAAATTACGCAACTCACGCGAACCGGTAAGCGTATTGTAAATCAGTTCAACATCTTGAACCACTTTATTATAAACGCTTTTTTCTTCGGCAAATTCCGTAAAAGCATCGGCATATCTGGATGTAACGTTATAATTGCTCATTTTTAGTTTTTCTTTAATTCGTCAATATAAGTATCGATTAACTTTTCTTGTTTCTCTTTATCAAGAGACTCCTTAATGATTTTTTCCGCCGCTCCGATAGCTATTCCGGCTATTTCCGAACGGAGTTGAGCAAAAGCTTCATCCTGTTTTCTTTCAATCAGAACTTTAGCTTCGTCAACCATCTTGCGAGCTTCCTCCTTACTTTCGGCAAGTATCTGCTCTTTAACTTTTTCAGCGTATTCTCTACCTTGCTCTACTATTTTCTGCGATTCCTCTTCCGCTTTAGCTAAACGCTCTTTATTTTCCAAAAGAAGTTTTTCCGCTTCTTTCTGAGCGTTTTCCGCTTTTTCCAGAGATTCCCTAATAAAGTTTTCCCTTTCGTCCAATGCGGAAAGTATCGGCTTCCAAGCGGTTTTTTTCAAAACCCAAAGCAGAAGCAAAAATACAATAGTTGTCCAAATCACAACTCCCGGATTAATATCCAGAAGAAAACTTTGCGGACCGCCTTCAGAAAAAGCTAATATTGCAATTATTGGTTTTAATATCATTTTAATTTCCTTAGATTAAACTGAGCTGATTACTCTGTTTACTTCAATGCTAAAAGAATTGCAATAACCAATCCGAATAATGAAATACCTTCGATAAGCGCGGCTGCAATAATCATAGAAGTTCTGATATCGCCTGATGCTTCAGGTTGTCTTCCACTGGCGTCCATTGCCTGTCCGGCTAATTTACCGATTCCGAGACCACCGCCGATTACTACTAATCCTGCTCCGATACCAGCTCCCAAGTATGCTAACGCTTGTGCCCATTCCATTTGATTTCTCCTTTAATATTATTAGATTATTAATGTTCTTGATGTACTGCCATCCCGATAAAGAGAGATGATAATATTGTAAAAATATAAGCCTGAATAAAAGCTACTAAAATTTCAAGTAAATATATAAACAGGGCAAATCCCACGGAAACAGGAGATACCCAAAGTGTTTTTAAAATAAAGATTAAACCTATTAATGAAAAAATCACCACATGACCGGCTGTCATATTTGCAAAAAGACGAACAGCCAATGCAAAAGGTTTGGTGAAAATTCCGAGTATTTCAACTATAAACATAACCGGTAAAACCCACGTCGGTATTCCGTGTGGTATCATCCCCTTGAAATAACCGAATACCCCTGCTTTCTTCATTCCCGCGCCTTGAATAAGCAAAAATGAAAGTGTTGCCAATCCGGATGTAACGGCAATATCGCCTGTTGCAGCGCTTCCGTAAGGAATCAATCCAAATAAATTAAGCGTAAGTATAAAAAAGAATAGTGTTAACAGATATGGTAAATATTTTTCGTAACCGCTTCCGAGAGTTGGTTTAACAACTTCGTCACGAATAAAAACGATAAATATTTCCATCAAATTAGAAAATCCGTGCGGAACTCTTGATTTCTGATAAGAGTTAGCGACATACTTCATAATTACAAATACAATGATTGCCGCCATAAACATAAACATTACATGATTAGTAATCGACAAATCCATTCCGAACAAATGAATTCGCGGTAATGGAAAAATGCCTAAGAAGTTATAATTATCAAGGATATGGTGGATAATCCAACCGCCCCCTTGTTCCTCCCCGTGTCCGGCACTCTCAGCAACCTTTTTTGCTACTTCCTGAACTTCAGCTATCAACATACTCGTTCTTTTTAGTTAACCTATGTTTATAGTAAACAATTTCTAAAATTAGAAAAATAAAATATATTACAAAGAAAGTAAAAATAAAAGCAGTTTTATTAATAATTATTAATTTTATTATAAAAATTATTCCGGATAATAGTA
>CAZMZM010000061.1:0-13391 GCA_964570865.1 uncultured Melioribacter sp.
AAACCAAATCACATCAAACAAAAAAAAAAACAGGCATATTTCAATAATTATTGCTATACTAAATGAAGAAAAAAATCTCAAATCACTTCTTCAGTCTCTCCAAAACCTTAATTATCCTCAAGAGTTTTACGAAGTAATTTTAGTAAACGATAATTCAACCGACAATTCTGAAAAATTAATCTCCAAAGAAATTTCCGGACGGAGTAATTTCAGATTAATAAATGCTTACGACAAAAAACTTCCCGCTAAAAAAGGAGTTCTCGAGATTGGAATTGCCGCAGCGAAATATGATTTGATTGCTTTAACCGACGGTGATTGCATTGTTGAACCGGACTGGCTTACCAATATTTCAGCAGGGCTTGATGACAACGACTTAGTATTCGGTCCGGCTCCATTAACTCCAACGGCGAGTTTAGTTTCCCGCTTCGCATCGTACGAATCACTGAGAACACAGATAGTTAATTATTTTACGCAATCAATCGGAATTCCGGTATCCGCAACAGGTAGAAATATCGCTTACAGAAAATCTCTGATAGTTGAGCTCGGAGGATATAAATCAACAATGGATAAACTTTCAGGAGACGACGATTTAATAATCCGTGAAGCATTAAAGCGAAACAAAAAAATCGGCATTATTAATCCTGACGGCGCACGAGTATTTTCAAAGACAGTTGAATCATGGAAAGCTTATTTTTTGCAGAAATCACGGCATGTAAGTACTTCGCACAATTACTTGCTTAAACAGCAATTAATCCTTGCAATATGGTTTATCTCAAATTTGGTTGTTACCTTTTCGGTTTTATTTTCTGCAAATAATTTGTTATTTCTTTTTCCTCTTTTAATAAAGCTAAGATTTGATGTTGCATCCGTAAAAAAATATCCTGAGTTTGCCGGGAAAGACTTCAAAATTCACGAGATTGTATTCTTCGAAATAATTTACAACTTTTCGTTAATCATTAATTTTATTAATTCATTATTTTATAAAGATAAATGGAAATAATAATAAAATTATTATCTTTTAATTTTTAAAATTTTCAAACAGGGAAATTTATGACAGATAAAGAATTGACCATAATTGCCGAAAAAGCCAAACAGAAGTCTCTCTCAAAATATTCACATTTTCGTGTCGGAGCCGCTTTGCTGACAAAAGATGGAAAAGTTTTTCAGGGCGCCAACATTGAAAATGCTTCATATTCCCTTACTATGTGCGCTGAACGAACGGCTTTGTTTACTGCGTTACTAGAAGGTGAACGTGAATTTAAATCAATAGCAATTACTTCCGATTCTAAAAATTTCATTTCTCCTTGCGGAGCTTGTCGGCAGGTGTTATATGAACATTGCGGAGGTGATCTTGAAGTAATAATGACCAATGAACATGGAGAAGAAAAAAAACTGAAGCTCAAAGAACTTCTTCCTTTTAGTTTTTCAGATAAGGACTTAACCGAATGATTACAAATGCCCCGCACCCAACTCCCGTAAATATCGGATGGATTGAAGTAATCGCCGGCTGTATGTTTAGCGGCAAAACCGAGGAATTAATCAGAAGATTGCGAAGAGCAAAGATTGCCAAACAAAATGTTATGATTTTCAAACCGAAGATTGATAATCGATATTCGGAATATGAAATTGTTTCACATTCCGAACAGGCAATGGAAGCAATTATTGTAGAAACACCGGAAGAAATTCTCGAGCAATCACAAGAAGCCGACGTAATCGGTATCGATGAAGGTCAGTTCTTCGACAATAGTTTGGTTGATATTTGCAACAAACTTGCCGATAGCGGTAAACGCGTAATTGTTGCGGGATTGGATCAGGACTACAAAGGAAAACCTTTTGAGCCGATGCCTCAACTGTTATCAGTCGCCGAGTATATTACTAAAACATTGGCAATTTGCGTTAAGTGCGGAAATCCTGCCGACAGAACACAACGGATTGTTGCATCAAATGATTTAGTGCTGGTCGGCTCAGCCGATGCCTACGAAGCACGCTGTCGAAACTGCCATTATATTCCGGAAGAGGTTTAATATGTTCGAATCTATTTTAAGAGGAATCATCGGTCTGGTTTTATTACTTGGAATCGCTTACCTATTTTCAAACAATAAAAAGAAAGTTAATTACAGATTAGTAATAAACGGTCTTCTGCTGCAATTATTACTCGCGGTTTTTATTCTGAAAGGAGATGAACTCGGGCAAATATTTGCTCCTCTCGGATGGGTGAAATTATCATTTTCATGGATCAGCAAGTTTTTTGTTCTCATATTAAATTTTACAACCGAAGGCTCAAAATTTATTTTTGGCGATTTAGCCCTTTCTCCCGGCACTAACGGAAGTCTCGGAATGTTTTTTGCTTTTCAGGTATTACCCATTATCATATTTTTTGCGACTTTAATGGCAGTACTTTATTATTTGGGAATAATGCAAAAGATTGTTCAGGCGATGGCTTGGCTAATGGCAAAAATTTTAGGTTCTAGCGGAGCCGAATCTCTCTCGTGCACAGCAAATATTTTTGTCGGTCAAACCGAAGCGCCGCTGGTTATCAAGCCGTTTATTAAAGAGATGACCAACAGCGAACTACTTACAATTATGACAGGCGGAATGGCAACTATTGCAGGAAGCGTAATGGGAGCTTACATTCAAATACTCGGTTATGCTTATTCGCAAACATTAGGGATTCCACTGCACGACGCACAGGTTCTGTTTGCCACTCAACTTTTGTCCGCAAGCGTTATGGCGGCACCTGCGGCAATTGTAGTTTCAAAAATAATATATCCCGAAACCAAGACCCCCGTAACTGAAGGTGAAGTTAAAATTCAACTCGAAAAAACTGAATCAAACGTTATTGAGGCTGCCGCCGCCGGTGCATCGGAAGGCTTGCAATTAGCGCTTAACGTGGCGGCAATGCTAATTGCGTTTATTGCGTTAATAGCTTTGCTAAATTATGTCCTTGTTTGGACAGGCAATATTTTTGGAGTTAACGAATATCTAAAAGCCGAATTCGGAAAGCCTTTGAATCTTCAATTGATTCTCGGTTTAGTTCTGCGTTACCTCGCTTACGGTATTGGCGTACCATGGAATGACGCTTTAAACTTCGGGAGTTTACTCGGGACAAAAGTAGTAATAAATGAGTTTATCGCATACACCGATTTATCTCACCTGATTGCGACAAAAACTATTATTAACGAAAAAACAATTATTATGGCAACCTACGCTCTTTGCGGGTTTGCCAATTTTAGTTCAATTGCCATTCAAATCGGAGGACTTTCCCCTCTCGCTCCAAGTCGAAGAGGCGATCTTTCAAAACTCGGATTACGTGCCGTGTTAGGAGGCGTTTTGGCAACATTAATGACAGCAACTTTAGCAGGAATATTTTTCAGTGGTTAATCTAAAAATAAAATATCGTGATTTAATAAACCGAGTAGTTTCACTGGCACCTTTCAAAACCGAGAGCGCTTTTGTTCTCGGAAGCGGCTTGGGTGATTTTGCGGAAACCGTAACAAAAGTTAAATCAATCCCAACCGGCGAACTGATCGGTTATCCGAAGTCAACAGTCGAAGGGCATAAAGGTTTTATTCATTTTTGTGAATATGAAAATAAACGATTCATTTTATTTCAAGGCAGGATCCATCTCTATGAAGGATATGATTTAGACCAATCATTAATACCCGTACTCCTTGCAAAAGAATTGGGAGTAAAGAATATTTTATTAACCAATGCAGCCGGAGGCGTAAGCGACAACCTTCATCCGGGAGACTTGATGCTGATTTCCGCTTTTAACACAATCAATATTAAAAAGGAGATTTCTCAGGTTCTCGGAATTTCCACTTTTAACGAAAGAGAATTTGTAAGACATAATTTCCCTTCAAAAATCCTTTACAACAAATTAATCGAATCTGCTCTCGTGGAAAATGTTTTTTTGAAAGAGGGAGTTTACTGGTTTAATAAAGGTCCCAGCTACGAAACTCCGGCTGAAATTCAGATGGTAAAAAACTTCGGGATTGGTGCGGTTGGTATGTCAACAGCACACGAAGCACTTTATGCGGCAATGTTGGGAATGGAAGTTGTTTCATTTTCGTTGATAACAAATTATGCTGCCGGAATTTCTCCAGTGAAACTTTCTCATGCTGAAGTAATTGAAACCGCCGAAGCTGTTAAGCCCAAGTTGGAACGACTGATTAAACGTTTTATTATTACTTCCGCTTAAATTTCATTAACATCCGGGGTTAAAGAAGTTACATAAAGTTACTTGTAACTTTACCGATGGGATTTTCATCAAATCTCTAATCTTAACATTCACACTGACATTGAAGGTTTGATTGAACGAACTAAAAAATCTTTTCGCCGATTTTGCATTCCAGACACTTACCTTTCGAACAATAGTTTCGATACAAATCCAACATACCCTGGACAAAAACCGTACGGTGTACTAAGTTCTGAAGACCAAGCACGGAAGCTATATCATCCACTAAAGAATACTCGCTCCTTTGTGAATAAAGGTTAAAAATCTTCAATACTTTTTTCAAATGTTCAGACAATCCGAATACTTGAAAATAAAGGGCAAGAAAAGGGAGAACTACGTTTACCATTATTTCATCGGCTCTTCCCAATCCGATAAAATAGCGAATTTCTGTTTTGGCATTTTTATAAAAAGTAAAATGATAGCGCCAAAAACCGAATGAGCGAACAATAAACAAACTTCTGATTTTCTTTATCATTTCTGATAGCGGTATATTTTGCCCAACCAAATTTATAAGATGCGAAACGAAATTCTTAGTCAAAATCTCGGAAAGGAAATAACTCCCCGCCGCTATTCTTATTGTAGGAAAATTTTGCGGTCTCATTCTAAAGAACTGCCAATCTGTTTCATCCAAATAGTCACTGTCATACAGACCATTCAAATCATTCCAACTTTGTTCCAACTTTTGCTGATAATCGTTTATTCTTTCATCTTCGGAAATCGCAGTTTTTTCAAAAAGTCCGCTTACTCTGAAAAGTACCGCTTGGATTTTTATTAAATAATTATCATCAGTTCCAATCTTTCTTAAAAAATTCAAATCTGCTAATTCTGCAAGTTTTTTCATCGATTCTTTATTTTTCGAATACCCCAATGCCTCAAATAAATATTCGTAAAACAGTTGTTCCCACAACTCTTTCTTTGAAAACTCTTCTCGGTCAAAATCTTTATTCTCATATTCCGGAGGCAATTCATAATTTATTTTCGGTTCGGACATCAGGTTCCGGTCCAAGTACTTTAGTTCAAGTAAACGATGAAAGTAACGGTTCATCTTTTTCTTAAACCTGTTCATTCCCAATTCGGCAACAAACTTTTCTTTGACAAAATAATCAACCTTGTCAGAATCCCCGGCACACTTCAATCTCGATTTTTTTGCCGGCTCTTTCAACTCTTGATTTTTCAAGGCATTGAGATAATCTTCAGAAATTAAATCTCTTATCGTTAAGGTTGGAATTTTTCTTCCCCCCTTGGAATAGACATATGAGTAGTTGTATTTGTTGTTCAGTACCACATGAAGAATAACGTGGTTGTAGTGACTGTTGATATTATGTCCGTGGTTTTTCCATCCGGTATAATCCAAATCAATTTCAACATCACCCACATAGATAATATTTCCGATTCTTATTTTGGCATTTCTAAAATCGGGTCCCGAGTTTCCGGAGTTTAATTCACCGGGGGAGAGTACTTCAACTTCTTCATCGTCAGCAGTGTATAGTTTATCATTAAATTCCTGCTTCAGCCATAAATCGTAGAGAGGTCTTTCATATATTCGATTATTTTCGCCCATGATTCATCTAATTTAACCCGCCACCTTATTATTGAACTCCTCCAATTTTTGACCCGCTTTTACAGCGAACAAATTTGTATTATCCAAATATATTAAACCTCTGCTAATATTAATAATAAAATTACCAAAGTTTTTTCCTCTGAAAACTTCAATAATTTCTTCCAAACTTCCTCCCTGTGCTCCGATACCGGGCAACAAGACAAATGAATCCCCTAATAAATCAATATTATCCCGCAGTTCGGATAGTTTTGTGGCACCAAAAACAAAGCCTACATTTTCTCCCCAAGATTTAGTTTTTTCGATTATTTCTTGGAATAAAAATTTTCCGTCTGCTAACTGTAGCTTTTCAAAATCATTTGCTCCGATGTTGCTTGTTAGCCCAAGGATAAAATTAATCTTATCAGTGTAATCTAAAAAGGGCTGAACCGAATCCCTGCCCATCAATGGATTTATTGTCGAGGCATCAAAGTTGTAGTATTCGAAAATTGCTTTAGCATAAATTTTGGCTGTATTGCCAATATCTCCCCGTTTTGCATCTCCAATTACAGGGATATTTTCCGGTATTACTTCAAGCGTTTTCTCTAAACTCTCAATCCCCTTTTTTCCGTTGCTTTCATAGAAAGCCAAATTTATTTTGTAAGCCGCTGCATGATTCGCTGTATGGTCAATAATCATTTTGTTGAATCTAAAAATCGGGTCGGATTCCGTCAGAAGAAATGAGGGAATTTTTTCAATATCAGTATCCAATCCAACACAGACATGTTTTCCTTCACTAAACTTATTAAGAAACTTTTCCGAAGCGTTCATTAAGTATGTTCCTTATTATCTTTATAGAACGACATCACCATAGCAATCATAGAAACATTTACCAACAGCGCCGTACCGCCATAACTTAAAAACGGAAGCGGTATCCCGATTACCGGAGCAAGTCCGATATTCATACCGATATTAATAAAAAAATGGACAAATAGCGTTGTTAAAATTCCAATGGTTATTAGGCTATCGAAAAAATCCTTTTGCATTAACGCCATCCTTAATAAACGGTAAAAAACTATCGAGAATAATATTACAACCACAAATGTTCCAATAAAACCAAACTCTTCACCAATTACCGAAAAAATAAAATCTGTCCATTGTTCGGGAATAAAACTTAATTGCGTTTGGGAACCGTGCAAAAAACCTTTACCGAACAAACCTCCTGAACCAACTGCAGTTCTTGCCTGAATTGTATTGTATCCCGAACCGTACGGATCGGACATCGGATTTAAGAAAGTTAATATTCTTTTTTGCTGATGAGGTCGTAGAAGTTTTACCCCAATATCGAACAAAAATATTGAGGCAAGGTTAATAATAAAAATTGTTAAACTTAGAAAAATATCTTTCTTGAAATAAAATAACAATACAAGCAAAGTAATGAAACCAATAAAAGCAGTAAAAGTACCGAAGAATGAAAGAAAAACTATTACGGTAGGAGATAAAATTACAAAAAGCCCGAATAAATCTATTCCTGCCCAAAATAGAAGCGCAAGTATTACAAGTACATAAACAATTGCAGTTCCCATATCAGGCTGACCTAAGATAAGCAATACGGGAAATAAACCAATCGTAAGCGCAATACCTAAATCTTTTAGATTATCCAACTTAACGTTTTTCTTCGAAAGCCAATAAGCAAGCATCATTATCATTCCGACTTTTCCGAGTTCCGAGGGCTGAAACCCAACAGGGCCAAGGTTAATCCAGCTCTTAGCTCCGTAAACTGTATGTCCGGAAACCAGCACGATAAAAAGCAAAAAGATTGAAAGTAGATAAGTTGGAATAGATAACAATCGAATTATTTTAGAATGGGTAAAATAAATAATAAAGAAAACAATAATAGAAACCAATGCGAAAATAAATTGCCTATCAAACGTATTGTTATTCATGTTGTTTGAAGCGCTGTAAATAGCTGTTAACCCGATTCCTATGAGTAGAACCACGGCAGCAAATAATAGATAATCAAAACGGTCTGTTAATCTGTATTCTATTTTCATTTCAACTCGTTTCTTAAAAATGTACGAATAACTTTGTGCGCTATGGGAGCGGCATGGGTTGAACCGTATCCGGCGTTCTCTACCACAACGGCTACAGCAATTTTTGGATTATCGGCAGGAGCATAAGCGATGAAAACGGCATGATTATCTCCGTGCGGATTTTGCGCTGTTCCGGTTTTTCCTGCAATTGGAATTTGGGAGTCTTTAATATTCACTGCAGTTCCTTCTCCGTTTACAACTTCAAACATACCTTTTTTAACCAAATCTAATTTTCTTTGGTCCACCGAAATTTTAACTGCATCAAAATTAAAAGGATGAAATGAGTTTGTTTCCGAATCCAAATAGCCTTTAACCAAGTGGGGGACAAAAGTTCTTCCGTCATTAGCTATTAATGCTGTGTATTTTGCTAATTGTAGCGGAGTTACTAACAGTTCGCCTTGTCCAATACTCAAGCTGAGAAGTAGTCCCGTGTTCCAATGATGCTTTCCGTACCTTTTGTTGTAGTAAACAGAATCCGGAAGTAACCCCCTTTTCTCTTCCCAAATATCAATATGTGTTTTACGTCCAAATCCGAAACGTCTTGTGTAGTTTAGCCAAGGAGAAAAACCCATTTTAAGAAATAGCAAATAGTAGTAAGTATTACATGATTCTTCTATCGACTTAATCAAATTTACTTTTCCATGAACATGATCGCACCCAAAAAATCTATCGCCATACTGCAATCCCCCTTTACAGATAATTTTTGTACTCGCAGTAATATTATTTGTTTCCAATCCTGCCAAAGCTTCCAACGGTTTAATTGTTGAACCGGGCGGATACGCTGACATTGTAGCTCTATTATATAACGGTTTACTTTTGTTGAACACAATTTCACGCCATTCCTTTGGGCTTGCAATCGAAAGTTTATCCAAGCTAAACGTCGGGGCACTAACCATTGCAATAATCTCACCGGTTTTGGGATTAAGAGCAACTACAGCACCTTTTTTACCGGCCATTGCCTGCTCGGCAACTTCTTGTGTTATTTTATCAATTGTTAGAAGTAAATCATTTCCTTTTTCAGGCGGAACATCGAACTTCCCGTTTTTAAAATCTCGGATGTATCTCTGTTTAGCGTCAACTACAACCAGCTTTTTACCTTTAACTCCTTTTAGATATTTCTCGTAATATTTTTCGATTCCGCTTGCGCCGACTAAGTCTCCGCCGGTATAATTTCCTCTTGTACTTTTAAGTTCTTTGGCGGTTATCTCCTGCAGATAACCAAAAATATGAGCGCCGTTAACCCCAAAAGAATAATCCCTTTTAGAGACAAAATTTATTCTTACTCCGGGTAACTTCTCGGAAAATTCCTTAATAGCACTTACGGTTTCGAACGGCAAGTCCCTTTTTACAATTACGGGTTTAAATCTGGAATAAGTTCTTCTAAGTTTTAGTATTTCATTTTTAAAGTCATTTCCCAAGCTTGATATTGAGTCTAAGAACTTGAAATTTGAAGTATCAAAATAAGCCGGAACTATTTCTAAGTTGAACGAAGGTTTATTACTAACCAATAATTTAAAATTACTATCAAACATTACTCCGCGAGGTGCAACGACAGGAATTTCTTTAATACTGTTTTCATTTGCTTTATTTCTATATCTTTTCCATTCCAAAAGTTGAATCCGGATAAGTTGAAGCGAAACTGCAATTACAACAATCAAAATTATTGAAAAAAAGATTGAATAACGAAGAGCTTTTCCTTCTTCCTTACTCATTTAATATTCCCTCGGAATTTAGAAAAAGTAACGGAACGGCCAACGCAGTTGTATAGAAAGAAGGAATAACTCCGAAATAAAACATAGCATAAAAAATATTTACGAATACTTCCCCGTCCAGTAAATTATATAACAGAGAATAAGCACCGGCAGATAAAAAAAGAGTCAATAAAAAACTGACAGAAAACTGTTCCTTGTCAATAAAACCGGGAGGAATAAATGTAACTACGTAAGCCGCTACTGTCATTGAAAACGCAGAAGCGCCTACAACGCCGCCGTTAATTAAATCGGTAAAAATACCGATTATAAAACCGAGTAAAATCGCATTTGTTTTTTTTATTCTAAATGAATGATAAACGACAAAAATCAAAGGCAAATTTGGCTCTATCGAGCCGAAAGCAATTAAGGGAACAACAGTGAACTGCAGCACAAATAAGATAATAATAAGAATAATATTTGATGATAACGTTTTTTTATTCAACTTCTTCCCCGAGAGAAATTTTTCGTAAGTTGTTTGTTCCGTTTAAAACCACAAAACAATATCTTGCCGATCCAAAATCAGAGAATGGTTTAACCACTAAGTTTGTCAGTAATCCCGAAACGGTTTTTATTTTTTCCGTTACTACGCCTACAGGTATTCCCGCCGTATAACGTAAACTAACTGGAGAAGTGATAACCCTGTCTCCTACTTTAACATCATAGTTAGAAGAAATATTTGTAATAATTAACTCCTCTCCATCCCAGCAAATAACGCCGTTCACTCCGCTTCTCTCAATCCGTACGGTAATCTTGCTCTTTCCGTTTTTAATTGATCTGACAATCGAATAATCTTTGTCCACACTGACAACAAGTCCAAGCAACCCCTTATTATCAATAACGGTAGCTCCGCAACTAACCGAATCAACTTCTCCGCGATTGATAACAAAAAATGATTTTACCGGAGAAATATCCTTTGCAACAATCTCGGCTGCCATAAGTTTTAATTTTGTGTTTGATTTTAATTCGAGAAGCTCTTGTAATTTTCGATACTCCAATCCGTATTTTCTTAGAAGTGAATTCCGGAGCATTAACTCTGCCTCCCGTTTGCGGAGTTCATCAATATTTTCAACTTTTACCGCCGGAATAAAAAGAGAAGAAAAAACCGAGTTTAACGAAGCAAAAACTCCGAAGAGATACGTTTTAGGCCTACTCGAATTTTCGGAATCGCTGATTGAAATTAAAAAGAGACTTAAAACCAAAAGCGCAACCAAAAGAAAATGGTGGCGAGTGTTTATAAAGAATCTTTTTAACTCCATTAGTAACTTCTTTTGCGAATAAATACTCGTGAATATTCGTTAATGTTTTCCACTGCCTTCCCAACCCCTCGTACTACTGCTGTTAACGGGTCTTCGGCAACGTGGACAGGAAGTTCCGTTTCCATCTTAAGCCGTTTATCCAATCCTTTAAGTAAAGCGCCTCCTCCGGTTAACATAATACCGCGGTCAAGTAAATCCGCAGATAACTCTGGTGGAGTTCTCTCCAAAGTTTGCTTTACAGCTTCAACAATCTGTGTTACGTTTTCGGCTAAAGCATCCCGAATTTCAACTGAGCTTACTTCGGTAGTTTTAGGAATACCGCCGACTAAATCTCTACCTTTAACTTGAATTGTAATCTCTTCCTTAAGAGGTACGGCGGAACCGACTTCGCACTTAATTGCTTCGGCAGTTCTTTCCCCAATCAATAAGTTATGACTTTTTTTGAAGAACTGCATTATTGCATTGTTCATTTCGTCGCCGGCAATTCTAACCGATTCTACCTGTACAATACCGGCAAGTGAAATTACGGCTATCTCGGTTGTGCCTCCGCCAATATCGACAATCATGTTACCGACTGAAGCCCCTACATCAAGCCCGATGCCGATAGCCGCTGCCATAGGTTCAAAAATAAGATGAACTTCTTTTGCACCGGCATGTTCGGCGCTATCTCGTACGGCGCGCTTCTCAACTTCGGTTACACCGCTGGGGACAGCAATTACGATTCGCCTTGTCGAAAGAGTACTGGAGCTAATCTTTTTGATAAAAGCTCTAATCATTCCTTCGGCGATTTCAAAATCGGCAATTACACCATCTCGCATCGGGCGCGACACGCGGATATCACCATGTTCGCGACCTAATATTTCTTTAGCTTCATTTCCGATTTTTGTAATTTTTTTTGTTATCCTATCAAATGCAACAATGGAAGGTTCGTTAAGTACAATCCCTTTTCCCTTAATATAGATAAGAGTGTTGGCTGTACCCAAATCCATTGCTATGTCGTTTGTCAAAAAATTTAAGAATTTCACTTATTCCTCAATGTTTAAAATTTCTTATTCCGGTAAAAAATAAAGCGACACCGTACTTATCAGCCGCTTCAATTAGTTCGTTATCTCTCTTGGAGCCGCCGGGTTCTATAATTGATTTTATTCCGGCTTCGGCTAAAACCTCAAGTCCGTCCGGAAACGGGAAAAACGCATCGGAAGACGCAACCGCATTTTGAAGATTGTGTCCATGCTCAATTGCTTTGTTGATCGCAATTTTAGCAGAATCCACACGCGACATTTGTCCTGCTCCTACTCCCAATACTTTCATATCCTTTGTTATTGCTATTGCGTTTGATTTTACATGTTTGCCGATAATCCATGCGAATTTAAGTTCATCAGCACCTGCTTTTGTTTCTGTAGTTGAAACTAATTTAAAATTGATTTCATCGGCAGATGAATTATCCTTATCCTGCAGAAGAAATCCACCCGGTACGCTCCGTACAACTTCTTTAACATTTATCGGTTTAACCAATTTCAAAATCCTGCGATTCTTTTTCCTTTTCAATATCGAAAGAGCTTCGTCCGAAAAATTCTTTGCAACAACTATTTCCAAAAATATTTCATTTAATTTTTTTGCAAGTTCAGCACCTACACTGCCGTTTATTGAAACAATCCCGCCGAATGCGGAAACAGGATCACCTGATAATGCTGCAATGTAAGATTCATATTCGTTTTTACGAATAGCCGCTCCGGCAGGATTCGTATGTTTAATAATTGCACAAGCTTTTTCGCCAAGTTCTTCCGAAAGTTCAACAGACGCGGTCAAATCAATAATGTTGTTGTAAGATAATTCTTTTCCATGAATAATTTCGAAATAATCATGAAACGAACCAAATACGAAACCGGATTGATGCGGGTTTTCGCCGTAGCGCAATTTTTGGGCAAGCGGTAAATTAATTCGCAATGTTTTCCTTTCTCCGAGTAATTCTTTTTCGAAAAATTCTGCAATTACACTATCGTAAAATGAAGTTAGGGAAAACGCTTCGGATGCAAGTATCCGATTGTAATCCGGAGTTAATAAATTATTCTCAAGTTTTTCAATAAAGTCCGGATATTGTTTGGGTGATGTCAAAACCGAAACAAACCTGTAATTTTTAGCAGATGCTCTAATCAAACTCGGTCCGCCAATATCAATATTTTCAATTTTTTCATCAAGAGATGAATTGGGATTTTTCACAACTTCGGGAAAAGGATAAAGATTTACGCACACAACATCAATCGGCTGAATGTTATTTTCATCGGCTTCCGTAATATCGGACTCCATCTCGCGGCGCATTAAAATTCCGCCGAAAACTTCCGGCTGCAAAGTTTTAACTCTTCCTTCAAAAATTTCAGGAAATGAAGCAAAGTCCTTCACCTCAATCGTTTCAATCCCGTTGGCGTTAAGGTGCTTAGCGGTTCCCCCTGTGGAAATAATACGAAAATTATTCTTAACCAAACCGGAAGCAAGTTCGACAACTCCGCTTTTATCCGA
>CAZMZM010000062.1:0-12792 GCA_964570865.1 uncultured Melioribacter sp.
GACTCTTTTAACGTCAAATATTTCTTTTATCGACCTAATTTTATCCGATTAATTTCAATTATTTTTAATAATTTTACTAATTATATTTTAAACTAAAATGTTGATTGAATTATGAAATATCCTTTTGTGGAAATCGAGCAAAAATGGCGTGAAATTTGGGAAAAAGAAGAGACTTACAAAACAGATCTCACCGACATAGAAAAGAAAATTTACGCTCTCGTAATGTTTATCTATCCTTCCGGAGCAAAGTTGCATATCGGGCACTGGTATAATTACGGTCCCACCGATACATGGGCAAGATTTAAAAAGCTGCAGGGCTATAACGTATTTGAGCCGATGGGCTATGACGCTTTTGGTTTACCTGCAGAAAATTATGCAATCAAAACAGGTGTACATCCTCAGGACAGCACACTTAAAAATATTGAAGATATCCGCGGACAGCTTAAAACAATGGGGTGCATGTATGATTGGAATGCGGAATTAATGACTTGCGTTCCCGAATATTATAAATGGAATCAGTGGCTCTTTTTACAGCTTTACAAAAAAGGTTTGGCTTACAGAAAGAATGCTCCTGTAAATTGGTGTTCGTCTTGTAATACTGTTCTCGCTAACGAGCAGGTTCAAGCGGACGGAACTTGTGAGCGTTGCGGAACATTGGTGGAGAGAAAAGAGCTGACTCAATGGTTTTTTAATATTAAAAAATATGCCGATGAACTATTAGACGGATTGGATACAATCGATTGGCCTGAAAAAACCAAAGCTATGCAGCGCAATTGGATTGGAAAAAGCACCGGAACCGAATTGGATTTTAAAGTTGACGGCTATGATGAAAAAATTTCAGTTTTCACTACTCGACCCGATACGCTTTTCGGCGTTACTTATGTTGTGATGGCGCCTGAGCATCCTTTGGTAGATAAGATTACTACCGATGAATTTATCGAAAAAGTAAATAGTTACAGAAACGAGGTTAAATCCCTTTCCGAAATCGAACGAACTTCTACCGTAAAAGAAAAAACCGGTGTACCTACCGGAGCATTTGCAATTAATCCGATGAACGGTGAAAAAATACCTATCTGGATTGCGGACTACGCATTACTCACATACGGAACCGGTTGCGTTATGGCCGTACCGGCTCATGATGAACGTGATTTCGAATTCGCAAAAAAATTCGATTTGCCAATTCGCAGAGTTATTATTCCTTCTGATGAAAATGAAGAAAACGAATTAACGGAAGCATACACTCTACCGGGTAAAATGATTAATTCCGGTGAGTTTAACGGAATGGATTCCGTTGAGGCAAAGGAAGCGATTACAAAATATCTGGAAAAAATCGGAGAAGGAAAAGCTACCGTCAATTATAGATTGCGCGACTGGCTTATCTCTCGCCAGCGTTACTGGGGCACGCCGATTCCTGTTGTTTACTGCGATAAATGCGGCGAAGTTCCCGTACCGGAAGAAGATTTGCCCGTTAAACTACCGTATGATGTTGATTTCAAACCTCACGGAGCTTCTCCACTGGCAAGGAATGAAAAGTTTATAAACACAACTTGCCCGAAATGCGGCGGACCTGCAAAACGCGATGCGGACACAATGGATACTTTTGTCGATTCATCCTGGTACTATTTGCGCTATCTCGACCCGCATTTTTCTGACGGAATGTTTAATTCGGAACCGGCAAACAATTGGACTCCTGTTGACACATATGTTGGAGGTGCCGAACATGCAACGATGCATTTACTATATGCCCGTTTTGTCCACAAGTTTTTGCGCGATTTGGGTTTAGTTAATAGTGATGAACCGTTCAAGAGATTAATTCATCAAGGCACAATTACAAACGGAGGTGCCAAGATGTCAAAATCGAAAGGGAACACAGTTAATCCCGGAGCTTTTATCGATAGATACGGAACAGATGTTTTCAGAATGTACATGATGTTTATGGGACCGTATCGTGACGGAGGCGACTGGAGCGACAAAGGAATAACGGGTGTCGATAGATTCGCCCAGCAAACTTATCAGCTTTTTGAAGATTACAAAGGTATTTTTAATTCCACCGATGATATGAATGAATTTAATCTTAAGGAGTTAAACCAATCCGAAAAAGCTGTTTATGCCAAGGTTAATGAAATCTTAAAACGCTATTCCCCCGAACTTGATGATTTTAGGTTTAACACTGTAATCTCAGGAATGATGGAGTTAAAAAATGCAATCTATGATAATTTCAAAAACACGAATGATGACTTAAAAGCATATGTGTTAAAACGCTTTACTACAATGTTAGCTCCGTTGGCTCCTCATCTTGCCGAAGAAGGTTGGCAGATGTTGGGAGGCGATTCTTCATTATTTAAAAATCCTGTTTGGTTCGATTATAATGAAGCCGCTCTTGTTGTTGATGAAACTACCGTCGTTGTTCAGATTAACGGAAAGGTTCGAACCAAGTTGGTTTTGCCGGTTGATTTACCCGAAGACGAAGTAAAACAAGTTGTGTTTGCCGACAGCAAAGTACAGGGTTATACAGACGGGAAAACAATCGTAAAAGAAATTTACATAAAAAATAAAATTTATAATATTGTTGTGAAATAAGAGGTAAAATGTTAGACATTAAGTTTATCCGTGAAAACCCTGAAGTTGTAAAAGCAGGGATTAAAAATAAAAACGAAAAAGATACTGTTGATGAAATTCTTGTTTTAGATAAAAGAAGAAGAGAAATATTAACGGAAGTTGAAGCGCTGAAAGCCGAAAGAAACAGCGTGTCCAAACAAATCGGACTTCTGAAAAGAGAAGGGAAGGACGCTTCCGAAATAATGGCGCAGATGAAATCCGTTTCGGACAAAGTAAAATCATTGGATGAAGAACTTCGTGAGACAGAAGAAAAGCTTAATGAAAAAATGCTTTGGATTCCTAACTTACCTCACAAATCGGTACCTGTTGGAAAGGATGAAAATGATAATGTGGAAGTTCGCAGATGGACTCCTGACGGATTTACTTTTGACAAAGAATTTGAAATGAAAGACCATCTGGAATTGGGTAAAAAGCTCGGTATTCTGGATTTTGACAGAGGCGCAAAAATTTCGGGAAGCGGATTTCCGGTTTACATTGGGAAAGGAGCCGCATTGGAGCGCGCTCTCATTAACTTTATGCTCGACCTACATATAAACGAACACGGTTACACCGAAGTTATTCCTCCTCTTTTGGTAAACCGTGATTCAATGATTGGCACAGGTCAGATTCCGAAAATGGAAGATGACATGTACAGCATTACTAAGGATGAGCTTTTTGCAATTCCTACAGCTGAAGTTCCGATAACCAATTTACACCGTAACGAAATATTAAATGAAGACGAACTTCCGAAAAAGTACGTCGGTTATACGGCTTGCTTCAGAAGAGAAGCCGGTTCGTACGGTAAAGATTCCAAAGGGTTTCTGAGAGTTCACCAATTTAACAAAGTTGAAATGGTTAAGATTGTAAAGACCGAAGATTCATACGATGAATTGGAAAAGATAACGAACGACGCCGAAGATATCCTTAAATCTTTAAACATTCCATATCGTGTATTATTATTAAGTACGGGCGACCTTAGTTTTTCAGCCGCGAAATGTTATGATATTGAAACTTGGTCACCTGCTGAAGATAAATGGCTTGAAGCTTCATCGTGCAGTAATTTCGAAACGTTTCAAGCCCGCCGTTTAAACTTGCGATATAGAAGTAAGGACGATAAAAAAGTTCGTTTGCTAAGTACGCTTAACGGCTCTGGATTAGCAACAAGCCGCTTAATGGTTTCATTATTAGAAAATTATCAAACGCCCGAAGGTAAAGTGATTGTACCTAAAGCGTTGCAAAAATATACGGGATTTGCAATTATAGATTAATCTTAAATTAGCGTCCCACTTTAATAATTAGTATGAGGTAAAAATGGAACCCAGACGTTTTATGACGTTACAGCGCCACATTCTCGAGGGTGAGAAAAAACATCCTCACGCAACCGGAGAGCTCTCCGCGTTATTATCCGATTTAGCATTAGCTGCAAAAGTTATTTCACTCGAAGTTAACAAAGCCGGATTAATTGATATTTTAGGGTTTACCGGCGATACAAACGTTCAAGGCGAAGCCGTTAAAAAATTAGATATTTTTGCTCACAACACTATTGTTGCGGCAATGGATCACGGCGGGCATTTATGCTTAATGGCTTCCGAAGAGGAAGAAGATATTATTCATATTCCCAAAAAGCACGAAGTCGGTAAATACGTTATGTTGTTTGACCCGTTAGACGGCTCTTCAAACATCGATGCGAATGTAAGTATAGGAACAATTTTTTCGATCCTAAAAAGAAAGTCGCCTGACGGAACACCAGGGACACTCGAAGATGCACTGCAGCCCGGTACCGAACAAGTTGTAGCCGGATATATAGTTTACGGTTCCAGTACGATTTTTGTTTACACTGCAGGCGACGGAGTTCACGCTTTTACGTTAGATCCGGCAGTAGGCGAGTTTTTGCTTTCCCACGAGAATATTAAAATTCCGGAAGATGCCAGAATTTACAGCACAAACGAAGGTAACTACAAATATTGGAATCAAGGATTAAAGAACTACATTAAGTATATCCAGGATGCCGATGACAGAGGGGCTACCCCTTATTCTGCGCGTTATATCGGTTCAATGGTTGCCGATATTCACCGTAATTTGCTCTACGGCGGTATTTTTATTTATCCTTCCGATATACGCCACCCCAACGGCAAATTAAGATTACTTTACGAATGTAATCCAATGTCCTTCTTAATCGAACAAGCGGGCGGACGTTCAATTGATGGAAAGCAGAGAATTTTGGAGATTCAGCCCCATAAACTTCACCAAAGAGTTCCTATTTACATCGGGAGTAAAAATGCTGTTGATATGGTTGAACGCTTTGTTAAAGAAGCAGAAGAAAAGTGAATTTTAGTTGAGAATTGATAATGGATAATTGATAATTATTCAGTATTCATCTTTTGTTTGTAAGTCCGGCACTTGTCGGACTTATTTTATTTATTAGAACACTTTTGTAATTTCCCCGATTATTTTGAACAGATGTTAATTGCCGAGTATTTTTCCAATAGTTTTTTCTTTACCGATTTAAGCGGGTAATTATCTCCGACAAGTAGAAAATGAAAACCGATTCCGTCTATTGTTGCCCCGAGTATCTTTGCTTCGGCTTTTGGATTTTTAACTCCGCATTTTCTCATTAAATTCTCGAAAACTTTTGTCGCTTCGTTTATGAAGATAGAAAAATAATTTGTGGCTTCTTCAATAATATCAGGCTGAAGCGACATCATAAAATAGAACTTCCAGAAATCGATTTCGTTCTCAATCGAATCGAATGAAACTGAAATAATTTGCTGAATTTGTTTTGCGGGGGGAAGGGAAGTGTCAATTTTGTTGAACATTTCTTCTAAAGCCGGACCAAGCATCATAATCACTTCATTCAGTAAATGTTTCTTACTCTTGAAGTGATTGTAAACCAAGCCTTTGGAGATTTTAGAGATTTTGGCGATTTCTTCTATTGTAGTTGAAGAATATCCTTTCTCGGCAAATAGAATAAGCGCAGTGTTCAGAATCTTTTGTTTAGTAGTTTCTCGTAATTCTTTATTTTGAATTTCTGTCCTTGGCATAGTAATTTCTTATTAATAAAAATATCTTGCTTTCAAAAAAAATAATATCTATCTTTGACTGAATGTTTAGTCAAAAATACAAAAAAAATTATGAAAAAAATAATATTTTTTATACTGCTGTTTTCGTTTACGATTATTAATGCGCAAGATGCAAGTATTATAGTAAAAAAAGCCAACGATAATCTTCTCGGTAAAACGAGTAGAGGAAAGATGACCATGAAGATTATCCGTCCCGATTGGAGCAGAGAAATATCAATGAAATTTTGGTCTAAAGGGAAAGATTTTTATATCATATACGTTACAGCTCCTGCACGTGATAAAGGACAGGTTTTTCTGAAACGATATAACGAGATTTGGAATTACATGCCCTCGATAAACCGGATAATAAAAATTCCTCCTTCAATGATGTCGCAATCATGGATGGGAAGCGATTTTAAGAATAATGATTTAATGGAGCAGAATTCTCTTGTAAAGGATTATACACACAAGATTATCGGAAACGAAAATATTGAAAACTACGATTGCTACAAAATCCGACTTACTCCGAAACCTGATTCCCCTGTAGTTTGGGGGAAAGTTGTTTTGTGGATTTCTAAGAAAGGTTACATGATTTTAAAAGCCGAATATTACGATGAAGATTACACTCTGCTTTATACTCAAACTACCGGTGATATTCGTAAAGTAAGCGGTCGTTTGCTCCCGATGAGCATGAGGATGATTAACCATCAGGATGAAGGTTACGAAACAGTAATGAAATATTCGGAGATTACATTTGATATTCCCATCGGAAAAAGTTTCTTTTCCAAACAGAAGATGAAGCATTTGAGATAATGAAATCGATATATAAAATAGCATGGCGAAATTTATGGCGTAATAAAAGACGCACTTTAATTACTTCTTCTTCCATAATAATTGCAGTGGTTTTAGCCGTTGCAACTCGTTCGATGCAGCACGGCTCGTATGATAACATGATTGCGAACACAATTAAATTCACAACGGGTCATATTCAAATTCATAAAAAAGGATATTGGGAAAAGAAATCGATTAACAGAATTTTTTTCTCAAATGATTTACTTGTGTCAAAGCTGAAATCTACTCATCCGAAATATTTAATTCCGAGATTGACTTCCTTTGCACTCTGTTCGGCAGGCAAACATACAAAAGGAGTAATTGTCCGTGGCATAGCGCCTGAAGTTGAAGATTCTGTTGCCGGTTTATCGCGAAGAATTACGAAAGGTAAGTATCTTTCATCCGGAGGCAAAGGCGTTATTTTAGGTGATAAGTTAGCGTCATTTCTCAATATTTCCGTTGGGGATTCTCTCGTGCTTTTGGGACAAGGTTATCATGGCGTTACGGCAGCGGGATTGTATCCTGTTTCGGGTATTTTCCATTTTCCCAGTAAGGAAATAAATTCGTCCGTTATATTTATGTCGTTACCCGAATCCCAAAAACTTTATTTCGCGGATGGCGGATTAACTTCTTATTCCATGATATACAACAATGCAAATAATCTTGATGAAAAGTTAAAATTGCTGAAAGAAAATCTTACCGACAAATATGAAATAATGACTTGGGAAGAGTTAAATCCGGAATTAGTTCAGATAATTGAAACTGACAGCAACGGCGGAATTTTTATGCTCGGCATTGTTTATTTGATAATCGGTTTCGGGATTTTCGGAACACTCTTGATGATGACTTTAGAAAGGCGCAAAGAATTTGCAATTATGATTGCCGTCGGATTAAGGCGTTCCCGTTTAAGGTTGATTTTATTGTGGGAAACAATTTATCTGAGTATTTTCAGTTCTTTGTCCGGTGTACTACTCGGAATACCGCTTGTAGCATATTTCCATTATAACCCGATTAAGATGTCAGGTGAACTAAGCGCAATGATGGAAGAATATGGAGCCGATCCGTTTTTGCCGTTCGCTTTCAAAGCGGATATATTTATTTATCAAGCTGTTGTTGTTCTAATAATAGCTTTTATTGCGGCTGTTTACCCGATTTGGAAAATTAATAAATTAAAAATCCTAAAAGCATTGCGGGATTAGTATGATATTTCTATTAGCATGGAAAAATATTTGGAGGAACAAACTCCGCAGTTCAATTATTATTTCGGCAATTACGCTCGGATTAGTAGGTGGAATTTTTAGTCTTGCTTTTTCCAATGGAATGTTGGTGCAGATGATTAATGCATCGATAGAGAGCGAAACCGCGGATTTACAAATTCACAACAAAGATTTTAAGATAAATTTTGATTTAGTGAAATCGATTCCCGATGCGGAAATTTTAACCGATAAGATTAATAAAATTGCAGATGTTAAATCGATTTCCAGTCGTGTGGTTATATCGGGAATGGCAAACAGCGCTTCGAACGGTTTGGGAGTAATGATAACGGGCGTAAATCCTGTTAATGAGAAAAACGTTTCCGATATTCACGCGAAAATAATTAAGGGCAAATATTTTAGTTCCAAACGTAATTCGGCTGTTGTGGGAAGTATGCTGCTTAAAAAACTGAACTTAAAATTACATTCAAAAATTATTCTTACGTTTCAGGACATGAAAGGGGAGATTACGACCGCCGCTTTCAGAATCGCGGGAATTTATCAAACAAACAATTCCCGGTTCGATCAAAGTACGGTTTTTGTTAATCAAGCCGATTTAAGACGAGAAGCTTCTTTATCGGGCGGGTACATTAATGAAATTGCGATCCGCATTAAAGCGGAAGATAATATTAATCGGATTAAGGATAAAATTACCGAATTGATTACAAAATCATCGAAAGATGATAACCTTGAAGTAGAGACTTGGAACGAACTGAAACCGAGTTTGAAAATAATGCAGAGTTACACCGATCAATTCACTTTTATCTTTATTCTGATAATCTTAATTGCACTCAGTTTTGGCGTAATTAATACTATGCTGATGGCAATTATGGAGCGAACTCATGAAATCGGAATGCTTCTTGCAATCGGTATGCGGCGTTCCAAAGTTTTTTTGATGATAATGTATGAAACTGTAATGTTATCGCTTGTAGGAGCTGTACTGGGTGTAATTCTCTCCTTTATTCTTAATCTTATCACTGGGCACACGGGAATTGATTTGTCCGTATTCTCAGACGGATTTAGAGCTTACGGATATAACCCGATTGTAATTCCGCAGATGGAGTCCGGTTTTTATTATATGATTTTATTGATGGTTCTCTTTGTTTCTGTTCTGGCGGCTATTTATCCGGCGGCAAAAGCCATTAAATTAAAACCGGCTGTTGCGATAAGGCACATTGCTTAAATAAATTTTGAAGGTTTATTATGAAAGTGATTGAAATTAAAAATCTTGAAAAAGTCTATAATGAAACATCAATTCCTGTTTACGCGGTAAATGGAATCGATTTGTCATTTGAAAGAGGAGAGTTTTCCGCCATAGTCGGACCCTCGGGATGCGGCAAAACAACTTTGCTTAATTTAATCGGAGGATTGGATTACCCGACAAAAGGGGAAATCGTAATCGGAAAAACGGTAATTAATAATCTGAAGGAAAAGGACTTAATAGATTTTCGTTTGAATAATATCGGCTTCGTTTTTCAGGATTACAACTTAATTCCGGTTTTAACCGCCGAAGAAAATATAGAATTTATTTTGGAATTGCAGGGCTGGGATAAGAAGAAAATTAAGGATCGCTCCTCGGAATTGCTTGAAGCCGTAGGCCTTTACAACAGAAGAAACAACAAGCCTTCTGAACTTTCCGGCGGTCAGCAGCAGCGTGTTGCGGTTGCAAGGGCGTTAGCGCCGAAACCGGAATTTGTTTTGGCAGATGAACCGACCGCCAATTTGGACAGCAAATCAACGGAAAATCTTTTGCAAATAATGGAAAACCTTAACAGTAAAGAAAATGTTACATTTATATTTGCTACTCATGATAATCGTGTTATGAAGCGCGCACATCGGATGATTACTTTGGAAGACGGAAAAATTGTTAACGGGGAAACGTAACTGAAAATTTTAGTGATTTTATGATGAAAAATTTTATCAGAATATTTTTAATTAATTTTTTTGTAGCAGGTGCTTTGTTTGCGCAAGGCTTTCGGTTTTCGGGTTACATGGAAGATGTAAATTCATTTTGGGTGATGAAGAATAATCCGAAATGGGCTTTGGACGGTACCGTAACAAACAGAATTAATTTGGAATACGACATAAGCAGTCTTTCATTGCATGCCGGATTAAGAAATATTTTTGAGTATGGAGATTTTGTCGGTTTAATCCCGAATTACAACAATTTTGTTACTGAAGATAAAGGATATTTTAATCTTACTAAAAGTATTTCTTCCGAAACTTCATATCTTGTCTATTCAAATATTGACAGGCTTTATCTTGATTACTCGGGTGAAAATTTTGATTTTACACTCGGCAGGCAGCGGGTAAATGTTGCCGAAAATCTTGTTTGGAATCCCAACGATATATTTAACGCATATAACTATTATAATTTTACTTACGTTGAACGTCCCGGAAGCGATGCCGCTAAGTTTGAGTATTTTTTCTCGGATGTATCCTCATTGCAGACTGTTGCAAAAGTAAATTCCGAAAAAAAAGTTACTGCTGCCGGTATTCTAAAAATTAATTCGTATGGTTACGATTTTCAGTTATTGGGCGGAGTAATGCCGGATGATTACGTTGTCGGAGCGGGATGGTCGGGTGATATTTCGGATGCGGGATTTAGCGGTGAAATCACTTATTTTAAGAGTAAAGAGGAAAGTGCTTTGGAGAAGGAGAGGATTCTCGCAGCTATTGAGCTTAATTACACATTTGAGAGCGGTTTATTTACGGATTTTTCACTTCTTTTCAATAACAGAGGAACAACCGGAAACGCAGGGATTAACAACGCAATTTTTAGAGAGGACTTAAACGTTAAGTATCTAACTCCGGCGAGAAGTTCACTATTTGCACAGGCTGCATATCCAATCTCTCCGCTGATAAAAGGAACAATTTCCACCATCATTAATCCCAATGATAAATCGGCCTATTGGGGAACTATGCTAAAGATTTCATTGACCGAAAATATTGATTTTAATCTTGCCGGGCAGTTCTTTTCAGGTAAAACGGGAAGTGAGTTTGGGGGAATAGGGAGTTTTGTATTTAGTCAAATTAAGTGGAACTTCTAATAAAGTCCCACTTTTCTATTTTCTAACTTTTGTGGTGGGCAATCATTACTTCGTTTCTTGCTAACATTTCATCATATTCCTGTGCAACTTCTCCAACCGTTTTGCTGCTCACCAAGTTGTAGATTTTATCTCTAAGATCATTCCATTCCTCGTGCAGCGGGCAAGGGTTTTCGTCGGAGCACTCTTTTAATCCTGTGATGCAAGTTAAAGTTATTACGGGACCTTCAATTCTTTCAACGATTTCTAAAATGGAGCTGTCAAGAGCAAGTTGTGAAATTCTAAATCCACCGCCTCTACCTTTAAAAGAATCTACAAAACCATATTTTGCCATTCTCTGTAAGATTTTAGCAAGATAATGTGAAGGAATATCTTCAGCTTTTGCGATTTCAGCTGACATTGCAAGTTTATCTTTGGGGTAACGTGCAAGATATAAAATTGCACGAATAGCATATTCGCCGGTTTTTGAGTAAATCATATTTTCCCTTAACTTAAAGAATTAAACAAAAGATGTAAAAGTCTTTTATAAGATAATAAAAAAGGGATGTATCTGTCAAGTTTATCCGTTAAAAAAAGTAGCTTTATCTTTATCTACTCTGATTGTACCGTTTGAAACTGCAGATAATTCATTTTTAAAAGATTCAAATTTATCAGACTCTACTAAAACTATTATTTTAGGCAATTCTTCAAACAGATTCTCCTTAATTACAGCTTCATACTTACTCAAAAAATGATGAATATTTTTTGTTTGTTCGTAAGGATAAGTAATTATTAATTTATTGTATTCCTTCATTTCGATTTTTTCCGCCGTTTCCAAAGTTTCAAAACCGGAGCGATAATAAGCTTTTCCCAACGGTCCGACTCCAAGTTTTTTACCTCCGAAATATCTGACTGAAATAATAATTACATTTGTAAGATTGAAATGATTAATCGCGTTCAGCAATCTTTTTCCCGCAGTTCCGGAAGGTTCTCCGTCATCGGAATATTTTTCACCTTCTCCATAAATTTTATATGCAAAACAATGATGAGTTGCATCGTAATATTCTTTTTTTACGGCGGATAATATCTCGCCGGCTTCTTCAATATTTTTTATCGGAAAAGCCTTGCCGATAAAAAGCGACTCTTTTTCTTTAAATTTTGTCTCAACGGTTTTTTTTATTGTTATTATTTTCATAAATTATTAAAATTTAATAAAATAGAGTGATATTCAAATTGAATTTGTTCTTCTATTTCTATATTTTTCATCACTTAAAATTAATGATTTTATGATAAATCTTGCAGTTTTTGTTTCGGGACGAGGTTCGAATCTCAGAGCATTGGTTAATCGGTTCAAACAGATTGAAAATGCTCCCCGGATCAAGTATGTTATCAGCGATAAAAGTAATTGTCCGGCTTTAGAATTTGCTGAAGAGAATGGGATAGAAACTTTATCCGTTTCATCTAAAAGTTCACATAAACATATTTTATATGATGAACTTGTTCAAATCTTAAATGATAATGAAATTAGTTTGATTGTGCTTGCAGGCTTTCTGAAGAAAATCCCTGATAGTTTCATTGATAATTTTAAAGGAAAAATTGTTAATATTCATCCTGCTCTTTTGCCGAAATTCGGTGGGAAAGGAATGTACGGCATGAATGTTCACAGAGCCGTATTTGAAAGCAAATCGGAGTTTAGCGGAGCAACGGTTCATTATGTTGATAAAATTTATGATCACGGAGAAATCATCGAGCAAATTTCAGTTCCGGTTGGCGGCATGAAATCGCCCCGAGAAATTGCAGATGCCGTTTTGGAAGTCGAGCATGATTTGTTGCCCAAAGCCGTTTTGAAAGTTGCTGAAAAATTTATCAAAAAAAGGAAATCAATTGAAGAAAAGATTTGCACTAATTAGCGTTTCGGATAAAAGCGGAGTTGTTGAACTTGCTTCCGGTTTGGTAAAGAATAATTTCCTGATTATTTCCACAGGGGGAACCGCTAAGCACCTTAACGCCAACGGGATTGAAACG
>CAZMZM010000063.1:0-12687 GCA_964570865.1 uncultured Melioribacter sp.
TATACCAGTCTAAATTTTCTTTATACTGTCTTGCACCGTCAGCTTTACCTTCTGAAATTAGTTTCTGCAGTTCAATAAAACCGCTTATTACAGCTTCGGGACGAGGCATACATCCGTTAATAAAAACATCTACAGGAATGTACATATCAAGCAATTTAATCGTATTGTACGAATCCCAATACATCCCGCCGTTGATTGTACATGAACCGAATCCGATAACGTATTTAGGATCCTGCATCTGTTCGTAAGTTCTGATTACTCTCTTTAGCGTTTTAACGGCTAAATATCCTGTAATCAATAATACATCAGCTTGTCGTGGAGTTGCGGAACCGCGAATACCGAAACGTTCGGCATCATAACGGGAAGTCATTGTCGGCGGAATTTCAATGGCGCCGCATCCCGTTCCGTAAGCTACAACCCAAAGCGAATGTTTGCGAGCAAATCGCTGAATGTTTTCAACTATTCCTCTGGATTCTTTATCGTATGATACTTCCATAATCTCTCTTTCCTACAATACTACTATTATGATTGCAATTACACCGAAAACTGTAGGCCATTTCCAAAAAAATCTAATCGCCTGTTCGGTTCTAAATCTGGGATTAACTATTCCGGTTAATACCGGAATCATATATAAAATAAATGTTTTGATAATCAATGTAACAAAGTCATTAGCACCGCCAAGAAAAATATCGGTAAAAAGGACTAATTTGGCGAACGTAAAAATTGAACCGCTGGTCTGCATTAATGCAAGATATTTACCGCCGAACTCCGAAGCAGGCCCCGAAGAGATTTCCGCAGGAGCTATTACTACGTCGAACGGGGCATAATGCATCATACCGAGAAATGCTAAAATAGCAGCAATAAATGCAAAGGGGGATTGAAAAATCAGCCAATGCGAAAAGGTATCCTGTACCGCCATAAGGTCTGCTATTGAAGTAGTTTGATACTGAATCATAATTGCAACCAAGGCAAGTACAAACGGGACTTCGTAACCAACCATAAGCGCCAAACCTCTTGCAACACCGATTGCAGAGTTTGGATTACCGGTTTGGCCGGCACCAAGAGCCATGCCCAATGAACCAAAAACCATCATATAGAGTAAAAATATAATGTCGCCGTTAAAACTGTTATTTGCCCATAAAGCGGAATCTCTTAAAACAGGGATAAAAAACAAAGATGTTACCGAAGCAGTGATAGCAAAAATAGGGCCCCAGTGCTGCATTAATCCGTGATGAACCGCTGTCTTTTTACTATATAATTTTACAATATCCCAGAAATTCTGAGTAATCGGGGGACCAAATCTGTTTTGAGCACGAGCAGTAATTACTCTTACAATACCTCCGTAGGAGACGCCAACTACAAATGCTACAATCGGCGTTAGTATGTATCCTAAAATTTTTATCAAAGTTGAATCCATTTTTCTTCCTTTTTATTCCAGCATTTACTATAAATGAATACCAAAAATTGAACCGGAGAAGAGAATCAGAATTACAACCATAAGAATTACATACATGGCATAAGTCTGTCCGTTTCCGGTATAAACATATCTTAAGTACTCGAAAGTACCTTCGAGATTTATTCCAATTAAGTTAAATAATTTATCTACACTAAGCTTCAATAGCGGACCTAAAGCTCTTTCAAAAGGTTGGTTAAAATTAACAGCATAAGTAAGGTTTTCATTTTCGGTAGGAACTTCACCCGCCGTATGAATATCTTTCGTAGAAACCAGTCGCGTAGATTTTCTATCTTTAAGCCCGATAAAGATTGCTCCGAGGACAAATATTACTCCAATAGTTGTAGCAATTACCTGCATATCTATTTTTTCACCCCAAGCACTAAATACTACTGCCGGTTCCCAACTTGCTTTGAAATTCCCCAAGTATCCCATTGCTTTTCCAATAGGAGCTATTATCGTACCGGGAACTACACCCGCAACAAGCACAAACACTACCAAGAATAACATCGGGATAAGCATTGAAAGAGGAGCTTCTTTAATATTTTCAACTTCTTTTTCGCGTTGACCCAAGAAAAGTGAAAAGATAAATCTATATAGATAAAGGAATGCCGTCGTGCTTGCAATAAAGATTACAATGATTAAGAAGTAATGGTTCGATTCCAACAAAGCTTGGTAAAGCATCCATTTTGAGATAAACCCGCCGAGCGGAGGAATTCCGGCCACACTTATTATTCCGAATAATGCAGTTAAAAAAGTAAGGGGCATTTTCGTAATCAATCCGTTTACTTCCGTCATATCGGTTGTACCGGTTCTCATGTAAACAGCTCCGGCTGACATAAAGAGCATTGCCTTAAACGCACCGTGCATAATCGTAAGAAACAACGCAGCCATAATTCCAAGAGGCGTTCCAAGAGCAAGTCCGACAATAATATAACCTAATTGTCCGATTGATGAATAAGCCAATAATTTTTTGGAATCTTTTTGGAAAACCGCATAAAATGTTGCTAACATTGCCGTTAATCCGCCGAGCCATGCTAAAGTTTCCTTTACCCAAACAAACACTTCGGTATTGGCTGCAAACTTAAATAAAACCAAGCCTAATCCGAAAATACCCATTTTTGACAAAGCGCCGGAAAATACGGCGGTAAAACCTGAAGGTGACTCTCCGTAAGCTTCCGGTGCCCAAACATGCAACGGCATCATCGCACTTTTTACACCAAAGCCTAAAGCTAAAAATGTGATTACCATAACCTGCATCCAAACGCCCATTTGCGGAAATACTGCAATATTTTCATTTAAGGCAAATGAACCGGACTTTGCATATAAAATTACAATTGCCGACAGTAAAAAATATGCGCCGATTGCACTGTATGCAAAATATTTGATGCCTGCTTTATGAGCTTCTTTTTTACCGGAATAAATAACCAGCATAAACGACGACCAAGTCATTATTTCCCAGAAAAAGAATAACGAAACCAAATCTTGGCTATAAACTATACCAAGCATTGCTCCTAAAGTAAAAAGGAAATTCATGTAGTAGTAACCTAAGTTCTGCTTTCCCGCCATAAAATCCATCGAGTAAAGAAGCCCCAAGAATCCAAGCACTGCTATCAACATTGCAAATAATGAGGAATAAGTTGTGCTTTTCCACATAATATCCATAGTACCGACTTGGAAGTTAAACGCTCCGCCGCAGGATGGTAGCGCAAAGACCAAATATCCCGCAAAAGCCATAACCAAAACTGCAGTCCAAGATGCACCTTTAGGAACAAAACGATTTGCTAACCAGGCAAGCAAACCGCCTAAAAACATTACCGATAATATTACTGGAACCGAAATCATATTCTAATCCGTTAACTCTCTTTTATTAAAACAATCCTGCCTTAATGTAATCGGCAGCATTCAGTAAATTATTTGCAGCAGGCGTCAACCATTTTTCGATAACGCCCGGATACAGACCAACATATATAATAACCGCTGCTAAAATTCCCATCGCAATCAAACCTGAAATAGGTGTGCGCCTTACGTTGTCCGGCACTTCCTTACGAGTGTAAAGTTTAACAACAGCTCTTAAGTAATAAATTGCTTCTATAACACTTCCGGCTAAAATTAAAACCAAAATCCAAATTTCACCTGCTTTGGCAACTGACATGAGTATTAACAATTTACTCCAAAATCCGGAGAAAGGTGGTAATCCGATAATTGCAAGAGCGCCTAATGCAAAAAAGAAACTTGTGATTGGCTTGTCATAACCGAGCCCTTCCATATCTTCCAATTTTTTAGAACCGGAGTGAAACACCAAATAACCGGCGGCAAAGAATAAGAGGGATTTAATAATTGCATGGTTAAACATTTGGAATAAAGCGGCACCGGTGCTGTCGGTTGTTCCCAATCCTAACGCGATAATTACCAAGCCCATCTGACCGATACTTGAAAATGCAAGCATTCTTTTTATCTGAGACTGACGCATAGCTGCCATCTCGGCAATAAGCAGTGTTAATATTCCCATAAAAACTAAGAATTGCAAAACTTCGGGAGTATTAAAAAATAAGAAAACTATTCTTATCATTGCATATAAACCGGCTTTTACTACAATTCCGCCAAATACGGCGCCAACCGGTGAAGGTGCTTGTGAATAAGCATCAGGTGCCCAGCCGTTAAGCGGAAACATTTCCGCTTCAATTCCCATGCCGACAAGAACTAATACTAAAACAAAACCTTTTGCCATTGGGGGAATTAAATCGATATGACGAGCAATATCTGCAAAATTTAGTGTTCCGGTATAACTATAAATTATCATTACCGAAAGGAGAAAAAACGTAGAGGAAAACGCGCCGATAAGCAAATACTTAAATGCCGCTTCCGCTCCGTCTTTATCACGTAAGAACGCAGTTAATGAATATGCCGCAATTGAAGTGATTTCCAAAAACACGAACATATTGAACATATCGCCGGTAAGTAAAATTCCCGTTGAACCTGTAATTAACATCATAAAAAGCATATAATATTTTTCTTCAGGTTCACGGATAATAAATTTATAACTGTATAACCAAATAACAAATCCGACTATCGTAACCATTGTAATAAGAAATGCAGCAGTAGGTCCGTAATACAACGAAATACCGAAAGGAGGTTTAAAACCGGCTACTATCTGAACAATAGGTTTTTCCATTGCTTTCGGGAATAATAAAACCGAACCGTATGACAAATATAAAAGTACAATGCCCGGAGTAAACTTTACTAAAGTTTTAGAAACTTTTCCTAACAACGGGATTAAAAACGCTGCAAAAAGAGGGATTGCTATATAAAGTACAGGAGAAAATTCCATCAAAGCCTTCCTACCATTTCAATTGTCTGATCTTGTTAATATTTAAAGTTTTATGGTGGTCGTAAAGTCTTATAACCAAACCTAAAGCAACTGCTGTAGTTGCCAATCCGATAACGATAGCCGTAAGTACCAGCGCCTGAGGAACAGGATCAACCATTTTGTCAGCCGTTAGAGAAGGCATCGAAAAAATAGGCGCAGTAGCATCTTTAACGTATCCTACCGAAATAAATAATAGATTAACACCGCTATCTATAATAGAAAGTCCGATAACAATCTTTAGCAAGTTCTTTTTAGTAAGAACCGCATACATTCCTATTAAGATTAACGATATTGCTCCGATATAATATAGCATTCTATATTTCCTACCTAATAGTTTTTAACATGTTATCCAATACGCCGGTTAATTCCGCGCCTACCTTAAATCCGACAGCAATGTAAATAATCGGGATTATTCCTGCGCTAACCAAATCATTCGGAACGCCAAGCGGCAGAAAGTTCTGCAGAAATGTTTGACCTAAAGCCAACCCGGCAAGTCCCAAAGTGGCAAATGTTAATCCGGCGAGTGATTCTACCCAAGTTAATAATTTATGACTTGCATTAAAATGCCTGTAAGACATAAACATCAAGAGAACCCCGGTTGCTATAATCGCACCACCCTGAAAACCTCCGCCCGGAGTTAAATGACCATGCACAAAAACGTAAGCACCCAATAAAACAACCATCGGATAAAGCATCATCGACGTTGTTTTAACAATAACACTTGCGCCTTGCAAACGTCTTTTTTCACCCCGTTTACCGAAAAGAATCGCTCCTAATCCGGTTGCTGCTAAAAATAATACCGTAACTTCGCCGAGCGTATCAAAACCTCTGTAACTAACAACAATCGCCGTAATTACATTTACAGCTCCGGTTTCTTTTAATGTGTTTTCAAGATAATATTTTCCCACGCCTTCCCGTTTTTCACCGAATGGCATATGGATAAAAACATTTATAAAATAATAGCCGACTATAGCCAATAAAAGTATTGCTATTGCTTTTCTCATTCTTCGTACCTATCGGTTTTTTTAATCGCTATAACAAAAATAATTGTGGAAAGTGCAACTCCGATTGCCGCTTCGGTAAGCGCAACATCAGGGGCTTGCAAAAGGTAAAACAAAACGGAAAGAACTACGCTGACAGCCGATGTTCCGAGAACTGCCAACAACAAATCCTTTTGCCAAACCGAAAAGAGTGCTGCGATCAATTGAACCACAACTAATACCAAAACTAAAATCGCCATCCAACTCATTCGTCATCCTCCGATTTTTCTTCGACGCCATCAAGTGCATCCATATCACCTTCATCATCTCTCAGTGTAAAAGGCTTGATGCCAACCTTGTAACTTCCGCGTGCTAAAGCGTGAGAACTGATTGGGTTTGAGATTGCAATAAAGATTGCGATAATCAAAGTTTTCCAAAACCATTCGGGATGAACAACACCCACGCCGAAAATCGTTCCCATTGCACCAAAAGTTACGGATTTTGTGGCAGTTTGCATTCTTGAGTAAACATCCGGCATGCGGTAAAGACCGAGCGAACCTAAAAACAGAAATGCTACTCCAATAACAATAATTGCCCAGCCGATAATTTCAACGACGCCCATTATAAACCTCCCTCTAAATATCTTGCAAGAGTAAGAACGCCTATAAATGAAAGAACGCCGTAAATTAACGCAACGTCGATGTAAATATACCGCTCAAAATATAAACCCAAAAGTACAAGTCCGGCAGTAGTTAACGTTGTGATATTATCGAGCGCTACAATTCTATCTGAAGGTGTAGGCCCTATTAGTCCGCGATAAACCGCAAAGATAGTCCCTATACCCAATACAATCAGAATGTATAATATCATTTAAAAAATTCCTTTAAAATCTTTTCAAAATCTTCCCCGATTTCTCGGACAATCCCTTGCGGGTCTTTTGTGGTAACATCAATCCAATGTATAAATAAACTGTCTCCAATTACATCAACCGTAAGTGTGCCTGGAGTAAGCGTAATTGAATTAGCAAGTATGGTAACTGCTGTCGGGTTGGTTAGTTGAGTTTTATATTCAACTATTCCGGGATTGATGGGTAATTTCGGATTGATTACACGAACGGCAACATCAATGTTTGCTTTAATCAAAGCAACCATAAATACATAAACATACTTAAATAGAAGGATAATTCTTCGTGGAGAAAAGAAACTCATCCCTTCAGCAGTAAATGCCTTGTATGAAAAAGATGCTATTATTAAGCTAAGAACTGCACCTGTAATTAGTTCCGCAGTAGCAAATGATGTTGTAAAGCCTAACCAAATCAGAAATAAAACAATAAACGTAAATAAGAAACGGCTCATATTTTTTTATCTATATTTAATTCTACAAATAATAAATAATACAATACCAAAATATCTTATATAAAAAAATAAGATACAATACTATTTTTATATTTTTTAAATTATTTCTCCTTTTTGTTTGATTTTTGTTCAAAAAAGCCGTTTAATGATTTCTAATAAATTTACAAATTTCTCTTTTTTTCATTTATCTCCGAATCTTTATTTCCAATTCAATATTCAAGGACGAATAACAACATAAAAACTTGGGCATATTTTCAATGTTACTCAATTTAGTGATGATATTTTCTTTGTTTCATTAAGTTGGAATAATTAGTCGTAATATTCAAATAGATCAGAATTATGAATTTCAATTAAAATTTGTGTACGATTCAAGATATTCTTCAGAAAGACGACTAAGACAAACCACTTTTTTTCATCAGTCATCAGCCTGGACAACATTTTCAATTATCCATTTTCCATTATCAATTATTCAATATTATTGTGTAAATAAGCTAAAGATTATTATATTTAATTCGATTATTTTAACGGATTTCTATTTTTTCTTGATTTTAGGGTAAATGAGGATTTTTGATATTGATTACCCATGATTAGCATCAAAATAACAAATTATTTTATCAATAAACTAATACAAATTATGAAATCAATAGCCCTTGACACAGTAGTCGGCATTCTTCTTGGTTTTTCTCTCTTCTTCTACGCAATCTTTTCCAGCACGAGCAACTATCAGATGTTTTTGGATTTAGCGAGTTTTCTGATGGTTGTAGGAGGAACATTTGCCGCAACAATGATTGCCTTTCGCGCCAGATATGTACTAATTTCGCTCAAAGAACTTTTCGCTATTTTAATTCCGCAAAATATTAATCCGCGTACTCTTTATAAAGAAATTGAAAATATTATTAATTGGGCACGAATTGCTAAAAAAAATGGAATTAAGGAATTAGAGAAACATATCCGCAGTTCAAAATCATCGGATGAATTTATTAAGTTTGCGGGAGAACTCCTTCTAACAGGCTATCGCGGAGATGAATTAAGAACTATGCTTACTAACTTTACCGAAACAACCTTCGAGCGAAATATGATTAGTTCATATATCATTAAAACAATGGCAGGGTTTGCACCTGCTTTTGGTATGATGGGAACTGTAATCGGCTTGATTATAATGCTGGAAAAAATGGGGAACGACCCATCTCAATTAGGTAAAGGTTTAGCATTTGCATTAATTACAACTCTTTACGGAATATTACTTGCACAGTTAATATTAAAACCTGCCGCTGAAAAAGCCAAACAAAAGCAGGAGATTCTTCGTTTCAGAAACTTGCTGGTAACCGAAGGGCTCGTAATGCTCGGAGAAAATCAAGATTCGATGACTATTCAAGATATGATGAATAGCTTCTTAAGTCCCGAAAACCACTTTTCCGTAATAAGTAAGAATAGGTAAAGAATGAGCCCGATTTTACATATCGACAAGGAGGCTCTTGAAAGCCTGGTAATAAAAAAAGTTGAAGAAAAATTAGAGTCCCGTTTAACAGAGGAACGGAACTTAAGAAAAAAGGAAGAACAGAAAAGAAAAGCTTTGGAAAAAGAGCTTTCAAAACAATCAACTCGTATTTCTCATTTCTCGGAGCCAAAATATCTTTACAAAACAAAAATTAGTTTTTCCACCGGCGATTCCGGCGGGGACGAGTGGATGCTAACCTACTCCGACGTAATAACGTTAATGCTCACACTATTCGTCCTCCTTTTTTCACTATCCAAATTTGACATCACCAAATTTGAACAAGTCAAACAATCGATTGATCGCGACCTTATCAAAACCGAACAGGTTTCAACAACTACTTTTGCGGCTCTTAAGCAGAAGATGAATGCAATATTTAAAGATTTCAGAATGAAGGACCAAGTTGCAATTAAACTTGAACCTCGAGGGCTAAACATTAGATTATCGAACAAAGCAATGTTTGATATTGGTTCTGCCAAAATAAAAAAATCGATGTATCCTATTTTAGCCAAGGTTGTTCAATCAATTGAATCCTCCGGCTTCGATAATTACGTAATAGAAGTGGACGGACATACTGATAATATTCCTGTGCGGAACTCAAAAATATATCCTTCTAACTGGGAACTTTCAGCAAACAGGGCTACAAACGTTGTTAAATATTTTATCTCTTTGGGTATTCCTCCAAACCGTCTTCGTGCTGCAGGCTATGCGGATTCGAGACCGATAGTTCCGAATAGTGATAAAAACGGGAACCCGATTCCCGAGAATCAGGCAAAAAATAGACGGGTTGAAATTTTGGTAGAAAGAATGTAATAGTTATTTTATACATTCAAATAATTAAAAGTCATCACTATGAAAAGTAAAAATCTTTTTTACAACGACTTCGACAAAGAGAGGGTTGAACCGAGTTCCCGTGTAGATGATTTTCGAACCCCGTTTCAGATTGACCGCGACAGAGTCATTCATTCATCCGAATTTAGACGTCTTCAGGGAAAAACACAAGTCTTTTTATCCGGCGAATATGATTACTACAGAACCCGGCTCACACATTCTATTGAAGTTGCTCAAGTAGGACGTTCAATATGCGCTTACTTAAACACAAGCGATAATACGCCGTTTACCGAAGAATATTTTATCGACGAAGATTTAGTGGAAGCCGCCAGTTTAGCTCACGACTTAGGTCATCCTCCGTTTGGACACGCAGGGGAAAGAATATTGAACGAGTTGATGAAAAACTACGGCGGTTTTGAAGGAAATGCCCAAACGCTCCGATTAATTACCGATATTTTTTACAGAATCGGGGATCACAGACGAGGAATGAAACCGACCCGCGCTTTCCTCGATTCTATTCTAAAGTATAAAATTCCATATTCCGAATTAGAAAATCCCGAGAATCATTTTATTTATGATGAACAAGCCCGATTTATTGACTTTGTTTTCGGAGGTATTGAACCTTCTCCACATCTTTATGCAGATGAAAAACTTAATGATTTTCGGAGTATCGAATGTCAAATAATGGACTGGGCAGATGATACTTCTTATGCAATTAACGACATTGCCGATAGCATTGCAGGTAAATTTATGACTATCAAAAATATTGAAAGATGGGCTCAAAATAACTCGGAAGAGTTAGGACTTGGTTTACTTGAACTGACGGCAATCGAGAAAATTATTACATGGATTAGAGATGGAGTATTTAAATCAAAACTCGGTTCCGAAATTGGGGATTTTATTCATGCGATATCCATTAAAGAACGAAAGACCTTCATGGACAATAATACAAATCGGTATAAATACGAACTTGTTATTGACCGCGACATATTAAAATTAGCAAAACTTTACAAAAGAGTTTCGGTTGACATTGTTTTCCGCTCACCTCAAATTTTTCAGATGGAATTTAAAGGCAACCACATTCTTCGTTCCATTTTTAATGCACTCAGTGATAATTACATTAATGAAGTAAAAGCTCCGAGGCTGTTACCTGAATTCACAGATTCACTACTTCGCGCAAAAAAATATCCTGCTGAGCGGGCGCGCGTTATTTGCGACTACATTGCCGGCATGACGGACAACTATGCGGGAAGAACTTTTAAGCGATTGTACGATCCCGATTTTATCTCATTTTCAGATTTTATTTAATTTATTATGCATTTCACTCCACAATCCGAAATAGATGTATCAGCCGAGATTATCAGAAACGCAAAACACGTTACTGTTTTTACCGGCGCCGGCATCTCTGTAGAAAGCGGAATTCCCCCGTTCCGCGGCTCTGATGGATTGTGGAGTAAATATAATCCCATAGTTCTCGATATTTCTTTCTTTCTGGAAAATCCGTTGGAATCGTGGAAAATAATTAAAGAAATTTTTTACGATTTTTTTGGTAAGGCGGAACCAAATCCCGCTCATTTCGCGCTATCCGAACTGGAGAAAATCGGAATTGTTAAATCTGTTATTACACAAAATATTGACGGACTTCATCAGGATGCCGGAAGTAAAACTGTATATGAATTTCACGGAACATCAAAATATTTGACTTGCACTGATTGTTCGGTAAAATATCCGGTTGAAAAAACCGATTTAGATTCTATTCCACCGCTTTGTCCCGAATGCGGCGGCTTACTTAAGCCCGACTTTGTTTTTTTCGGGGAACAAATTCCACAGAAGGCACATGAAAAATCGTTTGCCGAAGCTGAAACCGCTGATGTTTTTTTAGTAGTAGGAACCACGGGGGAAATAATGCCGGCTTCCTTAATTCCGCGTGATGCAAAAGAAAACGGTGCTACAATTATAGAAGTAAACACAGTTCCTTCAAAATATACAAATCACATTACCGATATTTTCCTAAGAGGAAAGGCATCGGTAATCTTATCGGAACTCACAAATAAAATTACTTCAAAGTAAGTTTCCTTAACTTTTTTCAACTAACTACCGAGTTTTCTGTTAAGGGAATAAGAATTTGTTTTTCTTTGATATTTCGATATTTTTCACCATTTTGAATAACAAATAATTATATGCGGAGTAAACATCCTTTTATGAAAATGTTATCATCAATATTGTTTCTATTCATACTTTCACAAACTTCTTTCGCACAGGATAAAGGAACAATGAAATTAAATAAACTGACTCCTCAAGAGAAAAACGTAATCATTTACAAGGCAACCGAAGCACCTTACACCGGAAAACTTTTATACAATAAAGAAAGCGGAGTTTATACATGCAAACAGTGCAGCGCACCATTATTTAGAAGCGATTCCAAGTTTGAATCCCATTGCGGATGGCCAAGTTTTGATGATGAAATACCGGGTGCAATAAAAAAGGTTCTTGATGCGGACGGTAAGCGGACGGAAATTATTTGTGCAAATTGCGGCGGGCATTTGGGGCACATTTTTTACGGCGAAGGTTTTACGGACAAAAATCAGAGATACTGCGTTAATTCCCTCTCCCTTGATTTTGTAAGCGACTCAACCTTGCACAAAGCCGAAAATATAAAAAAAAAGCCGGGTTATTGAATAGATGGAATCCAGTAAAGACTTGCAGAAAAGGCAATGGATTTTACCAACCTGATAAGCCGCATAAACATTGACATGTTAACATTAAGTATGTAAACTTTAGAGGTTCTTTCTTGTTTTTTTATCAGTTATTGACGGATACTCCAGATATATTGTTCAGCATTAGTTGAGAAAAAACATGGAAGAATATGATGTTGAAATTACCGTTCAGAAAACCTTGGGGAAATTTAATAATGCTAAGCCGAGAATTATATGCGATAATGGCAGTCAGTTCATCAGTAATGATTTTTCTTCATTTATTAAACAAGCAACCTCTATTGCCTATCTACAGTCTAAGGGCAAGATCGAGAGATTTCATCGTTCAATTAGTGAAGAACATATTAGAAAAAATTCATATGTCAATTTCTGATGCATGTAAACAAATCTCTGAAATATTGATTATTACAATACTAACAGACTACACAGTTCTTTATTTTACTTATTGCCTAAAGATGTGTGGCTCAGTAAAACTGGAGAGAGATTATC
>CAZMZM010000064.1:0-11827 GCA_964570865.1 uncultured Melioribacter sp.
TTGCCGGAATACTTGCCGCCGTATTTATAGTTAGAATAATTTTCGGATTGATGTAGAAATACCTTTATGAAATTATTCAAGAAATTCTATGTTGAAAATATTTTGTAATGTTTAGGATTATTTAAATAACATGCAGACGAAAGCAAAAAGAATCTCCATAAAAAATTAATGTTACACTAATGTAAACAGATTGTTGTATCCATTTTTTAGTTGCAAAAGGTAAAGAGCTTAAGTAACTTTAATATTTTGGATTTTGTAATTGAGGATTTATGAAAATAGCTTTAGCACAAATAGATAATGTAATCGGGGATGTTGAAAACAATAAGAAGAAAATAATAAATTACTACAATCGCGCTGCAGAAGATGGGGCGGATATTGTAATTTTCCCCGAGTTAGCGCTTGTTGGTTACACTCCGCAGGACTTAATTGAAAAAGCAGCTTTCAGAGCAAAAGTTGCTGAAATAAATAACGAAATAGTTGCTCAAACCAATTCGGATACAGCTATTCTTTTCGGTTCGATAACTCAGAGAGACGAACAAGTTGGCACTGGCGTTTTTAACTCTGCGATTTTAGGCGTAGGAGGGAAAACAATTTTTGTCCAAGACAAAACTCTTCTTCCGAATTATGATGTTTTCTACGAAAGAAGATATTTTGAATCTGCAAAAAAAGTGAGCGTATTTGAATATAAAGGCGAGAAACTCGGAATCTCAATTTGTGAAGATATTTGGAACGACGGAGACTACTGGAAACACAGACTTTATGAAGTTGACCCGGTTCAGGAGTTGATAAATCAAGGTGCAACGTTGCTTCTAAATATTTCCGCCAGTCCTTACGGATACGGCAGACGCAAAGAACGGTTCGACATGCTTTCAACTCTTACAAAAACAAACTCGTTGCCTCTTGCTTATGTCTGTACGGTCGGAGCTCAAACTGATTTGATATTCGATGGTGCCAGCATGTGTTACAATTCAAACGGGGAATTAGTTCAATTGGGGAAAAGGTATGCAGAAGATTATTTTATTTTCGACTCGGAATTTAAATATCCTGCAGTTGAAGAAGTTGAGTCACCATTCGAAGAAGAAGCTCATGATGCTTTAATTTACGGAATTAGAGAATACATGGATAAAACCGGCTTTAAGAAAATTGTTCTTGGATTAAGCGGCGGTATTGATTCTGCTATGGTCGCGTATCTTGCAACAATGGCCGCAGGTAAAGATAATGTTACAGCAATTTTACTTCCTTCAAAATACTCAAGCAAAGGGAGCGTGGACGATTCTTTGAGGTTAGTGGAAAATTTAGGAATAAAGCATGAGGTTGTTTCCATAGAAGCTGGCGTTGAAACAATATCGGAAACACTTGAGCCTTTATTTAAGGACACAAAACCTAATGTGGCTGAAGAAAATATTCAAGCCAGATTGAGGGGATTATATTTAATGGCACTTTCAAATAAATTCGGTTGGCTCTTACTTACAACCGGTAACAAATCGGAAATTGCAGTCGGTTATGCAACTCTGTACGGTGATACTTGTGGGGCTTTAGCCGTTATCGGAGATATTTACAAAACACAAGTTTATAAATTGGCTAAATTTATTAATCGCAATAAGGAAATAATTCCGAATGAAATTATCGTAAAAAAACCATCTGCTGAACTTAGACCTAATCAAACCGATCAAGATTCTTTGCCCGAGTATGATTTGCTGGATCAAATTCTTAAGCTATATCTCGAAAAGAATAAAGAATTTGATGAAATCGTTTCTCAAGTAGGATATCCTGACGTGGTTAATAAAGTTTTGCGAATGGTTGATATTAACGAATATAAACGCTTTCAAATTGCACCGGTTTTGCGTGTAACACGTAAAGCTTTCGGTTACGGTCGCAGGTTCCCGATTGTTCAAGGATGGCGTAAATAATTTGGAGATAAAGATGAAAAGAGTACAAAATTTTATACTACTGTTTACAACACTTTTATTTTTTGTAACTACTCTGAATGCACAACTTTTTGGAGTAAAAAAAGAGTTAGTAAAATTACAAACCTATCAATCCTTTGATAAAATCCAAAAAGGAGGCGAACTAAAGGTTGCAGTAAAATTAAATATTGCCGATAAATGGCATATTAATTCTAATAAACCGAATGAAGATTTCCTCATTAAATCCGAAGTTACTTTCCCGGAAAAAACTCCCTTTGAAATTTCAGAGATTCAATATCCTGAAGCGAAAGATTTAACTTTCAGTTTTTCCGATAAACCGGTTTCCGTTTATGAAGGGGAGGAATTTCTCGGTTTTATTATTAAAGTTCCTAAAAATACCAAATTCGGTAAATACGCAATACCGTTTCAATTTACCTATCAAGCCTGTAATAATGCCAGTTGCATGGCTCCGATTACATTAACCGATACAATTAAAATCGAAGTTGTAGATAATCAAACTGCGGTTGCCGAAATTAATAATGAGATATTTTCAAAACTGAATCTTAAATATTCTGTTCCGGAACAAATAGTAAAAGAAGAAGAAAGTACGCTTGCCAAAACCTTGGAATCAAGCGGATTACTAATTAGCTTAATTGTTATCTTCTTTGGTGGTTTGGCTTTAAATCTTACTCCGTGTGTTTATCCCTTAATTCCGATTACGATTGGATATTTCGGAAGTCAAAGCGAGGGAAGCACAAAGCGACTTGCAGTTTTGGGCGTTCTTTTTGTGCTTGGGATGGCGCTAACCTATTCCGTGGTTGGAGTTGTAACTGCCTTGAGCGGAGCGGTTTTCGGTACGCTAATGCAAAACCCGATTGTAATTGCAATAATAGCTCTCGTTTTATTCGGGCTTGCACTTAGTATGTTTGATGTTTACGAATTCAAACTTCCCGATTCGTGGGTAATGAAAGCCGGCAGCGCAAAAGCAGGCTACTTCGGCGCATTTATGATGGGGCTTACAATGGGAATTGTTGCGGCTCCTTGTATTGGTCCGTTCGTACTCGGGCTGGTAACTTACGTTGCGGCAAAAGGGGACGTTCTATACGGTTTTTTGATGTTTTTTGTAATGGCTCTCGGCCTCGGAACTCCATATTTAATATTGGCAATCTTCTCCGGTAAAATTAAAAGTTTACCACGAGCCGGAATGTGGATGAAAGGCGTAGAAAGAATTTTCGGATTTATTTTATTCGGAATGGCATTCTATTTCTTGCTTCCGCTTTTCCCGAAAAGTTTTAGCGGTTACATTCTTCCTGTTTATTCAATTCTGGTTGCCCTCTATTTAATAATATTTGATAAATTAGCCAATGAAGTAAAGGGATACAAGATATTTAAAATTGCTTTCTCTTTAATAATTCTCGGATTGTCAATCTGGACGCTAATTCCCACTAAGGAAGTCAAACCTGATTGGAAGAGATATTCCGAAGTTAATTTTGAATCTGCAATAAAAAATCATCAAAAAATTGTAATAGATTTTTATGCCGATTGGTGTATCCCTTGTAAAGAACTTGACGGCATTACATTTTCCGATGAAACTGTAGTAAATAAGATGAAAGAATTTACAGGATTAAAAGTTGATATGACAAAATCGCTTTCAGATGAAACCGAAGCGGTTAGGAAAAAGTTCAAGATTGTGGGAATGCCTACCATAATTTTTTACGATTCTAAAGGAAAAGAAGTAAAAAGGCTCTCAGGATTTGTAAAACCGAAAGAATTTATAAAAATATTGAATAAAATCGAGTAAAAATTTGAAAGATACGTTTATCTTATTTATTTTTCAAAATTCATTTAAATAATTAATGTAAAATTAACTGACGAGATATTCAAAATGTCTGAAGAAGTACAAGAAAAAAAAGTCGAGAGTCTAAGTGACGTAACTGTTATGTTTGCCGGTGACTCTGGCGACGGTATGCAGCTGACAGGAAGTCAATTTAGCTCCACAACTGCATTGGTCGGAAACGACCTGAACACATTTCCCGATTATCCAGCCGAAATTCGCGCTCCCGCCGGCACAATTTACGGTGTTAGTGGATTCCAGCTCCATTTCAGTTCGAAAGAAATTCACACACCCGGCGATTCTCCGGATGTACTTGTTGCAATGAATCCTGCAGCATTGAAAAAAAATCTTCCTAATTTGAAATCTCATGCAACTATTATTGTAAACATCGATGCGTTTACTCCTAAAGGATTAAAATTAGCGAAATATGAAACTAATCCATTGGAAGATGATACTTTAAGCGGTTATGAGGTTTTTCCGGTTCATATCACAAAAATGACGGAAGCAGCGCTAAAAGATTCCGGTTTAAGTCCAAAAGACGTTGTTCGAAGCAAAAACTTTTTTGCATTGGGTTTAATGTATTGGCTCTTTAATCGTCCGCTGGAACCTACAATGGATTGGATTAAACAGAAGTTTGCTAAACATCCTGAATTAGTTGACGCAAACGTTAAAGCTATGAAAGCCGGTTATAATTTCGGTGACACAGCAGAATTTTTTACCACAAGATATAAAATCAGTCCTGCAAAATATGCTCCGGGTAAATACAGAAGTATTGCCGGTAACGAAGCTACTGCGATGGGATTTGTAGCTGCATCACAGTTGAGCGGTTTACAGCTCTATTTAGGTTCTTACCCGATTACTCCGGCTTCTGAAATCTTGCAGTATTTAAGTAAGTATAGAAACTTCGGCGTTCTAACTTTCCAAGCCGAAGATGAAATAGCAGGTGTAGTATCAACAATTGGCGCTGCTTTTGCAGGTAAACTTGCGATTACATCAACAAGCGGTCCGGGTTTGGCTCTTAAGACGGAAGCCGTTGGGCTTGCGGTTATGACTGAGCTTCCGATAGTTATTATCAATGTTCAGCGAGGCGGTCCGAGTACCGGTTTACCGACCAAAACCGAACAAGCTGACTTACTTCAGGCAATGTACGGACGTAACGGCGAAGCCCCTGTTGTAGTTATTGCCGCGTCAACTCCAAGCGATTGTTTTTATATGGCAATTGAAGCTTCTCGTATCGCATTGCAGCACATGACTCCGGTTATTTTATTGACCGACGGTTATATTGCAAACGGTACGGAACCATGGAAAATTCCTGACCCTAGTGAATTGAAAGAAATTGAAGTAAAATATGCGGATGATCCTGAAAATTTCAAACCGTACGCTCGTGACGAAAAACTTGTTCGTCCGTGGGCTCCTGCCGGTACTCCCGGATTTGAGCACAGAATCGGCGGTTTGGAAAAAGAAAATATTACCGGCGATGTTAGTTATGATCCGCAAAATCACCATGACATGTGCAGAATCAGAGAAGAAAAAATCGAAATAATTGCCGACGAAATTCCGGAACTTGAAGTTATGGGTGATAAAGATGCCGATATTCTCGTTGTAGGATGGGGTGGCACATACGGAGCAATCACAGACGCAATTACCGATTTAAGAGAAAGAGGTTACAAGGTTGCTCAGGTTCATTTTAAATATATCAATCCGATGCCTAAAAACACCGAGGAAGTTCTAAAAAGATACAAACATATATTGGTCCCGGAAATTAACTTTGGTCAGTTAGCAATGATTATTAAAAGTGAATTCTTAATTCCGGTTCACCAATTTAATTTAGTTAGAGGCTTACCATTTAAGTCTACTGAAATTGAAGACAAAGTAATTGAAATACTCGGAGGCAAAAATGACTGATAAAATAGATGTACAGATCCCAAAATTAACTCCTAAAGATTTTTCATCCGGTGCGGATGTACGTTGGTGCCCGGGTTGCGGCGATTACTCGATTTTAGCTCAGGTTCAAAGAACTTTTGCTAAAATAGGTTATCAAAAACATGACCCTATAGTTGTTTCCGGAATTGGCTGTTCAAGTAGATTCCCTTACTATATGTCCACATACGGATTTCACGGAATTCACGGACGCGCTCCTGCACTCGCAACCGGTGTAAAACTTGCAGCTCATGACAATCCGGTATGGGTCGTAAGCGGTGACGGAGATTTGATGAGTATCGGAGGTAACCATTTTATTCATGCGTGCCGAAAAAATATGGACTTAAAGATGTTGCTTTTTAACAACCGCATTTACGGTTTGACGAAAGGACAATATTCACCGACATCTGAAAAAGGGAAAATTACTAAAACTTCACCTTACGGTTCTATAGATTATCCTTTTAATCCTATTTCATTGGCTTTAGGTTCAAATGCTACTTTTGTTGCAAGAACAATTGACCACGAACCTAAACATATGCAGATGATTCTTGAAAAAGCGGCTGAGCATGTTGGTACGGCTTTTGTCGAAATTTTCCAGAACTGCGTTATCTTTAACCATGGTGCTTTTAATCAGGTAACAGCAAAAGATACTAAAGATGAACACCTTCTTTATCTTGAAGATGGAAAACCGATGGTATTCGGAAAAGATAATGATAAAGGAATTGTCTTAAACGGTTTTGAGCCTGTCGCGGTTGATCTTAATGACGGCAAACATTCTATAGATGACGTACTCGTACATCACGAGAATGACGAAAGCGGTATTCTGGCTTTCATACTTGCTCACATGACTGATCATCCTGACCTTCCAACTCCAATCGGCGTTTTCAGAAGCGTAAGAAAAGAAACCTACGGTGAAGCGCTTTATCGTCAGATTGACGAAGTTACAGAGAAGAAAGGGAAAGGAACATTGGAAACTTTGTTAAACGAAGGTAACATCTGGGAAGTAAAATAGATTATTAAAAAATAATTTATAAATTCTTAAAAAGGCGAAGTGTTTTCTTCGCCTTTTTTTGTATTATTACCCTTTAAATTATTTTTAACTTTCACTGAAGATTCGGTTGGGGCTATGTTAAGTTACAAAAGGTTTGCAGAACTATTATTGAATCACAATTCAATTGTGATTTCTTCTCATATTAATCCGGACGGGGACGCAATCGGTTCGGAACTTGGAATGTATTACGCACTAAAAAAAATAGGGAAGCAGGTTAGAATAATAAACTACTCTGCAGTTCCTCGTGAACTCAAATTTTTAGATAATGAAAATGTAGTTGAACAATATTCTCCCCGTAAACATAACAAAATTATTTCCGATTCGGATATGTTTCTCTTCTTGGATATTAACCAAATTGACCGTGTCGCGTCGATGGAAAAAATCTTCCGTAAAAACAGCGATAAGCTTAAGATTTATATTGATCATCACCAAGGTCCTGACGATTTTGCCGATGATATGATTTTAAAACCCGAAGTCGGTTCTGTCGGGGAAATTGTTTTTGACATTTTAGATAAAACAAAATTAGCAGAAATTGATGTGCGAATGGCAACTGCATTATATACTGCAATTATTACCGATACCGGCTCATTTCGGTATGAAAGAACAACCCCGAAAACCCACATGATTGCGGCTAAACTTTTGCGTTACGGTGTAAACCCGAAAACAACTTATGAGCTTCTTTACGAACAAGATAAAATTAACAGACTTAAACTGTTGGGAAAAGCGTTGATTTCGACACGAGTTGACGGGAACGGAAAAGTTTGCTCTATGGTTATCAGAAACAAAGATATTGAAGAAGTTGGAGGAACCGAATCTGATATTGAAGGCTTTGTCGGTTACACTCTGACTTTGGAAGGTGTACGGATTGGTCTTTTCTTTCTGGAATTTGAAGACGGGTTTAAGGTCAGCTATCGTTCACGCGGGACAATACCGATGAACAAACTTGCCGGAGAGTTTGGAGGAGGAGGACATATTAATGCTGCGGGCTCAAGACTTGACGGAAAGAATTTAGATGAATTTATGCCCAAGGTAATTTCCAAAGCGGTTGAATATTTACGTTTTGATTCTTAATAATGTAGCACTATTTCCGTCCGCATTAGAGATTGCCTAAAAAGGGAAGTTATTCTTTATCCTAATTCGTAAGAATATTGAACAATGAACATCAATAAACACAATCGTTCCAACGGTTTTTAACTTAATCTTATTCTCTCCCGAATTACTCTCTCGTTTCTTTTTAGTTTCAATTCTGATTCTATTTTAATATTTTAACAAATCTTAATCTGTCAATTATGGAGGAACAAATGATATACAAATTAAATTTTTCCGCTGTCAAATCTTATGAACCTAAAAATAAATCCCTGGTTTATGTTAATTATATTTTAGCCGGAAAAGATTTTAAGTTTTACGCAAACGAATTTTTAAGCTATTTGCATATTCCCAAAACAAACGTTTCAGCTCAAAAGTTTTTAAATGGCGAAGATGAAGAATTTTCAGTAATATTTTATGCAAAAAAGACTCAAAAATATGTTGTTAAAAAAGTTGATACTGAAAAAATTTCACCGGACTTTTTCAGAAATGATGCCGCCTCCATAATTTCGAGCATCAAAGATGAATTTGATGATTTAGTGGTAAATGTGCCGGAAGATGAAATGTTAAACGATGTTTTCGGCTCACACGATTATTTACTTCAATCGGTAGCCGAAGGGCTACTTCTCGGCAATTACACATTCGATAAATATAAATCAGATAAAAAAACACCTAAATCCGTCCGTTGTATTTTACGCACGGACAAATTAAAAATTGCCAAAAAAGGGATCGATAAAGCGATAAAAACAACTTCGGCAGTTTTTATTGCGCGCGATTTAGTTGAAGAACCTGCCAACACACTTTACCCGCAAGAATTTGTAAAGCGCGTAAAAAAAGTTTTTGCCGGAACAAACGTTAAAGTGGAAGTTTTAACCGCCGCTACACTTAAAAAGAAAAATATGAACGCACTGCTTTCGGTTGGGCAAGCAAGTACAAATCCTCCTCTTTTGGTAAAACTTCATTATAAACCCGCAGGTAAGCCCTCTGATAAAATAGCCCTGGTCGGCAAAGGCGTGATGTACGATTCCGGCGGATTATCAATCAAACCTACTTCCGGAATGGTTGAAATGAAAGGGGATATGGCGGGCGCTGCAGCCGTAGTCGGTATAATTTATGCCGCATCACAATTAAATCTATTACAGGAACTCCACGGAGTTATTCCGGTAGTCGAAAATGTTATTGCCGGTAATGCTTACAAGCCTGGCGACATTATTCACACTGCTTCGGGAAAAACAATTGAAGTCGGAAACACCGATGCCGAAGGAAGATTAATTTTAGCTGATGCACTTGAGTTTGCTGAAAAGTTAAAACCAAAGAAAATTTTCGATTTTGCGACCTTAACCGGAGCATGTCTCGTCGCACTCGGTCAATCAATTGCGGGACTTTTTACCGATAACGATAAATTAGCAGACGAAATCTTCCGTTCCGGCGAAAAAACTTATGAAAAGGTTTGGAGACTTCCGATGCCGAAGGAATACAACGAATTGTTGAAAAGCGATTTGGCGGATATTTCCAATATTGCAAAAGGAAGATGGGCAGGTTCGATTACAGCCGCTGAGTTCTTGAGATTTTTCCTTTCCGATAAGATGAAGAATAATTGGGCGCATATCGATATTGCAGGACCTGCTTTGAAGCACGATTTATCGTCTTACACAAAAAAATACGCAACAGGTTTTGGAGTTAGGCTGATTACAGATTTTCTTCTTTCATCCGATAAATAATATTTTGAATCAAATAACAATATGTAATTGAGAATGGATAATTGATAATTGACAATGGTAATTGCGGCGGCGGATGTATAATACGGATTAATCCTGAATTTAGTTTGGATAAAATTGGCATGGTTAAATGAATTTTACTTCAACAATCAGAGGAAAACTCCTTTTTACCTTTATGATTTTTGGAATACTCCCGATTTTGGTCGGAGGTGTTTCTCTTTATTTGGTACTCGAAAATTATTTAACCAACCGCACTTTTGAAGAACTTTCTACTTTTAGGGATTTAAAAGCTGCTCATTTGGAATTTTTTTTCCGTGATAGAATGAGGGAAGTTGAATTTGTTGCTCAATCTAAAGATGCGCTTGATGAATTAAACCCTAAATCATCTTTCTATAATTTTATTTTAGCAAAATCGATTTATTATCCTCTCGACGGATTTGCCAAAGAATTATCTTTTCTTGAAGCTACACATTATTATGAAGATTTTTCGATAACCGACGGTAAAACCGTTGTCTCAGGTAAGTTTGATAAAATTTCCGATTTAAATATTATTCGTCTGCTCGGTTCCGCATACGAAAGTCTTTGGATACGAACTTCAATTTGGCGTAAAACTGTTATGCAGGATTTTAGAATTGAAGGAAAGAAAAACAAGATTTATATCTCATCCCCAATAATTAAAAATAATAGAGTTGCAGGAATGCTTACGCTTGGAATCGGGCAAGATAAAATTGACGATTTGATATTTGGCGGTAAGGAGTCGGCATTTGGACGAACGGGAGATATTTTTCTGGTCGGAAGAGATTATCTTTTACGGACTAAGTCAAAATTTTCAGAAAAGAAGATTTTGAAAGAACGCTTTAATCCCAAAATTGTGATGAACGTTTTTGCAAATTCCCAGCTCAATTTCAAAACGAACAATTTAAGGAAAGATGCAATTTTTGTATCTGCGGAACATCTCGATATCCCATTTCTAAATTGGGCTTTGTTCGTTACAATTAACAAAAGCGAAGCTCTGCAATCTTTATCGGATGTTCGTTACAGCTTTATTTTGATTTTAATTTTGTTTGCATTTGGTATCTATTTATTTGCTTCATACACATCAAAAAAAATATCGAGTCCAATTGTAAAACTAAAAGAAGCTGCCAGCGTTGTTGAAGAAGGGGAATTTGGAGTAAATATTGAAGAGAATGAAAAAAATGAAATCGGAGAACTTGTTTCCGCATTTAATAAAATGGCAGCAACGCTTCGGGAGAGAACAAAGGAATTAAAAGAAAGGGAAGAAAGGCTTTTTCATTTTTATTCCGCCACAAGCGACGGAATATTACTTTTTGATGATAATAAACCTGTTTTAGTAAATAGAGCATTGGCAAGGTTAACAGGATACAGTAAAGAAGAGTTGATGAACAAAAGAGTTGACAGACTCCTTTCAGGGCATAAAACAAAGTTAACTCGTTCCGAAGATACAATAACATACGAAACATTAATTAGGGAAAAAAGCGGTAAGTTATTCCCTGCAGAAATTCAGGAACGAAAAGTCGAGTACAGAGGGAAATTGATTGACGCTTGTGTAATGCGCGATATTACGAAGCGTCGGGAAATAGAAAAAGAATTGGAGCAAATAAAAAAATCACATCTAACGTCTATCTATGATGAGATTGAAAAAGAAAGACAAAGATTAGCGAGAGAACTCCACGACGGATTAGGGCAGGCTCTGGTTGCCGTCCAACTTCAGATTCAACAGGCAATTGAAACTTCAGATAGAGATGAACTGAATGTTCAGATTGAAAATATTATAGAAAACTTAGATACGGCTATTGATGAAATTCGTTCAATATCAAATGGCTTGCGCCCTGCCGTACTTAATGAATTCGGGCTCTCTAACGCTCTGCAAAAACTTTGTTCCGATTTAGATAAACATTCCGGAATTAATTTTATATACGACGGCGATGTTTTGAAACATCAACTTGATATTCGCACAACAAGCTATCTTTACCGAATTGCACAAGAAGCTTTGAACAATGTAGTTAAATATTCTAACGCAAAAGAGGCAAAAGTAACTTTGAGAGAATCCGATTATGAAATTAAATTAACGATTAAAGATGACGGAATCGGTTTTAATAAAGATGAGGTTATTTACGGAAACGGACTTAGAAATATGACAGAGAGGGTTAAAATTATTCACGGTAATTTTGTTTTATTTGCTGAAAAAGGTAAGGGAGTTGAGATTGTAGTTTCAGTAATGACAACTACGTAAATATTATCGAGTTCTGAGAATAAAAACTTGTAAATTATGATTTGTTTTGAGTAAATC
>CAZMZM010000065.1:0-4442 GCA_964570865.1 uncultured Melioribacter sp.
TCACCTCTTGTTTGTGTTACGCCTGTTTTGGATGGTGAAATTTTAGCTCAATAAATCAATAAATCTCTTCAATCGAATCACAAGGAATTTAAATGAAAAAATTATTTGCAATTGTTTTTGTATTATTCTGTTTCACTTCGCTTACCTCATTTGCGCAGAATGTAGATCCATCGGGACTTTGGCTTGTAACAAAAGCGAAAACAGCAACTGAATCAATCGAGCCTTATCACATTATCGATTTTAATCCTAACGGAAAAATAATGGCGTTAGGAATTATTGAAGTCGGTACTTGGAAATATGATAAATCCTCCAATACTATAATAATGAACTCCAAAATGGACAAAGATTTTGAGGGTGTACAAAAAATCGACAAACTTGATGAACATAGTTTAGTACTATCCAAAAACGGAACTACAACTTACATGGAACGATTTGATACCAACAAAATCGCCGCCGCAAACAAACTCTCGAATCTACAAGGCGTGTGGGACGTTGAAAATCCGGAATACGGAAAAGTTTTTATTAAGTTTGAGTTACCACACAACATGACAATGGTTATTGTCGATGAAAATTCTGTAGAAACCACAAACGGCGATTGGGTTTATTCTCCCGACGAAAAATCTGTTATCTTCATACTTTTTTCAAATGAAGCAAAAGGCAAGTATAAAATTAAGCTGCAAAACGACAACAATGCAATATTAGAAAATAGCATGAAAAAATATGTTCTTATAAAAAATAATTCTAAAGAAAAATTGGATACGCTCTCATTTAAGTATGAAGATTTTCCGGAGGATAAAGACGATACGGAATTACTTCCCTGGAAAAGTTTAGATGAAATGGCAGATGTGCTGTCTCATGTTAAATTTCTTAAGTTCAGATTAGGTCATTACTTAAATAGCATAAATACATTTTACTATACAGAACTGCTTTCCGAAGTGAAAACCGACTTAGATAACCCAAGCGTTAATTTTAAAAATTTTACAGTAAACGGACAGGATACTTCGCAATATTCCGAAAAGCATAAAGATGATATGATGGAAAGTTATAACTACTTTTTTCCGTTTGAAGAACTTTCCCCTTTCCGTGTTGTCGGGAAAGAAAAACTCACCGTTCCCGCCGGCACATTTAACTGCACTGTTGTTGAAGGATTAGACATGGATGATAAATATAAAATGTGGATGATAGAGAATATGCCCGGGATATATGCAAAAATTATTAGCGGGAAAGATAATTTCGGTAAAACCATCTACACAGTTCAAGAATTGGTGAAAATAGGGAAATAATTAAATCAAGTATTTTCCCCTATAAATCATTTTGGTAATATGTGTTAGAAAAATTTATAATTAAAATTACAATCAAAACAAATACTTGATTGCCACAAAACCACCGATTAATAACACGGTAAAAAGAATTGCCAGCCAATCAAAATATTTATCGATGAACTTGCTGATCGGTTCTCCGAATTTCCAGATTAGGAACGACACCAAGTAAAACCGTGCAGAGCGGCTTACAATAGATGCGAATAGAAACATAACAAAGTTAATCTTAAAAGCACCCGCGGTTATCGTAAAAACTTTGTATGGTATCGGTGTAAATCCGGCTGTGAAAATTATCCAGAAGTTCCACTGATCATAAAGGGAGCGAACATCGGCAAAAATCTTTTGATTAAATCCCGGAATATTCAAGAAGAAAAAATGAGCTAAGTTGGAAAACTCGGCATTCCCGTTCCACCACAAATAATGCCCGATTGCAAAACCAAGAATTGCTCCGAGTACAGACCCCGCAGAAGAAAGAAAAGCAAAGCGAAACGCCTTTTTTCTGTAACCGAGTACGAGCGCAATCAACAGCGCATCGGGAGGAAGGGGGAAAAATGAAGCCTCGGCAAATGCCAACAAAAACAAAGCCCAAGGTCCGTATGGCGTTTCAGCCCAGTGAAGCACCCAATCGTAAAGTTGTCTAACCCATTTCATTCAGCGCAAATCCGTCATGAAAAAATGATTTCGGCAAATTTTAATATTGCGGCATTTACTTCACCCGGATTTTCCATATTGGAAAGATGTCCCGCATTGGGAATAACCATAAAATGGCTGTCCGGAATTTTATCCGCCATTGCCTTCATTGTTTCCGGAGGAGTAAGCTTATCGTGTTCACCAACCAAAACAAGCACAGGTATATTTAATTCGGTAAGTCCGTCGGTTGTATCGGTTCTGCTTACCATTGCCAGCAAAGCTCCCTTCACTCCAACCGGGTCTTGAGATTTCGCAATCTCCAATGCTTGATTAAAAGCGGGAGTTCCTCCGTTCAATGTTTCATCGGAGACACAACCTTTTACAAACTCGGTTGCAAAATCAATTATTCCATTTTCGCTAATTTCTTTAATTGCGTTCGCCCGTTTTAATTTCCCGGCATTGTCATCCGCTTCCGAGCGAGTATCCATCAACACAGCTCCGGAAAATTTTTCGGAAGCTTTCTCCAAGACGCGTAACGAAATATATCCGCCCATCGAAAGTCCTGCCAATATCGGTTTTCCGCCTCCGATTTCATCCACAATATTTATCAAATCATCAACGTACATCTCCATTGTAAACTGTCCGTTCTCGATAGAACTTTCTCCAAATCCCCGTACGTCATACGTTATAACACAAAATTCTCTCGACAACGCATTTACTTGTTTGTTCCACATTCTGTGATCATGAGGAAAAGCGTGAACAAACAAAATCGTAGGTTTATTTCTGTCTCCTTCAATAAAAACCGTTAATCCGTTTATTTTTATTCTCATTCCAATTCCTGTTAAAATTTAAGTTATAAATTTAATCTTTTAACGAGTAAATAAAAAACTTAATTCCCTTTTTTATTTGTGTAATTGTGAAAATAGAATTGTGATGCAATCGCTTGATTTAGAATTATAAAAAGTTTACTTTATGATTAAAATTATTAAAATTCCAATTCAGGATGAGAGTAAAATTAATTTTTATATTATTTGTTGTTTTTCTTACAGGATGTATTAAAGAAAAACCACAGGCGGAAACCAACCAATCTGCGGTTGTTCAAAATACCGTCTATTACTCCGACCTTGCCCAAATTCAGCAACGCGATACACTTATTGCTCTTACCGGATATAACGCATACAGCTATTTTATTTATCGCGGTCAGCCAATGGGTTACGAATATGAACTTTTGAACCTTTATGCTAAACACCTTGGAGTTAAACTTAAAATTAAAGTTCTCAGGGACATTACTGAGATGTTCCGAATGCTGAATCAAGGAAAAGGCGATTTAATTGCTTACAATCTTACCGTAACGGGGAACAGAAAAAAAGAAGCTGCATTTACCGTGCCTCTTAATACGTCAAAGCAAGTTTTAGTCCAGCGCCGGCCGGCCGGCTGGGAGCGTATGACTCTGGATCAAACAAGAAAAAATCTAATTAGGTCTCCCATCGAATTAATCGGAAAAGAAATTTGGGTTAGAAACGGTTCGGTTTATATTCAGAGACTTAAAAATTTATCTGAAGAAATCGGCGGACAAATTTTCATAAAAATTGCGCCGCCCGAAGAAACAACTGAAGATTTAATTAAGAAAGTATCTGATGGCGAGATTGATTTTACGGTAGCCGATGAAAACATTGCGCGGCTCAATCAAGCTTACTACAGAAATATTGATTTCTCTGTCGAGCTGTCACTGCCCCAACAAATAGCTTGGGCTGTTCGGAAAACTTCCGTTGATTTACTTCGCGACTTAAACAATTGGATTTCACGCGAGAAACGTAGAACCGAATATTATGTTATTTACGATAGATATTACAAAAATCGAATTGCTTTCAGAAGAAGATTAAGGAGCCAATATTTTTCTCACACCGGCGGAAAAATTTCGCAGTATGATAATCTGATAAAAAAATATGCTGTTCAGCTTGGGTGGGATTGGCGCATACTCGCTGCTGTAATATATCGCGAATCACAGTTTAATCCTAAAGCTAAATCTTGGGCAGGTGCGCGGGGATTAATGCAGCTAATGCCCGTTGTCGCTAAAAAATATGGCGTAAAAAATCTGAACGATCCTGTGCAGAACATAAAAGCAGGGATGAAGTATCTGAAGTGGCTTGATAACTATTGGTCAAAATATATCACCGATAAAACCGAGCGGATTAAATTTGTTCTTGCTTCATACAACATCGGTTACGGTCATATTCTGGATGCGCGCCGCCTTGCCGAAAAATACGGTGCAAATCCAAATGTTTGGGAAAACAACGTAGAAGTTTTTCTTCTGAAAAAATCGAATCCCAAATATTACAATGATAAATCGGTACGCAACGGTTTTGCATCAGGCAAAGAAACCGTTAACTACGTAAATGATATTTTTAATTTTTACCAAACGTATAAAAAGTTTATTTCGTAAGATTCATTTTAAAGGTTATTCAAACTCAATCTCACTACTTTCCGCCGTAA
>CAZMZM010000065.1:4542-11047 GCA_964570865.1 uncultured Melioribacter sp.
CGTAAGGGCGTGGATTGATGAAAACGGCAGCGTTGTAAAAACGGAAGTACTGAAAGGTATCGGTTACGGGTGCGACAGTTCCGCAGTTGCCGCTGTTTTGAAACTGAAGTTTGTGCCGGGCAAAAACCACGGGAAAGCGGTAAAAACAGAGGTCGTTATTCCTGTTATGTTTAAGTTGCAATAATTATTCTTAGTATAAAAAACCTCCAAAGCCTTTTGCTTTGGAGGTTAATCAATCATAACATAACGGGGAATTAATTTCTAACCGTTTTCTTTTCCGTCCATTCTTCTCTTTTGTTTTCTATCTTCAAATATGTAGTAGAATGCAGGTACTACAAACAGAGTAAGAATAGTAGAAACAAGCAATCCGCCAATACTAACAACACCGAGAGGTTGGCGCATCTCCACGCCGGCAGAGCCTACGCCTATTGCCAATGGCAGCATACCGAGAATAATAGCAATCGTTGACATTATAATCGGTTTGAATTTTGTCGGGCATGCTTCGATAAGCGCGCGTTTAACATCGTACGATTTTTCACGCACAAGCTGATTTGTGTAATCGAGCATTAAAATAGCGTTGTTTACCACAATTCCGATTAACATAATTATTGCAAGCAAGGATGTAATTGCAAACGAAATATGTGTGTAATAAAGCGAGGCCAAAACCCCGATGATTGCCAAAGGTACGGTAAGTAGAATAAAAACAGGCTGAATAAAGCTTTCCAAAATAGCCGCTAAAAGCATATAGGTTAATAACATTGCAAGAATAAAAGCGAATGTCATATCTTTAGCCATATCGGTCATCATCTTTGCAGTTCCGCCCCAAACTACTTTGTATCCTTGCGGGAAATGAATTTCGGCAAGACGTTTGTTGATTTCATTGGTTACGTTACCAAGGGGAACACCCGGAGCCGGCGATCCGGAGAACATAATTGCAGGGAATTTATCCCTATGAAGAATTTTAGAATAACTATTAGTGAATTTAATATCCGCCAGTTGGGAAATTCTGAACATACTTCCGCGTCGTGACGGAAGGACAATATCGCCGATTTTACTAGGAGAATCAACCGAGTTCCTATCCATTGTAACGCTGATGTCATACTCGTCCCCTTTTTCAAAATACTTTGTTGCGGCAATTCCTTCTAAACCGGCACGCAATGTAAGTGCAATTTCCTGAACTGTAATACCGGTTTCCGCCAGCATATTCCGTTTCGGGAAAATTGTTATTTCAGGTTTACCCTGTCTTGAACTTTGGTCAAGATTAATTAAACCGGGCACATCATGAATTTTTGCCATTACTTGATTTTTCAGTGTATTTAGGGTATCAAGATTTTGTCCGAGTACGAAAAACTGAACCGGTGTGCCGTTTTTGGAAGTAAATGATTTATAATCAACGGTAATTAATCTTGCATTTGGGATATTGGAAAAATCACGCACAAAATGAGAAATGTAGTAATTCAATTTATGCTCACGTTCATTAACCGGTACAAGATTAATATCCATTCTTGCAAAATTGCTGCCGAGGTTTATATCTGTGGTTTTCCCGAGATTAGTGATAATATTTGTTATGCCGGGATAACTTTTTATTTTGTTTTCCATTGTTGCAAGAACTCTTCCCGTTTCGTTAAGATTATATTCCTGCGGCAGTTCCACTGTTACCTGAATTTGTCCGTTATCGGATTGCGGAATCAAATCAAATCCTATTTTCGGACCATAGTAAGCAACCGAAATCACAAAAAGTATAAAAGCACCTCCGATGATAATCCAACTGATAAGCTTATTCCTCAGTGAAGAAGCTAAAAGTTTTCCGTAAAAATTATCGAATGATAGAAACAAATCATCCATTTTCTTTGCCAGCTTTCCTACTTTTCCGTCTTTCCTTATCATTAATGAAGCGAGCATCGGAGTAAGCGTAAATGAAAAGATGAGCGAAAACAAGGTGGAGAATGCTGCTGCCAAAGCAAGCTCACGCATAAACCGTCCCACCATAGAGGACATTGTAGCAATCGGCAAAAATACGACAACATTAGTAAGCGTTGCCGCTATTACGGCTACTGCTACTTCAGAGGTACCTTTAATTGCAGCCTCTTGTCGGGTATTGCCCATTTTTTTATGCCGGAAAATATTTTCAATTACAACTACCGAGTTTGAAACAAGCACACCGACAGAAACCGAGATTCCCATTAGCGACATCATGTTCAAACTCATATCCGCCCATTGGAAAAGCAGGAAAGTAGAAATAATTGATGCTGGCATTGATAGCGCAACAATAATGGTTGAACGAATATTAAAGAGAAAGATAAATAAAATCAATGAGGTTAATAAAATTCCGAGTAGTATGTTATTCAGAGTATCATTTACGGAGCTTTTTGTATAAACCGAATTATCACTGACAATCTTAAGCTGTAATCCGTCCGGTAACTCGGATTTTATTTCCGGTAGCATTTTACGCACGGCATCCGCTACAATCACTTCGTTACCGTCGGCGCTTTTAATTATTGACATTCTAACAGCGTTGGAATCGGAAATTCCGGTTGCACCGTCAAAAAAGATTATTCTTTGTTTGATTTTTTTCCCGCCGTCAATAACTTTGGCTATTTGCCCTAAACGCTTATTCCCAAACGGTGTAGGTACCTGAAGATTTTTAATTTCATCAATACTTTGAAAACGCCCCTTGGTTCGTACGGAATATTCCTGATTACGGATATTAAACGTACCGCTCGGCAAATCGATATTTTGAGCGCCTAAAATTCCCAGCATCTGCGGAAGCGAAATATAGTTTTCAAAAATCATTCGGTTGTTAAACTCTACTTGTATTTCCCTTTCCTGCCCGCCGGAAACTTTTACATCAGCAACACCTTTAATCTGCGAAAACCTGTCCTTAAGCTTATTGCCGGCAATATGATACAATGTACGGGGATCAATATTATTGCCGCTTAAAACAATATCCATAATCGGCATTGCTTTAAGGTCAATCTTTTGTACAATCGGCTTTTTTGCATCGGTTGGAAGCTCATTTAAAATTTGATCAACTTTATCTTTAACTTCCTGATTAGCTACATTAACATCTTTGGATAGATTAAACTCCAAAATTGTAATTGCTATACCGTCCATGTTGTAAGATTCTATTTTTTTTATCTCACTTATTGTCGAAACGGCATCTTCAATCTTTTTGGTAATTAAGGTCTCGGTTTCTTTTGGTCCTGCTCCCGGATAAATTGTTGTAACCGTTACATACGGAACTTCAACCTCGGGCATGTAATTGAGATTCAGCTTGTTAAATGCCAATCCTCCGAACAAAATAAACACAGCCAGGATAATTGTAGTAAGAACCGGACGCTTAACCGATATATCAGCTAGAAACATAATATTCCTCCTTTATTTTACCGGTTTAATTTTAGTTCCGTTTTCCAACTTGGCAATCCCGACTGTAATCAGCGGGTCGTTTACATTTAAGCCTTTGGAAATTTCGTAATTAATTCCGTCTTCATTCGAAATTTCAACGTAACGTTTTACCGCTTTATCTCCGTTTGCAAGAAAAATAAAACTCCCCTTTTTGTCAAACATAACTACGTTACGCGGTACAACAATTGCGTTTTCATTTTCGTATGTTACAACCTCAACATCAGCTGTTACTCCGGGTAAAATCTCGCCTTTGCCGTTATCAAAAATTACATCGGCATAAAAAGCGGCTTTCATCGGATCAACTCCAATTGAAAAATCAGATACTCTTCCTTCAAATGTTTTTCCATTCGCAGTTGCAAAAACCTTCATCCCTTTCTTCATCCGGGATTTTTCATCAGCGGTAATCCAAATTCGGATTCTCATTTTGCTCAAATCCGCAATTGAGAAAAGCGGCGCTTTACTCTTTACGTTATCCCCTTCGTGAACCATCACGTTAGTAATTGTTCCGTTATAAGGAGCATTTAATTTTAACATATCTTTTACGATTGAAAAATTTTGCTTAGCCACAATATACTGTGTTTCTACGCCGTCAAATTTTGCTTGAGCAATTTCACCCTTTTCGTAAAGGGCTTTCATACGGTTGTAAGTTTTTTCGGCATTATCAAAAGCCGCTTTTGCTTGAATGTATTGTGAACCGGGTTCGTCTGTCGGGAATTCCATTATTATATCATCCTTTTTAACATACTGACCCGGTTTTACCAATATTTTATCGATTCGTCCTCCAATCATTGCACCTACGGTAGTTTCACGGTAGCCTTTAAATTTGGCAATAAACTTAAGCCTCTTTTCAAAACTTGTTTTTTCCGTTTTATTAATCACAACAGGAACGCCTTCCTTTTTTTGAATCTGTTCCATACTTTCGGATTTACTTTCATTATCCCCGGAACAGCCAAGCTGCAAAGAAATTCCGAGAACCAGAATGACGAATAACTTAATTTTACGAGTTAACATTTTTCACCTTTTTATTTTATCATTAAACTTTAGTCGGTTAAATAATCTTTTACGCTTTCGTAATAGGCGGGATTAACGTTGCCGATCAAATCATCAAGCTCTGCTTTTGAAACCAAATAATCATGAACGGATTTTACATAATTTGTTTTGGCGTTACTTAATGAAATTACCGCATCTTTTACTTCCAGTTCGGTAGCTGAGCCTTGTTTGTATTTATCTTCGGCAATTTTATATGCTTTTTCAGCCAGACTGATATTTTGTTTCATGGCGTCAATTTCCGCTTTTATTCTCTTTAACTCATTAAATTTCGCCTTTACGTTCATTACTGTTGCAGATTTCAGTAGTCTAATCTGTTCGTCTGTTTGCTGAGCCGTAATATCATCTTGCTGTAGTTTATGATATGTTCGCGTACCTTGAAATAGATTTATTGAAAATTGTACTCCAACCATCGAAGACGAATATGTGGAAAAATCCCATTTGTCGCTGGTTCCGGAGTAAGAGTAATTTCCAAATGCGGCAAGTGTAGGCCAGTAACCTCCGCGATCAACCGCCGTAAACTCGTCGTCAAGTTTGCGTTTTATTTTTAAGGTTTTTAAGGTTAAATTGTTTTCTTCCGCCTGTGTAATTAAATCCTCTTCCGAAGATAAGTCTCCGTCGTTTAACTCCAAATCGCCGACAACTTCAATCTCACTTTCTTGAGGTAATTTAAGCAGAATTTTTAATCCGCTTTTTGCATTTGCCACTATATTTTTCAATTGTCTGATTGCCGGACGAATATTAGCAATTTGGACTTCCGCATTCATTTTGTCAAAATCGGAAACCAAACCTTGAGCGTACATCGATTTAATTATTTCAAGATGTTCATTGGCATTCTTATATTTCTCTTCGGTTATTTCCAACATTTTCTCCGAAAGCAACACTCCGTAGAATGCTTTCTTTGTATCAACTGTAGTTTTTGAAATTGTTGTTTTTAGTTTTTCTTTGGCTAAATTCAAATAAATTTTCGTTGCTCCGATTCCGCGAAAAACCGATGAATTAAATAAAATCTGAGTAACCTGTATCTGACTTTGAAAACTGTTGGAAAGAGCAAACGACTGCAATTTGGTCTTCATTGGTAAAAACTTGGAAGGGTCATACGGAATTACACCTTCGTCGAACAAAACTCCATAAGTAGCATTATTCAGCATAGCTTCGAAATCGGGAAATGCCATTTTGGGTTTTGAAATAAAATGTGATAGACTTGCCGATAAATCGACAGAAGGAAGCGCATAACCAAAAGCTTCCTTAACTGCCGCACGCGCTTTCTCAACATCAAGTTTGGCGATTTTTATATCGCTGTTATTCCGCAGTGCAGTCGTGATTGCATCATCCAAAGTCAGCTTTTTAGTCTGACCTTTCAGCGGAATTACAATTATCAACAATACCAGAATCTGAACAAACAGAACCGATTTTTTTGATTTTGTCATAATTGGTTTTCCTATTTTTTCTTTTTTAATCCATTTAAAATATATGCAAGATGTCTTCTGATTTGCTTAATGATATTTTCGAAATTTACATCTTTAACAAACTCAGTTTGCGAATTCAAATAGTGATATGTAAAAATCGATGGAATCAGTTCGGCAATGTCCCGAGCTAATACTTCCGTATCATGAGCAATAAACTCCTTACTCTTAATTCCTTCATCCAATATTTTAGTAATTATCTCGATTTCCTTTTTCTGAAAATCAGGGAAGCTGTTTCTAATAATTTTAGATATTTCAAGGTAAGAGGAAATTTTTACTGCATAGTCAGTCGTTCGTTGCATTATAAATTCAGAAAGACAATCAATCATCATAAAAAACTTTTCCGAAGACTGTTTGTTGGATTTGAGAATTTCCTCAGTCATCTCATAATGTTCGGCAATAGTATCTTCGATTATTTCTTTAAACAAAGCATCTTTGCTCTCAAAATAATAGTAGAGTGAGTTCTTCTTCATGTTAATCACACCGGCTATATCTTCCAATGTGGTTTTCTGATAACCAAACATTGCAAACGACTTAATGCCGGCGGCTTTTATCTTTTCACGTTTTGAATCAAATTTACTCATTTC
>CAZMZM010000066.1:0-10996 GCA_964570865.1 uncultured Melioribacter sp.
TGAGGTTAAAACCTCTATAGTTATTATGTTTTCGCAAAACCGTCGGCTGAAGCCTTACGGAAATTAGTTGTACGAAACATCCATGGTTATCGGCAACAACAAAATAAGTTTAGCCGTTCATCTCGATAAAACACTCCGACTCCACAAAACTCGATGAACTTACCTTCAATATTCTTTTTTATCGACCAAAATAATAATTCCGATAATTAAGCTAACTGCAGCACTAAATGCGAAAGGGACTTCAGAACTGAAACTATCCCACAAAAATCCGGCAAGACTTGAGCCGAGCAATATTCCCAGCCCTGTAACGGAATTGTACAACCCGATTGCAGTAGCGCGATTACGGTCATCTACAAAATCGGAAATCCATGCTTTGGATATTCCGTCAGTTGCGGCGGAATACAATCCATACAGAGTGAATAAAATAAAGATTACGGGCAAGTTGTCTGCAAATGAAAATCCGGTGTAAACAGCGGAAAATATTATTAATCCCGTTCCGAAAATTAATCGTTTGCTGAATTTATCCGAGAGAACTCCTGCCGGATATGAGAATAGAGCGTAAATAATATTAAAAAACACATAACCCAATATTGCAGTTGAATCGCTTGAAATAGATTTTAATTTTAAGATTAGAAATACATCACTGCTGTTTGCAATTGAGAAAATTGTAATAAGCACTAATAATTTTTTATATGCTTTTGGTGCCTCTTTCCAGAATTCGGAAAAATGATACTCTCTAACTTTCACATCTTTTACTTCAGGTTCTTTTGCCCTGAATGCATAAAAGATTGCACCGATTGAAGGAACCATTGCAAAATAAAAAACAAGACGAAAATTATCGCCGGAGAGATACAAAATTAATAGGGCTGCAAGCGGCCCGACAACAGCTCCGAGAGTATCCATGCTTCGGTGAAAACCAAATATTGCACCTCTGTTTGTTTTATCGGCATTGGCTGCCAGCAATGCATCACGCGGGGCGGTTCTTATTCCTTTGCCCACTCTGTCAAGTGTTCGCGAAGTTACTACCGTTCCAAGAAAAGGGAAAAAACCCGGCAGCGGCTTTACTATTGCCGAAAGCGTATAACCTAATCTCACAAAAATTGCTCGTTTTCTTAGCTTATCGGAAAGCGCTCCGAAATAACCTTTCAGTAAACTGGCGGTAACTTCCGCTACGCCTTCGATTACACCGACTACGGACATTGAAGCTCCGAGCACGGTTGTTAAAAAGAGCGGAACAACCGGATAAAGCATCTCGCTGGCGAAATCGGTGAAAAAACTAATTAACCCTAATACAAAAACTTGCTTTGGTATCTTTCTTTTCATTTTGTTATATTATTAAAGAATAAAATCCAAATATAAAATATTTATGGAGTTGAAATGGAATATTATGAATTGCATCCCGAAAATCCGCAACAACGGTATATCAACAAGGCTGTCGAAGTATTAAAAGAAGGCGGAGTAATAATTTATCCTACCGATACAATTTACGGATTTGGCTGCGACATATATAATCGTGAGGCTCTTGAGAGGATTTACATGATTAAAAATGAAACCTCGACAAAACTCTACAGTTTTGTTTGTCCGGATTTAAAAGATATAGCCAAATATGCTAAGGTTTCCGATTTCGCTTACAAGACGATGAAAAAACTTTTACCTGGTCCGTACACTTTCGTCTTGCCTGCTGCAAAAGATGTTCCGAAAAAACTTTGGACCAAAAGAAAAACTGTTGGTATCAGAATTCCTGATAATCCTATTACTATTACACTTGCCAAAGAGTTGGGGCATCCGATTTTAAGTACAAGCGTTACTAATCGCTTGGGGGAAACATATGTTAATCCTGATGAGATTAAACATGTATTTTTTAATCAAGTAGATTTAATGTTGGCGATGGGGCCACTTGAAGGAAAGCCGTCGTCCATAGTTGATTTAAGCGGCGATGAGCCTCAAATATTAAGAGAAGGCGTTGGTGAACTTTCACTTTTTTATTAATTGACTTAATTTTTTTGGAATTTTATCCATAAACCGAAATTCCAAAGTTGGTGAGGTAAACTATCTACGAGAATTTATATAAAAAAGTAATCTACGGATTCCTTGCTCTTACTGTCATTATTTTACTTGGCACATTCGGTTACATTTTGATAGAGAAAGATTTTTCTTTCCTCGATGCTTTTTACATGACTGTAATATCAATGACAACAACAGGATTTAAGGAAGTAAAGCCTCTTTCAGATGGGGGTAAGATTTTTACTGTTGTTGTAATCTTTGCCGGAGTTATTGCAATTGCATACACCGGAGGAAGAGCCGCTCAGCTTTTGATAGAATCTCAAATTTTTAGGAGACGAAGAATGGATAGAAAAATGCAGAATTTATCGGGGCATTATATTGTTTGTGGATACGGAAGAATGGGAACACAGATTTGTGAAGGTCTTCAAAAAAACGGAGCTAAGTTTGTAATAATCGAAAAGGACGAATCAAAAGTTGAAGAGATGCGAGAAAGAGGCTATATATTTGTAATTGGTGAGTCGAGCAATGATGAGGTACTAAAATATGCCGGAGTTGAAAATGCGAAAGGGATTGTAACCGTTACCCATTCCGACGCTGAAAATGTTTTTACAGCACTAAGCGCCAAACAGATTAATCCTAAAATTTATATCATATCACGTGCCGTAGATGAAGGTAGTGAAACAAAATTACTTAAGGCCGGAGTTGACAGAGTTGTAAAACCTTTTGAGATAGGCGGCTCGAGGATGGTACAGCTTTTGTTGAGGCCTAAAGTTACTGATTTTATTGAGGGAATTGCGCGTAAAGAAAATATCAATATCGGATTGGAAGAAATTGCAGTGGCTGAGTTTTCATCTCTTGTGGGATTGTCATTATTGGAATCCCCGATTAGAAAAGATTTAAATATTATTGTAGTGGCTATTCATAAGGCTAACGGCGATTTTGAGTACAATCCAAGTGCTAATACAAAAATCATGGCTGATGACCAACTAATTGCAATTGGTAAAAGTGAAGACTTGGAAAAATTAGTCCACTTGTGTCAAGGTGCTAAAAGTTAAAACTAAATTTTATTAATTTAAGAAGCATAGAAAATATTTTTAATATCGGAGAAATTATGAAACGTCTAATTAACCTTTTACTTATCTTGTTAGCATTAACCCTTTCAATTTCAGCTAAGGAAAAAGATAAAAACGATCCACTTTCGGCACATACTTTCCGAAGTTTAAAGTTGCGGAATCTTGATCCCGCTTTTGTTTCGGGAAGAATAGCGGACTTTGCCGTTAACCCTAATAATCATTCCGAATATTATGTTGCCGTTGCTTCCGGAGGAGTTTGGAAAACCGAGAATCACGGCATTACTTTTAAACCGGTTTTTGATCATCAGGGAAGTTATTCGATTGGTGTGATAACAATTGATCCGAACAATTCAAATGTCGTATGGGTCGGCACAGGCGAAAATAATCATCAGCGTGCTTTAGGTTATGGAGACGGAGTTTATAAATCAATAGACGGCGGACAGAGCTGGAAAAATATGGGGCTAAAAACTTCAAGACAAATCGGGAGTATAATTGTTGACCCGAGAAATTCCAATGTCGTTTATGTTGCTGCCGAAGGTTCGGTTTGGGGTTCTGGAGGAGATCGCGGATTATATAAAACTACCGATGGAGGTAAATCTTGGAATCGAGTTCTGAATATTAGCGAGAATACCGGAGTTAACAATGTAATTTTCGATCCTCGAAACCCTGATGTATTGTATGCAACGTCGGAACAGAGAAGACGCCATGTTTTTACTGCTATAAGCGGCGGACCGGAAACAGCGGTTTATAAATCCGAAGACGGCGGTAAAAGTTGGGACAAGATAATGAAAGGTTTACCGAAAGTAGATTTGGGTGGGATGGGAATTGCGATTTCACCCGTAAATCCGGATGTCCTTTATTTGATTGTAGAAGCTAAGTATGACAAAGGGGGTTTTTATCGTTCAACAAATAGAGGCGCAACATGGGTTAAGATGAGCAGCCATTTTTCGAGCGGTCAATATTTTAACGAAATTTACTGCGATCCCAAAGATGTGGATAAAGTTTATTCCGTTGAAACTCGCTCGGTTTATACTGAGGATGGTGGAAAAACATGGAAACGTATCGGATTGAAAGACAGACATGTTGACGACCATGCAATGTGGATTAATCCTAACGATACCAAACAATTTTTGATTGGCGGAGACGGCGGAGTTTACGAAACTTACGATGGAGGAGTTACTTTTCAGCATAAATCAAATCTACCGATAACACAATTTTACCGAGTTGCGGTAGATAATGATTATCCCTTTTACAATATTTACGGAGGTACTCAGGATAACAATAGTCTTGGAGGACCGACCCGTACAATAAATGCCGATGGTATTGTTAATGCCGATTGGTTTACTACTAACGGAGGTGATGGATTTTGGAGCGCTATTGATCCCGATGACCCGAATATAGTATATGCTGAAGCACAATATGGAAATATGGTACGCTACGACAGACAAAGCAAGGAAGCTATTCCGATTCGCCCTGAACCGGGGAAAGATGAACTTAGCTATAAATGGAATTGGAACACTCCTTTGATTATCAGCCCTCATTCACATACACGTTTATACACTGCGGCTAATTTTATATTCAGAAGTGATGACAGAGGGAACACATGGCGGAAAATTAGTGGAGATATTACTTCAAAAACAGACAGAAACAGTTGGAAGGTAATGGGAAAATATTGGAGCATTGACGCAGTAAAAAAAGATGTTTCAACTTCACTTTACGGTACGGCTGTTTCTATTGACGAATCTCCGGTTAAGGAGAATTTGCTTTACGTCGGCACTGATGACGGGGTTATTTCAATTACTGAAAACGCTAAAACGTGGAGAGAAGTAAAAAGTTTTCCCGGCGTTCCGGATTATTGCTATGTAAGCGATATACTTGCTTCAAAGTTTGACGAAAATGTAGTTTACGTATCATTTGATAATCGTAAACGCAACGACTTTAAACCTTATATTTTAAAAAGTGAAGACAAAGGGAAATCGTGGGAATCTATCTCAAATAATTTACCGGAGAACGGCACCGTTCATTCTATTCAGCAAGACTTTATCAATCCCCGGCTTCTTTTTGTAGGAACCGAGTTTGGTCTGTTCTTTTCACCTAACGGTGGCGAAAAATGGATTCAGCTTAAGGGAGGATTGCCGACTATAGCGGTGCGCGACATCGCAATACAGAAACGGGAATCTGATTTGGCGATTGCAACTTTCGGGCGCGGTTTTTATTTGTTGGATGATTATTCCCCTTTAAGAAAAATCTCTAAATCATTCTTTGAGCAAAACAAAGCATTTATTTTCCCTGTCCGAGATGCTTTGATGTACGTAGAAAACGGAAATCGTTACGGGCAAGGTGCTGATTATTTTCGTGATGCAAATCCTCCCTTTGGCGCCACGTTCACTTATTATTTGAAAGATGCTCCTAAAACAAAGTTTGAAATGCGGAAAGAGAAAGAAAAGGAGCTCTTTAAGAAAAGTGAAAAAATTCCGCAGCCTCCTTATTCCGAAATAAGAAAAGAGAATGAGGAAATTAAACCGCATTTGATTTTTACAGTGCTTGATGAATACAATAATCCGGTTAGAAGATTAACTGCGCCGGCAAGAAACGGAATTAATAGAATTACTTGGGATTTGAGATATGCCGATATTAATCCGATAACCATTAAGGATAACAAATTTAACCCTGTTGCCAAATCCCGTTCGGGAATAAGAGTAATGCCCGGAAAGTATAAAGTTTCTTTCTCGCTCTATTACAACGGTAACATTACACCACTTTCGGACACAGTTGAATTTACAGCGAAGAAATTAAATAATACAACTCTGCCCGCTGCAGATTTTGCCGCAGTAGTTAATTTCGAAAAGCAAGCAGGCAATCTTGTAAGGTCGATACGTGCGGCTCAGAAATATACTCAGGATTTGAGAAAGCGTATTGAATATATTAAACAAGCTATTTACCAAACTCCTGCGATAAATATTTCTTATTTCAAGAATGCTGAAAAAGTTTCAAATGAACTTGATGATATTCTTTTCGCTTTTAACGGACAAAAACCGAAAGCGAGTGAAGAAGAGATTCCCCCTTCCAAAGTGCCGATTAACTCAAGAGTTTCCGCAATGATGTGGACTCACTGGCAATCAACTTCGGGCATTACCCAAAACGAAAGAACAGCATATAAAGTATTGATTGAAGAATTTCCTCCGTTGCTTACGAGAATTAAGAGTATCTATTCCAATGAGATACTTCCTTTGGAAAAAGTTCTTGAAAAAGCAAATGCTCCTTGGACGCCCGGACGAATGCCTGAATTTAATAAAGATTAAAACATTACTTGATAGCATACACAGGCAAAACGCTTGTGTATGCTATATCACAAAATAGAGGGGTTGTGTTTTTTGTCACGTCATTTTATTTTTAAAGAAATAAATTTTCTTTTGGTTCTTTAATTAATTTTTGAAAGTAAGTTGTTCTGAAAATTTAAGTTTCAGAACAGTTCTGTTTTTATTCCGAAAATAACTTATTCATAAATAAAATTTCGGAGGTGCATTATGAATAGATTTATTTTCCACTTTATGTTCGTAATATTTTTTTCCACATCCGTTTTTGCTCAACTTCAAATAGTTTCCACTTCTCCTTTAAACGGTTCGTATAATGTAGGTGTGGGACAGACTATTTCCGTAACGTTCAACGAACCGTTGGACACTACTATGAGTTTTAATGAGCAGGAATTTATTATCAACAGCATCCAGTTAAATGGCGAAGTAACATTTGCATTTAGTCCCGATCACAAAACGATAACCTTTATGGTTCGGACCGTTGCCGACAAAGATTATTCTTTTTGTTTTTACGGACTGAGAAGCGAATCGGGAGACACGTTAGCAGTTCCTTATATTTACCGTTTTACAACTGAACCTACATTTAGCGGGGTTTCCTTAAGCGGTAAAATAACAAGTTGCGACACAACCGTAAACTTAGGCAACAGTATGATTGTTTTGCTGAATGGAGAAATTGAGGCTGATACTACCGAACCGATTTTAGTAACACTTGCTAATGCTGACGGTAGTTTTGTATTGCCTTATGTTAAAAATGGTACTTACTCGGCTGTTGCAATTAATGATCTGAGAAATCCGGGCAGTTTAGGACCCGGCGACTTATTCGCTCTCGTTGACAGTATAACGGTGCAGGGCTCCGTTGTTGATAGTATAGACTTTTATTTCCCTTGCCCTGTCCACTACACATTTTCTGAAATTGCAGCAAAGGTTGATTCATTTGCTCAAACCGTAATTCCCGATTTCGGCAATTATACTTTAATTGATGTTAATTCATGGGATGTTGCTTCTGACGGTACTGTTTCCGGCTATGACTTCTATTACAGAAATAATGCTTTTTTTTCGATGTGGTATGATATTTCATTTGATAACATTCTGAATACATCTATTGATTACGAATTTGGCGATTTTTCGGATAGGTTTATGGGAACTACAGTCCCCGTCGGCAATTTGGTTTTTTCTGCAGTTTCTCCCGATTCATTTTTGGCTGAAGCAGAACAGAATGGAGGCGCATTTTTCAGACAACTTATTATCCCAAATGGATTTGAGCTGGATGTACATCTGGAGCTCGGTCAACTAAGCAGCAGAGGATATTATGACATCGCTCCCGATCCAAACGGTATTTATTGGGGAGTAGAATATCGAATACACGAAGAAGACAATTGGGATAATACGTTAGCATTATTCAGAGTAATTGCCGATTATCAAACAGGTAATATTCTGGTGATTGATGATGTAAATGATGCAGGGAAAGAGATTCCGGAAAAATTCGAGTTGTCACAAAACTACCCTAATCCGTTTAACCCGACAACGAAGATAAATTATTCAATACCCGTTAGGGGAGCAGGTTTTGCATCCGTTACGAATGTAAAATTAATTGTCTATGACGCATTAGGCAGAAAAGTTGCAACGCTTGTCAATAAACAACAAGCACCGGGAAATTACTCGGTGCAATTTGATGCAAGCAATTTGCCGAGCGGAATATATTTTTACAGATTGCAAAGTGCTAATTTTACTCAAACACGTAAAATGGTTTTGATGAAATAGAATAGCGGAAATTTGCAGTTGTTTCGCTGAAAAAGGAAAACTCCTCCACATGGTGTGTAAGTTGTATTTTGAATATTTTCATTATTGTAATGTGGAGGAGTTTTTTGATGATCTGTTCCAAACGTTATTATTATTCCGAAGGAGGTTTTGTTCTCTGAGTTCGTTCAGTTCGGTATTTCGCTCCGGCTTTTATTTTAGTTTGGAACGAAATTTCATATTCGAATTATTCTGAAAATATTATGAAAAATAAAATATAGTTTTGTTATTTTTAGACTTCAATTTTTATGAATTGATTTAAAAACTAACGGAAAGGTGCCGGAGTGGTTGAACGGGGCGGTCTCGAAAACCGTTGAACGCTTTTTGCGTTCCGAGGGTTCGAATCCCTCCCTTTCCGCAATATTTTAACGAGGTCCTCATGAATAAATTACTTTTTGCTCTGCTCTTATTTTTTGTATCGGTTTCATTTGCTCAGGGATATAAAGAAGTCTGGATTAAAATTTCAGGAGATGAAACACGCCAAATATATATCGATAAAAACAGTATTGAGCCGGGTGACAGCAATGACGTAAAAGTATGGGTGATGCAAATGCACATTCCTCCGCTTAATATTGAATCTGTAAATCATAAAATATACAAATCAAAAACCGAGTATCTTTTTAACACAAAACTTTATCGGTACGCCATCCTTAAAATTATTTACTTTGACGCAAAAGGAAGAAAAATTAAATCGTTCGATTATTCAGTTAAAACAAGAATCCCTGACTATCGTTACAACTATCCGATTTTTGATAAAAGTATTGAGCAGGATATTTTGAAAACCATTTATGGTTATTATCCCGATTTGGACCCGTACAATGAAGATAAAATAAAAAGATAGATTCGGTTTCATTCCTGCTTGGAAAACATTAAGTTACACTATGAAAATTTCGCCTCAGCAACTTGAAGAAATACGTTCTGCCGTTGATATAGTTGACTATATCAAGGATTTTGTCCCGCTAAAAAAAACGGGGAAAAATTATCAGGGACTTTGTCCGTTTCACGAGGAGAAAACCCCATCCTTTTCGGTAAACCCGGAAAAGCGTTTTTATCATTGTTTCGGTTGCGGTGCCAGCGGAGACGTCTTTACTTTTGCCAAAGAATATAAACATCTTTCGTTTCTTGAGGCGGTTGAGGAAGTCGCAAAATTCGGAGGAATTGACCTCAAGAAATTCGGCTCTTTCGATACTGCAAAATTGAATGAAAATGATGAATTTTATGAGGTGAACGCTTTTGCCGCTAATTATTTTGCAGAAACATTGGCTGAAAATCCCGGGGCTAAAAGTGTTCGTGAATATTTGAAACAACGCGGAATTAAACCGGCAACTCAAAAAGCCTTTTTGCTTGGATATTCGCCGACACAATGGGACGCACTTTACAAAAATATGGTGCGGAATAAGTTGAGCATTGTTAAAGCTGTAAAACTCGGTTTAATTGATAAGAGCAGAAACAATGAGTATTACGATAAATTTCGCGGACGTTTGATATTCCCGATTCACACCCCGAACGGCAGGATTGCAGCTTTTGGCGGACGTACACTCGCGCCTGAACAGAAAACCGCAAAGTACATCAATTCGCCCGAATCGCCGATTTATTCCAAACGCAAAACTTTATACGGATTATATTTTTCCAAGGATGCAATTTCCAAGTCGGATAAAGCAATTCTGGTTGAAGGATATATGGACGTGATTTCGCTTTATCAAAACGGAATTAAAAATGTTGTAGCCGCTTCCGGAACTTCGCTGACGGAGGATCAGGTAAGACTATTATCGCGATATACTAATAATATTGTCGTAATTTTTGATGCCGATGAAGCCGGGAAAAAAGCGGCAAAGCGGAGTATAGAAATTTTACTGAAGTTTCATTTTGATATCCGACTGCTTAGTCTGCCCAGCGGGGAAGATCCCGACTCGTTTATACGCGAGCATTCCGCCGATGATTTTAATGCACTCGTTGAAAGCGCTCCCGATTTTTTAAGCTACCAGGCAAAGGAGTTGCAAGAAGCGGGAATGTTAGATGATCCGGTACGGAAAACAAGGGCAATCCGGGAGCTAATGAAATCGTTAATTATGATTGACGACGAACTAATGCGTGCGAGTTATATTCAAACTATCTCGAGGAATTTTGGAATAAGCCAAAGATTGATCGAAAGGGAAGTTGCCAAATATTACGAGGCACGTGCCGGTGAAAAAAGTACACCGAATCGAAACAGAAAAATTACTTCGGCAAGGGAGAACGATGAAGCAAATAAAAAACCGGAGAGCAGGTTTGAAATTGACATAATCCGACTTCTGCTGTCGGGAAATGAAAGCATTATCGGGGATGTTTTTGACCACATTATGCCCGGTGATATCAGAAACCCCAAACTTAAAGAGATTGCCGAAATAGCATATCAGGCTTATATGGACGATTTGTACTCTCCGGCTGCAATATTAGAAAGGATGAATGAGGAGATGAAAGAGTTTTCGGCGGAATTAACTTTTGACAAAGATGCAATAAGCCGAAAGTGGGGAACGATTGAGAGCACTCAAACCGAAAAAGGTTTGCTTAAATTTGTGAAAGATATAATCCTAAAATTTCAACTTCAAAATATTGATTACCAAATTCAGCAGATTAAAGATGAACTGAAGGAAGTTGTTGACGCAGGGCAGATAAAAGAGCTTTTGGAACGAAATCAAATTTTATTGGATGAGAAGAAAGAACTTATTCAATATAATACTTCTTCGTTTTCAGACGAGTCGGAAGAGTAGCTGAAAACTTTTTCGGAACGGATAGAGGCTGTCTCAAATTTCGTGTAAATATTAAGTT
>CAZMZM010000067.1:0-10937 GCA_964570865.1 uncultured Melioribacter sp.
TTTATATTTTATTTTTACCATTATTTATTTTATTCGAAATACTTTTATTCTATTTTCACTATTACTATTGGCTTTCGTCATTTCAATCCGGCTCCTGACGTGATGGAACATCCGGCTCCTGCCGTGATAATCACTTTCGATTGGTGCCCTTCTATCTGTTTTTTCGCCTCGTTCATTCGCTTGATTTTTATTTTAATATCAAAGTAATAAAATAAAGTAAAATATCACAAAAAATTTAAATAGAAAACCGGTTGGAACGGTAACAAGTTCATATTAATTCATTGATTAATCAATTGTACGCAAACAAAAAAATCACGAACTCTTAAGTAGTGAGCCGACAGAAACCGGTATAGAACAAATTTGTTTACTTGAAATTATCCATTATTCTACAGAGAAAGATTTCTTGTGTCTTTCATAACTTTATATTTTACTCAAATTATTATCGGGTTCTCTTTTTAAGTAATAAATATTTTTTTGTCTTACAATAGTCGAAAAAATATCTTCACTATGAGAAATCAGTAAAAATGTTTTTCCTTCATTTAGTTTTTTTCTAATATACGATACAATTTTGCTTATTCCCGTTAAATCCATTCCATTAATCGGTTCATCTAAAATAGTAATATCAGCGTTAACCAAGAGGCTGCGGAGCAAATTAATTTTTTGTTTTTCACCGCCGCTTAGCTGCTTGATTTTTTTCTCAAACAGCTCTTCAATATTCGAATTTGGGAAAAGCTCCAAAATCTGAGGTATAAATTTATTTTTATCTTTCGTAATTGCCTGAAATGTTCGTAATACTGTTGCATTCTGATTTAAACACTCGTCTGCATGTTGGAAAGCCATTGTAATTTTCTTTCCCCAAATGTTTTCGGCAATAAACGAATATGGAGTTTCGTTGTTAATTTTTATCCCTGAAATTTCATAACTAAATTTTGCTTTTACTAACCCCGACAATATTTTTGCTACTGTTGTTTTACCGACTCCGCTGGGAGCTTTTAAGTAAACAATTTCTCCTTTTCTAAGAATCAATTCAGTTTCCTTTTTATGGTTTTTGTCGCGGTAAAATCTTAAAATATTTCCAAAAACACCAATACCGGAACTGACCTTTAGCACAATTGCGCTACCCAACGGAGGTTTTTTGATTTTTTTCTCCTTGGCAATCCAAGCAAAATAATCACTTTCAGAAAACTCTCTCTGTTCAAGTTTATCACGGTTTTGAAAAATTTCATGATAAACAAACTGTTTTTTCAACAATGAAAATTTTTCTTCAAGCATGCTTAAAATCGAATAATCATGTGTGATAAAAATAATAGTCGGGCGGTCTTTTACGTAATAGAGCAATAGCTGATTAATAAACACATCACGCTTCTTTTGGTCAAGATGGCCGGTTGGTTCATCAAATACGAACAATCCGTTCCAAGCTGTTCCAACATAGAGATTACCTATTTTTATTATCCCCATAGCGTCAATAAAGCGTTGCTTTTCTCCCCCGCTTGGGCGAAAAGGTTTAGGATAAAGATTCAGAAGTGACTCAAGCTCCTTTTTTTTTATTTCGGGAAAAAGTCCTGATAAAATATCATCTTTCTCATTATTCTCCTTCAAACTTCCTTCCGACAGCTGTTCACCTATTGTTAATACGGGAGATAAATGTCTCGAAGGTTCCTGAAAAGCATAAAAACTTTTGGATAACATATCTTTAACTCCCGGAAGTTTTAAGTAATCCGAATATGGCTCGTTATCAATGCTTACGATATATTCTTCTTCACTTAGCAAACCTAATAGCGCCTTGCAAATTAATGTTTTTCCAATTCCCGACTCACCAAACAGAAAATTAATTTTGTTGTTTCTGAGCCGAAATTCATTAATGCTGAACTCTGCGCCGTTAATAATCTTTATTTCAATTTTAAATAGCATTAGTCTAATTTTTTCCTTTCAATTAAACCGTTCGATATTTTATACGCAGAGATTAATGTAAAAATTAATACGAGTGCGGTCGAAATGCCCTGAAGATGTTTTGTCAAAAGTTCTGTAAAATAAAACGGATCATTGAACAGATTTCCGATAGCCAATATATCTTGTTTACTATCCAAATTACTAAGCAAACTACCAAGTGTTGCAGGCAAATTGCTTAAGGACAGGCTTGATGTTAAACCAACCGAGATAATAAAATCGACGCTACAGATTAAAAAAATTACCGAAGCAAAAATATTAACCCCTTTATTAATGAGGTGTGCCAAGCTGTTACCAAGTAATATTTCATTGTTTATTATTCTTTTTTCTTCTATACCAAGGACAAGCATTGCATTGTAAAAATCGGACTTTTTAAAATAATCTATTCGGCTTTCCATCTCTTGGACAACCTCATGAAGAAAAGCTAAAGATATAATAAGAATTAAAAAAAATATAAGCCATATACCTTCAAATTCAGCAACTTTTATTGCATAAAGATACCCGAGAAGGAGCCAAATTATTTGAGGTATAGAATCTAAAAAATCAAGGGAAAGTTCAAGGAAATAATCGGCTTTTTCTAACGATTTACGATTCAGCAAGTTTTTAAGAAGCACAACCCGCCAGGCAATCAAAAAAGTAATAGCTACCGAAAACAATCCTATTATAAATGTATTGAGAAAACTTTTTATCAGCAGCAGCAACGCTGGAGTATTTAGAAAAAATAAATCCCAGATAAACAAAACCAATATTCCCGACAAAAACAACAACGACCAGAATTTGTCTTTTTGCCGGAAAATATGTTCGGAGAAAATATTTTCGAAGATTTGGTTAATTCTCATATTTGCCGCTCTCCCTGACTGCATAAAGGTCTATTACTGCATCGATAAATTTTATGGTTGCAAATACCAGAAAAAGAATAAAGAATAAAATATCGTATTCTGCTGATAAAAAGGAACGTAGCATTTGGTAAAACACACCGCTTTGGATATTAAGCGCCATACCGATAATGATTAATCCGGTTATTACAAACCGACTAACTTCCTTAAACGAAGGGACAAACTGAAGACGAGCCGAAGCAAATATTTGTGTTACAATGGTTTCGCCGAAGTTATCTTTTTTTAATAATAATATTTTAAGCAGCTCCTTTTTTCCTACGTCAGGAAAAAAAGGAACATTTTTAACCATTGCCGTTTCCACATATCCGCGTTTGCTTTCCGTAACAAGTAGATGATAAAATTTGTTTACACCGGCAATTAATACTCCATTTGTAAAAATACCAAAGAGAAGACCCCAAATAAAAGTAATATTTTCCGAATTAAATTTGAGAACATAGGCAATTACATAAACGGGCGAAAATAATATCAAATAACTTAATAATCGCCCTATCATTCCTAAAATTAATAGAGATGTTCTCAACCAATCTATTTTCTCTTTTATAAAAAAATCTTTTTTCTCCCATATCATCCTGTCCAAAAGACCACTGAAAGAATTTTTCTTTTCTTTAACCAAGTAAAATTTTATTAGAGCCAATCTTTCGGAAAAATAGAAAATTGAAATCTCAACTATGAAAAACAAAAACAGAAATTTCAAAAACTTCCACATTATTCCGGGTAATGTTAATAATGATAGCGTTTCTTTTCTACTTCCGGTTTTTAGTTCTTTCTTAGTGTATTTTTCTCGAGTAAACTTATTCACATTCGCGATAAGATTTTCTTTTTCGGTAGTATTCCCCTTTAGTACTTTTCCTACTGCATCTTCAAAAATTAATCGGTCGTAAGTTCTGTTAATATCTAAACCCGATTTCTTAAACAACGAAATAATTTTAGTATATTTTGCATTAAAACTATCAGAACCGCCTGAAGAAAAAGCTGCAATTAGTAGAGCACTTCCGAAAATCAGAAAGCTCAACAGATGACGAGTCAATATTTTCTTTGTTTTGCTGTTCATAAAATAGGGCAATTAAAAAATAAACATAATAAAAGAAATCTATAAGTGAAACTGATTAAGTTAAATTAACTTCAAATCCGAACAAATTTACAAGAAACACGTTACATAGTAAATAAGAAAAGAAATTTTTCTGTTCCTTATTGTTCGGGAATAATATCAATTGACTCGGTTGTCGGTATTCGAATACGATAAACTTTTTTCCTTTTTACTGTCAGATAATTATCACGCAGCCAAGGATTGTAGAGTTTTAATGTTCTGTAATTTATTCCTCTTATTTCCGCCCATTTCGCTAAATTTTTAATGGAGTGCTTTACTTTTTCCGTAGTAAATTCAAGGGGTTTGTAGAGTTGCGACTTATCAATTAAAAAGCCGTATTCCGCCGGATTTTCAAATATAGATTTAACCGCCAACAATCTGAAAAGATAGCGGGCAGTCTCATCATTCAAATTCATGTTGTAGTAAATTTTTGTTCTTTGCCGCTTAATCTGTTTTTGAAGTTGGGACATTCCCACATTGTATGAAACCGCCGCCAGAGTCCAGGTTCCGAATTTCTTTTTGGCTTTCAGCAAATACTTTGCCGCAGCTTCGGTTGAGCGCCAAGGGTCGTAGCGTTCGTCGGCATAGTTGTTTACAACCAATCCGTAATGTCGCGCAGTATCTTTCAGAAGCTGCCAAAAACCGGCAGCGTGAGCGGGGGAAACTTGATTCTCGAGATTACTCTCAACAACGGCAAGGTATTTAAAATCTTCCGGTATGCCATATTTTTTCAGAATAGGGACAATCACGGGAAACCATCTTCCCGCACGTTTTAATACCAGCAATGTTGAAGAATGCCAATACGTGTTTGAAATCAGTTCCCGTTCAATTCGTTCGTAAACATCAAAATTGTAGAGAGGAACATCTTCCCCGCAAAAATCAAGCTTTTTGGGAAGTTTGGGTGTTTCGATAATATACTGAAAGGGAAAGTCATCCTTATGGGCTTTATCTATTTGAGTATCGTATATTTTATAGATTACTTCCGGAGTTTGTAAGTCGTAGTAATAATAAATTGTGAATGTTATTCCGCTGACTACAACTGCGATTAATATTGACCACAATATTTGTTTTTTCAATGAATTTCCTTTCAATATAATCTGCTAGTGAAAAATTCGACGGAATTTATAAAGTTTGTTACTTGTTCCCAATAAATAAAGGGTATCCTTCGGAAGTATTTTTGTGTTCTTCCTTAGCAGGTCAAGATATTCCCCTTTACGCTTTACTTTTAATATTGTAATTCCGTAATCTTGCTTTATCGATAAATTTCTTATTTCCCTGTTCGCCAATAACGATTTTGCCGAAACTCCGTACTCAATAATTTTATAGCTTGGCGCACACCCGATTAACAGGGACAGAGAGACGGATAATATGAAGAAGAATTTTTTCATTTAACTATTTTCTATCTCTATATCAGGGAAATATTTCCTTTTTGTTCTGTAAACCGAACCCCTAAAAACTCCTACTTTTGTCCCGTCCGTTTTTGTAACTAAAACAGAATATACGGAAACTTTATTGTTTCTACTCTCTTCGTTTGTCTCGGCAATAATTTCATCTCCTTCAAAAAGCGGGGAAGTAAAAGCCATTCCGGTTTCAAGAGCAACCTCGATATTGCCGTAATTATTTGAGGCAAAGGCGAGAGCCGTTTGAGCAAAGCCGAATGTAACGCCGCCGTGGCATGAACCGAATGAGTTAATCATATCTTTACGAATTTTCATTTTAATCTTTGCATATCCGGGAGTTGAAAGAACAACCTCAACACCCAACCAGTGAGCAAAATTATCGTTTTCCTTTATGTGAGCTACTACTTTTTCCGTAAGTTCGTGTTGATTCATTTTTCCCGATTTTTAAATTTAACTAAAGACAAATGTAAAAGAATATAGTTTAATTGACAAGATTTTGCTCTCTATTAATTTAATTTATTTCGTAACATATTGATATTTCTCGATTCTTTAAGTAGTTTGATTACGATTTTTTATTAATTTTCCAAACGAATCAAGTATAGGAGAACATTATGGATTTTTTACTTACCGAAGAACAGAAAATGATTCTAGAAACAGCGAGAGATTTCGCAAGGAAAGAGATTGCACCTACTACAATTGAGCGGGATAAAAATGCTGAATTTCCGAGAGAGATTATTAACAAGTTAGCTGAATTAGGTTTTATGGGGATGATGGTTGATCCGAAATATGACGGCGCCGGAATGGATACCGTAAGTTACGGATTAGCGATGATGGAAATTTCAAAAGTTGATGCCTCGGTTGGCGTAATAATGTCGGTAAACAATTCTCTCGTTACTTTCGGACTTGAAAAATGGGGTAACGAATTTATTAAAGAAAAGTATCTTAAGCCATTGGCACGCGGCGAAAAATTGGGCGCATTTGCTTTATCCGAACCTGAAGCGGGAAGCGATGCAACACAGCAACATACTACCGCTACAAAGGACGGAAAATACTGGGTGCTCAACGGAATGAAAAATTGGATTACCAACGGGAAAAACGCCGATTACTATATCGTTTTTGCTCAGACCGACAAAGCAAAACGTCATCATGGCATTACGGCATTTGTTGTTGAAAAAGGAATGGAAGGATTTACGCAAGGGGTTAAGGAAGATAAGCTCGGAATAAGAAGTTCCGATACATGTTCTTTATCTTTTGCGGATTGTCGCATACCTGAAGAAAACGTAATTTGGGAAGTGGGTAAAGGATTTAATTTTGCAATGAACACACTGAACGGAGGGCGCTACGGAATTGCCTCGCAAGCAGTTGGAATTGCAATGGGTGCTTACGAAAAAGCATTAAATTATGCCAAAGAAAGAAAAGCTTTCGGAACTGAAATTGCCAATCACCAAGCTATTATGTTTAAGTTAGCCGATATGGCTATGGAGATAGAAGCCGCCAAACTACTAACATTGCAGGCTTGTGCGTTAAAAGATGCCGGAAAAGATTACATAAAAGAAGCCTCAATGGCTAAACTGTTTGCATCCGAAACGGCTGTTAAAGTTGCTCGCGAAGCTGTTCAGATTCACGGCGGTTATGGTTACGTTCGCGAATACGAAGTTGAAAGAATGTACCGCGACGCTAAAATAACAGAGATTTACGAAGGGACTTCAGAAGTTCAGAGAATAATTATAGGAAGAAAAATATTAGCTGATTAATATGGCAAAAATTATTGAAGTCAAACCGTCGGAAGATTTTCGTCTTTATGTTAAGTACTCCGACGGTCTTGACGGTTTTATAAATATGGAAAGAATGTTAAAGCATCCGGAATATAAGGAGCTTAATAACATTGAAGAATTTATGAAAGTAGGCATAGACGAAAAAACAAAAGATATAAAATGGGAATGCGGTGCAACGATGTGTAAAGTTGCCACAAGAAATATGCTGAAGTTAATCTCCGAAATGAAATCACTCGGGTTACAACCGTAATAAAAAAAATCTTTTTTGAATTATTCTTCAATAATTTTCCCAATCAACATTTATTAATCGGAAAGAAACATTTATGATAAATAATAAAATACGGAATATCGCTCTACCTGAAGAACACGGTTCGTGGGGGTTTGTCCTTGAGCCGTTAATTCTGTCTTTAATCGTAGGTTGGTCAAAGCCGGGATTGTTTTTGGCCTTAGCTTCTTTTTTATTATTCCTCGCTCATCAGCCGATTAGAATAATACTTAACAAGAAAAAGAATCTATTACTCAGAAAAAAAGCCGGCGGGATTTTCTTTCTCTATCTAGCGTTAGCCGGTTTGTTTTTAGGTATTGTTTATCAATCTGCCGACCATTACCTACTCTATCCGTTTTTACTTGCGTTACTATTAATGGGTGGATTTTTACTTTTCGAGCTGTCAGGCAAGGCACGGGTAATCACATCCGAGATAATTGCAACTGTCTCTATCGGTTTTATCGCCGTTGCAATTGTTCTTCTTTCCGGATGGAGCGAAGTTAAAGCTTGGGCATACTTTTTTCTGCTGCTAAATCGCGCAGTGCCCACTGTTTTGTTTATTCATGAAAGGATAAATGTTGTCCGTAAACAGAAAGTGAATAAACGGATTCCGATTACGGTAGCGGTTATTGGTATTGCAGTTGCTCTTTATCTCTCGATTCAAAATCTAATTCCGAAATTGGCATTACTCGGCATCGTGGTTTTAATTGCCAGAATAATTGCAGGCTTCACAAAACCGATGTTAAAACTCACATTAAAGCAAGCCGGAATATTGGAGTTTATCTACGGAATTTTATTTGTGTTAATTTCAGCGGTTGCTTATTTAGCTTAGTTAAAACTTCTAATTATTATACGAAATTATCCGCTGCAGTTTTACCGCTTTCTCTTATATTGTTCATAGCTCCGACAATGTCAGCGGCTTTAAAAATTGCGCTTCCGGCAACCAAAGTGTCGGCACCGGCTTTAACCACTAATTGTGCAGTCTCCGCATTAATGCCGCCGTCAACTTCGAGCATAGCGCCGGAATTAAAGTTATCTAACAGTTTTCGTGCCGCAGCAATCTTTTGAATTGATTGAGAAATAAATTTTTGTCCGCCGAAACCGGGATTAACCGACATAAGTAAAAGCAAATCTATTTGTGGAATAATATTTTCGACTACCGAAATCGGTGTACTCGGATTAAGAGAAATACCCGACTTAATTCCCGCCTCACGTATCATCTGCAAAGCACGGTGAGAATGAAAAGTTGCTTCTTGATGAAATGTTAATATATCAGCTCCGGCATTGATGAAATCCTTAAAATATTTTTCCGGCTCTACAATCATCAGATGAACATCAAGAGGAACATTTGTAACTCGCTTTAACGCTTCTACAATGTTTGGTCCAAAAGTTATATTGGGGACAAAACGCCCGTCCATTACGTCAACATGAATCAAGTCGGCTCCGTTATCGGAAACCATTTTCACTTGTTCCTCGAGTTTCAACAAATCAGCCGACAAAATTGAGGGTGCAATCGAAATTGTTTTCATTATTAATTCTGCTTTTTCTTGAATTCGTTAAATTTTGTTTCTACTTTTTCGGCTAAGTTTTCGGGAGTAAAACCAAACGCTTTCTCCAATTCCTGATAAGGAGCGGATTCACCGAATCTATCAAAGCCAAACACCCAGCCGTCCAAGCCGGTAAATTTTTCCCATCCAAATGAAACGCCTGCTTCAACGGCAACGCGGTATCTGACCGAATCGGGAAGAATTGAGTTTTTATATTCTTCAGGTTGCGCTTCAAATAATTCAACCGAAGGCATACTTACCACGCGGACATTCCGATTATTAAGTAATTTGGCAGCGGCAATTGCAAGATGAACTTCGGAGCCGGTTGCAATTAAAATTATTTCCGGAGTTTCGGAATTTTCAAAAACAACGTAAGCGCCTTTTTTTACTTTAGCTATAACTTCGTTCTCAGGCAATTCAATCAATGGAAGTCCCTGGCGCGTTAAAGCCAATACCGAAGGACGATTGCTTATATCGAGCGCCGCTTTCATCGCTCCGGCAGTCTCTTTGGCATCCGCCGGACGAAAAACCAGTAAATTGGGAATTGCCCTAAGCGACGCAAGGTGTTCAACCGGCTGATGAGTAGGACCGTCCTCGCCGACATAAAATGAATCGTGCGTAAGGACATGCATTACATGCAAATGCTGCATTGCCGAAAGTCTAATTGCTGCACGTTCGTAGTCCGCAAAAACCAGGAATGTTGCCCCGAACGGTTTTAATCCGCCGTGCAAAGCTATTCCGTTTACTATTGCAGCCATCGGAAACTCTCGAACTCCGAAGGATAAATTTCTTCCGGAGCGGTTGGCTTTTGAAAACTCGCCGACAAGTTTTGCAAAATCTTTTGTGGAATTTGACGGTTCTAAGTCGGCACTTCCCCCGACAAGAGATTCCATTTGTTCGGCAAATTTTGCCAGAGTTTTTCCAAACGCTGCACGAGTTGCCATTTTAGCTTCTTCGGAAAAGTCGGGAACGGATAAATCGTCAGAGATGTAATCGGAGTTTATTTCAGTCCAAAGTTTTTTAAATTCATTATCGCTCTGTATTTTAGCATTTACGACATTATTCCATTTATTTACTTTTTCTTTTAATTCGTCAAAATTACTTCTGAAATTATCAACCACATCTTCCGGCAGATAGAAAAACTCATCTTTGGGAAGACCGAGTTTTTCTTTGGTAGCGGCAATTTCTTCAGGAGAAAGAGGTGAGCCGTGAGTTGTGAAATCTCCTTCCCTTGTTGCTGTCCCTTTTGCCATAATTGTGTGTCCGATTATCAGTGTAGGTTTTGCATTTTGGGATTTAGCTGTATTTACGGCGTCAACAATTTCATCATGATTATGTCCGTCTATTTCAACTGTATTCCATCCGAAACCTTCAAAGACTTTCTTGATGTTTGTATCATCAGCGCGTGAAGTTGGTCCCGAAATCTGCGCATTGTTCTTATCGTAAAAAGCAATTAATTTGCTTAATCCCCAATGCCCGGCCAACGATGCAGCGCCGAGTGCAACCGGCTCCTGCAAATCACCGTCTCCGGCAATGGTAAATGTATAATGGTTAAGCACGTCAGCACCTAACTTAGCCCTAAGCATTTCCTCTGCAACGGCTATTCCTACGGACATTGAAAAACCTTGTCCTAACGGGCCTGTGGTTGCATCTACTCCGTTTGTTAAACCGAACTCGGGATGCCCGGGAGTTAAACTTCCGAACTGGCGAAACTTTTTAAGCTCGTCAGTCGGAAGAAAACCCTGCAGCACAAGTAACGAGTAAAGTAGCATAGATTCGTGCCCGGCTGATAGAACGAATCTGTCTCTATTGAACCATAGCGGATTTTCGGGATCGTACTTTAGGAAGTGCTTATAAACCACGTAAGCCATATCCGTTGAAGAAAGTGCACCGCCCGGATGTCCGGAATTAGCTTTGCGGGTTCCGTCTAAAATTAATGCTCTGATTACCGATACGCTTTTATTATCAAGATTCGTCATAATTCACCTTCAAGTTTAACTTATATAGAAAAATATTTTTT